>JBDHKE010000018.1:0-42463 GCA_039586555.1 Gemmatimonadota bacterium | reverse complement strand
GAAATCAAGCTCCCGTCGCCCGGCGACCTGGGAGCCCTCGCCATCGGCACGTCCACGGGCGCTGGACAGGCCCCTCTGTCCGCCTCTTGGTGGGACGGGTACGACGGCCTGCGTCTCATCGCCAACTACGAAGGCCAGTGGATTCGCCCCAACAGTGTGGCGGCCCAGGCCCTCAAGATCGGCGCGGCTGCTCGGTACATCGAGCTCGTCGGCTTCCGCATCGCCCCTGGCATCCAGCACTGCGTCATGACGCCCGACGGTGGGCAGTTCTCGGACCAGTCCCTCCGGCTCGACTTCGTCAACTGTCACTTCGAGGGTGACTCGCAGCTCGACTGGGGGATGCAGCTGTATCAGGTTGCCCTGAACATGACGGACTGCACGTTCGACATGCCCAACTGCCGTGAGCACTCGATCTACATGCACGGCACGGCGGCGCAGGCCAACCCCAGTCCCTACATCAAGCCCAACATCAACATCAAGCGGGTGTGGTTCAAGGGCCAGGGCGGGCAGTGCTTCAAGTACACCTGCCGTCCGCACGAGGACGACTGGATCGCCAACGGTCCGGGCTCGGTCCCCCTGGAGTTCACTCCGGGCGGAGGCACGGGCTCTGGGCTGGAGTACGACCCGCAGTACGGGACGCCGTGGCCCGGGAAGCCTGTCGCCATCACCATCGACGGGTGCATCATGCGCGACTTCGGCAAGGCGACGTCCCACAACGTCCTCACTCCTGGTGGTGGCATCGTCATGGAGACGGGCGCGTACGACACGAACCTCCTCATCACCAACAACATCATCACGGTGGACAGCCGCGGCTATGGCGGCAACGAGAAGTTCGTGGGTATCGGCGTCGACGCTGTCGTCGCTCCGACCTACGGAGGCACGCGAGGCTTCGGAGCCGACGGTGCCCTCGGGACGCTCCCGGGCAACGGGTGGGTCGTCGTCACGGGCAACCAGCTGATCGTCACACACGACGACTACACCGACGACTCCGCCGCCCTCGTGCGGATCTTCGATGCCCGCGGTGCCTACATCACCAACAACGCCTTCTACGGGCGCGGTAAGGTCGTCGTGCGGGACACCCCGGCGACGTACGTGGCGAACAACATTCCCGGCACCGACGAGGCTGTCGAGGACTTCTGGCGCGTCACCGACATCCCGGTGCTCCACCACGGGACGACCGCGGCTCCGCTGTCGGGCGACGTGACGGACACCGTGGTGCAGGTCGGCCCCTGACAGTTTCTCCCAAGTAGTCCTTGCCCCCCTCGGGGGCGGGACTACAATGGGCCTCATGAGCGGACCCCAAACAACCAAGCCCGGCCGAGCCAGCGCGTCTGACTTCATGCGAGCATCTGCACGCAGCCTGTCGAACGAGCGGGTCTCGGCCGAGCTCACCCAACACCAGCTGGGCGAGCGCCTCGGCGTCGCCGCATCCAGCATCAGCAACTGGGAGTGCCAGCAGAACGTCCCGAGCGTCTTCGGCTGGCTTACGTGGATCGAGGCCCTCGGCTGTCGCGTGCAGGTCGTCCGGGAGGACGACAGCATCGTCGCGGAGTTCGGAGGCTGACATGGCGATGTTGTCAGAGAGCCGGGAGACGCGCCACCTCCTCCATGCGTGGGCCGCGTTCCTCAAGGGCGAGCGCGAGCAGCAGTATCCCTCGCAGAAGGCGCTGGCGGAGAAGCTGGGCTGCGCGCCGTCCACCCTGCGCTCCTGGGAGGCGGGTTGGAGCGTCCCCACCTACACGAACATGATGGCCTGGGCGCAGAGCCTGGGCTACGACCTGGAGCTCGTGAAGCGATGATAACCTTCAAAGAGTGCGCGACCGCCTGCTACAACATGCACTGGGCGGGCAGCAAGAACGAGGACGAGTGCATCCGACTCATGGAGTGGTGGACGACGAAATACACCAAGTTCCCCAACGCGATCAGCGTGTCGAACGCCATCGGGGAGAGCCGTAACGAGGGCCGCGCCAACGGGACCATCAACCGACGTCTCGCGTGCCTCTCGAAGATCCTCCACGTCGCCAAGGATCTGGGTGCCATCGCCGAGGTCCCGAAGATCCCCCGGCTCCCCGAGGAGAAGACCATGGAGCGGGTGGTCGACAAGGCGGAGGAGGAGCGGTTCCTCGATGCGGCGCACGAGCTGCGCCAGCCCGAGTTCGCTGTGTTCCTCACCCTGCTCATTGACTCCGGCCTCCGTGTCGGCGAAGCCCTGGCCCTCCGCTGGTCCGACCTCGGCGGCATCTGGGATCGCATCACGGTGGCCCGCTCGAAGTCCGGGCGCCCTCGCACGGTGCCCTGCACCTCGCGCCTCTCGGCGGCGCTGTCCTGTCACAAGGACGAGACCCACGCTCCCGTCCTCTTCGCCCACCTCTGGACGAAGTCCCAGCTGAACCACCTGTGGGACAAGGTCCGCAGCAAGGCGGGCATCGAGGACGTCAGGCTCCACGATTTCCGACACACGTTCGCCTCCAGGCTTGTACGGCAGGGGACGGACATCTACACTGTCATGCACCTCCTGGGGCACAAGAGCGTGGTGACCACCATGCGCTACGCCCACCTGAACACCGACGTCTACAAGGACGCCATCAGCACTCTCGACGAATCATGACCGACATCCCCAAGATGACCCCGGAAGAGGCGGAAGCCCTCAAGGACGCGGCGAAGGCCGACATCGCCCGCGGAGGCACCGGCGAGGTCGGAGCCAGCGAGACGAAGCCCGACCTCTCCCACAACCGGGACGACTCCAAGTACGCAGGGGACGGTGACTTCACCCTCGGTGGGTTCCCGTCGAGCTCCCCCGCGGCGGCCCCGGCTCCGCCTGTGGACGTCCCTCCGGCGTACCCGCAGCACCCGCAGCCGCCTCCGGTGGCCCCGCAACCGCCCCAGGCGATGCCGCAGGCCCAGCCCTACGCTCCGTCGCAGGCACCTCCGGTGTACCTCCAGCCCGCCGCGGGCATGGCTCCGCCGCCCGCTCCTCCGGGCTACGGGCACCAGCCCGCCCAGCCGCAGCCCGCGGCCCAGCACGGGTACGTCGCCACGGCGAACTACCCGGACGTGCCCGTCGAGCAGCTGACGCCCGAGCAGCGGAATACGCAGGCGTGCTACATCATCGGCCACCTGTTCTCCATGCTCCGGCAGAAGAACGTGCCGCTGTCGGCCTACATGCTCTCCGAGGCGAACCAGTTCCTCGCCGTGTGCGGGTTCCAGCGCCTCAGCTGACCACTCGGGGGTAGCTCTTCCGAGAATCCCTGCGCACCGTCTCGCAGCGCAGGTAACGACCGTGCGAGGCCCGGCCCGGGGCGGTTCCCCGGGAGCTCCCACCTCCTCCGCATCGGGGGAGGACAACCCACCTCAGAGACATGACCATCACAGACACGATCCTCACCCTCACCGACAAGCAGACCCTCCACGCGAAGAAGCTCGTGTACGGGGACCTCCGCCAGCACAACGCGACTGCCGCCGAGAACAAGCTGACGGCCAACCTCGCCAAGAAGCTCCTCCGGCTCTGCGAGCGCAAGCGCAACAAGCTGTCGATGACGGCAACGCAGCACCAGAACATCTTCGACATCGCTGGCGGCACCATCTTCGAGGACGGCCGCAAGTTCCGCGCCCTGCGCACGGTCCTCAAGCCGCTTCTCTAGGGGTCACCTGACCCCTCTGGGGGGTCGTCGGGAGGCCGAGCGCCGCGCTTCAAGGGGCCGCTCCTCCCCTGCGCAGAGCGCCACCACTCGGCGTCCCCCCACCTTCACCCACCGGAGCCATGCCCGACCTCACCGACCACGAGATCGAAGCCGAAGGGTACATGTCCCGCCTCGGGGCCGACACGTACCGCTCCCGTGTGGAGCGTGCCCGCCAGAAGGAACGCGAGTCCACGACTCCGGCGGGCCGCCACCTCCTCCGCGCCGCCGTCGGCAAGGTCGCCCGCGGAGTCCAGGAGTGGCTCGACGGGGAGACTGCCAAGGGCGGGCGGGCCAAGGGGCAGGCGTTCCCTGGCCTCCTGGAGTGCGGTGCGGACACCGCCGCGCTCATCGCCTGTACCGTCGTGCTCGACGCCATCAGCCGCCCCAGGTCCTTCACGTCCATCGCCACCACCATCGGGCGGCGCATCGAGGACGAGCTCCTGTTCCGGCAGATGGCACGGGAGGCTCGCCCGCTCCTCAAGAAGCTCCTCCGGCAGACCTCCCGCTCCGGGTACGAGCACCGCCGTCGTGTGCTCAAGCTCGTGGCGAACAGGGAGGACGCCATCGAGTCGGAGCCGTGGCCTCGGCGCATCGCCCTGCGTGTGGGGATGGTGTGTCTCGACATCTTCCTCGCGGAGGCTGGGCTGGTGGAGGAGGTCGAGCACCGCCAGGGCGTGCGGGTCGTCAAGAACATACGGCCCCGCCCCGAGACGATGGCGTGGCTGGAGAAGTCGCACGAGGACCACGAGTTCCTCTTCCCCTTCTGGATGCCGACGCTGGAGCCGCCGCTCCCATGGGACGGCCTCTACGGGGGCGGCTACCATACCGACATCCTGGTGCGCCGCCCGCTCGTCAAGTTCATGCGCCGTGCGCACGCCAAGGTGGTCCCCCACCACGCGTACAACAGGACCGCCGATGCCGTCAACATCCTCCAGAACACGGCCTGGAGGATCAACCAGGACGTCTACGAGGTCGCCCGGCACTTCTGGGATGCGAGCGTGGAGGTCCCCGGACTCCCCGCTCGGGAGGACATGCCGATCCCCACACGTCCCGAGGACATCGAGACGAACGAGTCAGCCCGCAAGGACTGGCGACGTAAGGCGGCCGTCATCCACGAGCGGAACAACGCCGAGCGGTCCCGTCGCCTCGACACGGTCCGCACGCTGTTCATCGCGGAGCACTACAGGGGCAAGTCCCACGTCTACTTCCCCCACCACTGTGACTGGCGGGGGCGTATCTACACGACGCCCAACTTCCTCCACCCCCAGGGTACCGAGTTCTCCCGAGCTCTCCTGACGTTCTCGGAAGCCAAGCCGCTCGACCCGACTGGGGCGAAGTGGCTCGCCATCCACGGGGCGAACGTCTGGGGGGCGGACAAGCTCCCGTACAACGAGCGCCTCGCGTGGATCGAGTCGAACAGGGAGAAGATCCACGCCGTCTACGAGGACCCCATCGACTGCCTGTGGTGGACCGAGGCGGACAAGCCGTGGCTCTTCCTCGCATTCTGCCTGGAGTGGGGGCGCTTCCTGGAGGAGGGGTACGGGATGATGTCCCGGCTGCCCATCGCCATGGACGGCACGAACAACGGACTCCAGCTGTACTCGCTCCTGATGCGGGACGGTGAGGGGGCTCAGGCGACGAACGTCGCGCCCACCGCCAAGCCCAGGGACATCTACCAGGACGTCGCTGACACGGCCACGGAGCACCTCCAGTTCATCGCACAGCACGGCGGCACCAAGGAAGGGGACGACGACATCGCTCGTGCGATCCTCGACCTGTGTGACGGGCGGCTGCCTCGGACTGCGACGAAGCGTCCCGTCATGACGCTGCCGTACGGAGCTCGTCCGCACTCATGTCGCAAGTACCTGCGGGCGTGGCTCGACTCCCAGGGAGCGAGTGACGAGTCCTTCGACATGGTCCGGGTGCTCTCCCCCGTCGTCTGGTCGGCCATCGGGCGCACGCTCCACGGAGCTCGTGCGGCGATGGAGTGGCTCCGCGCCGTCGCGCAGATCGCCACGGACCATGACGTCCCGCTCCAGTGGACGACCCCCGTCGGCTTCGTCGTCCGCCAGGAGTACCTCAACTACGCGACGCGTGAGATCCGCACGGTCATCGGTGACCGGGTGCGGCACTCGAACGTCCGGGAGGACACGGACCGTCTCCGCGCCTCGGACCAGCTGGATGGCGTGGCTCCTAACTACATTCACTCGCTCGATGCTGCCTGCATGGTCGGGATTCTCACCCGGGCTGCGGAGCGCGGTATCGGTTCGTTTTGCATGATCCACGACAGCTACGGGACGCACGCGGCCGACGCAGATAGTCTTGCGAAGGTCATCCGGCTCGTGTACGCTGACACCTTCACACCTGACCTCCTCGCCCGGTTCCGGTCGGAGGTCCTGGAGTCCCTTCCGGACGGCGTCGAGCTCCCGGAGCCCCCCACGCGGGGGGAGTTCGACGTGCAGTCCATCAGAGCCTCGGCCTACGCGTTCGCGTAGACCACCACCAACGACACTGGATACCATGGCACGCAAGCCCCGACTCAAGTTCAAGACCCCCGAGGGGGTCGCCCGCTTCCCGCGGCTCAACCAGCCCGACACCAAGTTCGACGCCGTCGGCGCATACCAGACCGTCCTGCGCTGCAAGGACGAGGACATCGAGCCCTTCATCAACAGGATCGAGGAGTTCCTGGAGGAGGCTGCCTCCGAGTTCCTGGAGCGCAAGCACCTCCAGGGCGGCAAGCCGAAGAAGGTGGCCGACCGCCCGTGGCGTCCTGCCGTGGACCGCGTCGAAGCCGCGGACGGTGAGGACGACGAGGTGGAGGTCCCGGGCTACACCGACGTCCGGTTCAAGCTCAAGGCGGCCTACACCGTGAGCAAGGGCCGCCCGGACGAGCGGACCATCGAGCAGCGGCCCGACCTCGTGGACCGCTACGGTCGCCCCATCGACCCGGAGAAGACCCTCATCTTCGGCGGATCGACCCTCGTCATCGGCGGGTTCGCCATGCCGTTCTGGATGCCCACCATCGGGTACGGCGTGTCGCTCCGCATGGCGGCCGTCCAGGTCCGCGAGCTCCGCTCCGGTGACGTGGATGCTTCGGCGTTCGGCTTCGAGAACGACGAGGCCCCGGACGATCTGGTGCCGAACGACGACTCGCCGGGCAACGGCATCGACGACGAGTCCGAGTTCGAGTGATCGTCCTGGCCTGCGATCCGGGCAAGTCGGGGGGCTTTGCCGCGAGCAGTTCCTGTGGGGACTGGACGCGGACATGGAAGTGCCCGTCCACGCTGGACGAGCTCCATGACCTGATCGCAGGCCCTCTCTCATCCCTCGGCGTCGGGCGGACCATCATCGAGAAGGTTCACTCGATGCCGAGGGACGGAGTGCGGGCCGCCTTCACTTTCGGCGGCTGGTACTACGCGGTGCAGCTGGGGTTCCGTATGCTGACCCCGGCCGCACCCGACCTCGTCCTTCCGAGGACGTGGCAGGAGCATCATGGTCTCGTCTTCCCCCGGAGCATGGGGTTGACGAAGACCGAGAAGAAGAACAAGCACAAGGTCCGGGCGCAGGAGCTCTACCCGGACATCAAGATCACACACGCCAATGCCGACGCACTCCTCATCCTCTCGTACGCGCTCCGCTGACTGGCTCAAGTTCGTACGCCATGTCGCCTGCCCTGCCTGTGGCTCCCGCGACGCCAACGCTCTCTACGCTGACGGTCACCACTACTGCTGGTCGTGCGAGCACTACACGCCCTCCCCCGACGAGGACGGCGAGCCTGAGGACAAGCACTACCTCGGCAAGCTCGTAGCCTCTCGGCCGAAGGCCCTGCCGTCTCGCGGCCTCCACCTCGACACGGTCCAGAAGTTCGGGTACGGCGTCGGCTACGCCAAGCACCCCGAGACGCACAAGATGGCGGGGTGCCAGGTCGCCCCCTACTACGACGCGAAGGGCCGCCTCGTCGGGCAGAAGCTCCGGTTCAAGGACAAGGTCTTCTGCACGACGGGCAACGTGAAGAGCGCCGTGCTGTTCGGGCGGCACCTCTGGCGGCCCGGCCCGAAGCGCACCGTCGTCATCACCGAGGGGGAGCTCGACGCCCTGTCGGTGTCCCAGGCTCAGGGGAACAAGTGGGCGGTCGTGTCCCTGGTGCAGGGGGCGAAGTCGATCAAGAAGCTGCCCCTGGAGATCGACTGGCTCGACCAGTTCGGGCGCATCGTCCTCATGTTCGACCAGGACGAGGCGGGCCGTGAGGCCGCGGAGGAGGCCGCTCTGCTCCTCCCTCCGGGGAAGGTCCACATCGCCACGCTCGACCGCAAGGACCCCAACGAGGTCCTCACGGAGCTCGGGGGGCGCTCTCTGGTCGACGCCATGTGGGACGCAAGGCTCTGGCAGCCCGAGGGGCTCGTCTGGGGGGACGCAGCCTGGGAGCTCTACACGAAGCAGGGGGTCGCCCGGTCGATCCCGTACTCCCACCCCGTCCTGGACGAGACGATGGAGGGCCACAGGGACGGGGAGATCATCACGGTCTGTGCTGGCACCGGGGCAGGCAAGTCCTCCTGGGTCCGGGAGGAGTGTGTCGCCATGCTCAAGCACCTCCCCGCGGGGGAGCGTGTGGGCATCATCGCCCTGGAGGAGCCCGTCCGCCGTCAGATCACGGGCCTCTGCTCCATCGCCATGGAGAAGCCGCTGCACCTCCGGACGTGCGCGGACGTCCCCGAGGAGGAGATCAAGGAGGTCTTCGAGCGGGAGTTCGGTGACCGCGTCGTCTTCGACAACCACAACGGGAGCGTCGCCAGCGAGCGCCTCATCAACACGATGCGCTACATGGCTCGTGGTCTGGATGTCCGCCGGATTGTGCTGGATCACCTGACCATTGTAGTTGCCGGGCAGGACACCGGGGACAACGACCGGAAGGCCATCGACGTCCTGCTGACGAACCTCGTGTCGCTCACGGAGGAGACGGGCGTCTCGGTGTTCCTCGTGTCGCACCTCAAGCGTCCCCACCAGGGCCGCGGGTTCGAGGAGGGCCGCCCGGTGACGCTGGGGGACCTCCGGGGGAGCAGCATGATCGAGGCGCTGTCAAACGACGTCATCGCCCTGGAGCGCAACCAACAGGCCGAGGAGGAGGAGGAGCGCAACATCGCCACCCTCCGCACCCTCAAGTGCCGTATGACGGGGAACACCGGAATCGCGGGGAAACTTCGCTGGCACCAGGACCGATGCCGTATGCTGCCTGCACTCGACGACGACGAGCACGACTTCGACACTGATACTGAACACACGGGAGACTTCGAGTGAGTGACGCAAAGGAAGGCGGACGATGGAAGGGACAGGCTGGGATGGTGCGGTGCGTCCACTGCGGCGTGCGGGTGCCGGTCCGGTCGGGGGCGACGCTCTCGAAGCAGCCGTGCAAGGGGCGTGCTGCCGGGGTGTGCGAGTTCCTGCACGACACCTGGATCGAGACGTTCAAGGCGGGCGAGGTCGAGCACCTCTCGCCCAGCGCCATCTACCTCCTCAAGCAGCACGCCGCTGCCATCGAGGAGCTCGACAAGGATGACGAGTACAGGTGAGCACCTATGTCTTCGACGTGGAAGCTGACGGCTTCCTGGACGCGGCGACGAAGATCCACTGCATCGTCCTGAGGGACGTGGAGACCGGCAAGGTGGCGTGCTACCACGAGGACGACGACGTCGGCCCGAAGCATGGCACGATCCTGGAGGGCATCGAGCGGCTCGCTGCGAGTGACGGCGTCATCGGGCACAACATCCTGGGGTACGACATCCCCCTCGTCCGGAAGCTCTACCCCGACGCGCCGCCCCTGCCGTTCGCCCGAGACACTCTGGTGGACTGCCGGAACGTCTGGCCCGACATCAAGGTGGGTGACTACAAGCGGGTGAGGCGGGGCGACATGCCGGGCCAGCTGCTCGGCTCACACAAGCTGGAGGCGTGGGGATACCGGATGAAGATCCGGAAGGGGGAGTACCTGCCGGAGGACCCCGACCGCTTCCAGACCTTCGACCAGGACATGCTCGACTACTGCGTGCAGGACACGAAGGTCGCGCAGGCCCTCCTGCCGCGCATCGACGGACAGACGTGGGACGAGCGGGCGCTGCGGGTCGAGCCCGCCTTCGCTCGCATCCTCCAGCTGCAAGAGCACGCGGGGTTCAAGTTCGACGAGGAGCTCTCCGACGACATCCTGCGGGAGCTCCAGGGCGAGTACGCCGACATCAACGAGGAGGCGCACGAAGCCTACCCGCCGTGGAAGGTGCCGTACCCGTCGTACGTGAAGACTGGCAAGCCGTGGCGGGGGAAGACGCACAAGGACGTGCCGTTCAACCCGGGCTCTCGGCAGCAGGTCGCTCGCGCCCTCGTCGAGCACGAGGGGTGGGTGCCCGAGTTCAAGACGGACTCCGGGCAGGACAAGCTGACGAACGACATGCTCCGGGACATGTCGTACCCGAAGGCTCGGCTGTTCGCCGCACGCTTCGACCTCGTCAAGCGCATGTCCCAGCTGGACCACGGCGAGCAGTCGTGGCGCAATCACGTCAGGGACGACGGCCGCATCGCTGCGCAGATCATCCACAACGGGACGGTGACGGCCCGCTGCACCCACCGAGTCGTGACGAGCGTTCCGAAAAAGAACGCACCCTACGGCTCTCGGATGCGCGAGCTCTTCACCGTGCCGGAGGGTCGGGTGCTCGTCGGCTGGGACGCCTCCGGGCTCGAAGCCCGAGCCCTGGCCCACTACCTCTACCCGTACGACAAGGGGCGGTACGCCGACCTCGTGCTCAACGGGGACATCCACCAAGCGACTGTGGACGCCATCGGGCAGCACCTCAACGGCGAGCTCCTGGGCACCGTCCGGGACGCTGCCAAGAAGGCGTTCTACTCGTGGCTCTACGGAGCAGGCAACTGGAAGATCGGGTACGACCAGGGGTACGACCCGGGCAAGGGGCGGGACGACACGAGGTCCCAGGCGTTCCGCAAGGGAGCGCAGATCCGCAAGGCGCTCCTCAAGGGCATCCCCGGCCTCGACGCCCTCGTGACGGACGTGAAGGCCGCGGGCAAGAAGAACGGGTGGGTCCGCGGTCTCGACGGTCGCCGGGTGGCTGTCCGGTCGGAACACTCGATGCTCAACACGGCCCTCCAGTCGTTCGGCGGCATCCTCATGAAGTGGGCCACGGTCTTCTTCCACGACCACCTCATCACGGACTGCTACCTCGTCCCCTTCGACTGGTGGATGGACCCTCTGGACGCTGACTTCGTCCAGGTGGGCCACTGGCACGACGAGGTGCAGACCGAGTGCAAGCCCGAACATGCCGAAGTCGTCGCTGCTGCTGGCCCGTGGGCGCTACACAAGGCCGGAGAGTTCTTCAAGGTCCGTCTGCCCATCGACGGGGAGGCCAAGATAGGGACACGATGGTCGGAGACACACTGACGCCGCAGTACGCAGCGGGCTTCCTGGACGGCGAGGGGTGCTTCCTCATCGCTGGGGGGTCCGATGGGTACGGCGGGACGCCCCGGGTGTCCGTGCGGAACACCTACCTTCCCATCCTCGAAGCCTTCGCCACGACGTACGGAGGCACGGTCCGTCAGGACTCCCCGTCCGTCTACAAGAAGAACCGCACGACGTTCTGCTGGACCGTCTACGGGCAGCGTGCGCTCGACGTGGTGGACTCCGTGCTACCTTACCTTCACGAGAAGAAGCCCCAGGCCGAGCTCCTCCGGGAGTTCCGGCGATGGCAGGGGGGATCAGAGGCCGCCCGGCAGGTACGCCTCAAGCTCAAGAACATGAAGCGCATCGACTATGGCGACAGTCGCACTGATTGACGGGGACATCCTCGTGTACATCGCCTGCGCGGCGGTGGCGTCGGACTTCGGGTTCGACTTCGACGACGAGGAGGCCCTGCCGGTGACGGCGAACCTGGGTGCTGCCCGTCAGATTGTGGACGCTCGCATCCGGGCTGCCATGGAGGACATCGGGGCCACGCACGTCCGCGTCGCTCTGAGTGACCGGGACAGCAACTGGCGCAAGTCGGTGATGCCTGAGTACAAGGCCAACAGGGCTGCGAAGGACAAGCCTCCGGGATTCTCCGAGGTCCGTGCGTACATCAAGAAGGTGTACAAGGGTCTCATCATCCCGACGCTGGAAGCCGACGACATCCTCGGCATCTGGATGACAGGCAAGCACATCAAGGGTGACAAGGTCATCGTGTCCATCGACAAGGACATGCTGTCCATCCCAGGCAAGGTGTACAACCCGGACCACCCGGACCGCGGTGTCGTCGAAGTGAGTCGTGCTGCGGCCGACCGCTTCCACCTGGAGCAGACGCTCATGGGCGACTCGGTGGACAACTACAAGGGCATCCCAGGGGTCGGCCCGAAGAAGACCGCGAAGATCCTGGACGCCGAGTGCAGCTGGGCGGCGGTCGTCGCCGCCTACGAGGCGGCGGGACTCGACGAGGCTGAGGCTCTGCGGAACGCACGCGTCGCTCGCATCCTGCGGCGGGGCGAGTACACTAAGAACAAGGGCGTCTACCTGTGGCGTCCGACGAAGAAGTACACCATCTACGGTAGGCCCAAGGACTACTATGCTCGACGACGACAAGACTGATGACATCCTCGACGAGGCGGCACGCATCACCAGCTGGGACCGCAACATCGACTACGGTCACCCGAAGGACAACCACGCCTGCACGGCGGAGCTCTGGAACGCGTACCTCGCCCGCCGCACGGCGGCCGGGTCCGGGAGCATCGACGCCGAGGACGTGTGCATCCTCAACATCCTCCAGAAGGTCAGCAGGCACGCCTGGAGGCGCACGCGGGACAACCGGGTGGACATCGCCGGGTGGGCGCGGAACGGGCAGATCGTCGACGACGCGGAGCGTGCCGCGGCGGCTACCTGTCCGACGGCCGAGGAGCTCGCCTCCGAACTCCGACGCCGCACCGGCCCTGTGGCGTCCCTCCGGGCGCACCTCCGGGCTCTTGCGCACACAGACATTCCTGTGCGCACAGAACGGCTGCCGGGCGAGGGCGTCGGCGTCGATCCTGGTGTCGAAACCGACCGGATTTCGGCGGATAAGCCGACCAGTACGGAGCCCCTGGAGGTCCGCCTGCGGAAGCAGGTGGAGGCGCGCATCGCGCGCGCCGCGCACGACACACACCTGTAGCAGGTCGAAACTAAACGCTTGATTGTCCCATGACCATTTTGGCAGGTGCGCCTGTCATATTGGCAGATCGGGCCGCAGATGGCCCATCCTGACCCCGTGAGGGGGGATTCGAGTCACACATGGCACAGTGGAAACCCGCAGCCGAGCGCCGAGCCGAAGAGCTCCAGCGCCAGGAAGAGGTCCGAGCACAGGCGGCTCGGTTCCCTCCCATCGACCCCCTCCTCGTCCAGGCCCTCATCGACTTCTTCCCCCAGGCGTTCCGCGCCGCCCGTGCGACCGACTCCGAGCGTGCCATCTGGATGGCCGCAGGAGCCCTCGACGTCATCGAGACGCTCAGAGAGGTCCTCGCGCAGCAGCAGGGCGCACAGGACTGACCCATGTGCCTCGCTCCCAAGATCCCCCCGCCGCCCCCGCCGCCGCCCCCGGCTCCGCCGCCCCCGGCGAAGACGGCCGAGACCGAGTCGGAGCCTGCGGGCCAGAAGGCCCGGCGTGAGCGGTCCGCCAAGGCAGGCACGTCCTCGCTCCGCATCCCCCTGCCCCGAGTGAGTCTACCCCGCTGATGCTCCAACCCCAGACGCCCGACGCAGCCCCTCAGCTGGCCGCACGGGCTCTCTGGGACGGGATGGCACAGCGCCACCAGCAGTTCATGGAGCGAGGGCAGGACGCTGCCTCCCTCACGATCCCGTACATCGCTCCGCCCGACGGGCACAACCAGCACACGGACTACTCGGGGTACTCCCTCCCGACGCCCTTCCAGTCCGTCGGCAGCCGCGGGATCAACAACGTCGCCGCGAAGTTCCTGCTGACGCTGCTCCCCCCGGCAGCCCCCTTCTTCCGGCTCGGGCTGAACCACTTCGCCTACGCCCGCGAGTACGGTTCCGACGGCATCACCGAGGCCGAGCAGGGTCTCGTGCAGATGGAGAACGCCGTCAGCACCGAGATCGAGATGATGGGCATCCGGCCCGTGGCGTACCAAGCGTTCCGCCACCTCAGCGTCGTGGGCAACGGGTGTCTCTACGTCCCGGACGAGGGCTCCCCGAAGTTCTACCCGCTGTCGCAGTACCGCTGCCGCCGAGACCCGTCCGACAACGTCGAGCTCCTCGTGATCCGCGAGGAGATTGCCTTCAACGCGCTGCCCAAGGCCACGCAGAAGAAGGTCATCCTCGACGACATCCTCACGGGCGACAGCGGCTCCAACCACGCGGGCTCCCGCAACGTCATCCTGTACACCGTCACCAAACTCCGCGAGGACGGGCGCTACGACGGATACCAGGAGCTCGAATCCGGTACCGTCCTGGAGGACAGCAGGGGCGTCTGGGACGACGACGAGCTCCCCTACATCGTCCTGCGGTGGAACCGTATCGACGGCGAGGACTACGGCCGCGGGCTCGCAGAGGAGCACATGGGCGACCTGCGGACGCTCGAAGGTCTCACGCAGGCTCTGGTCGACGGAGCCGCGGCCGCTGCGCACCACATCTGGCTCGTCAACCCGAACGGCCGCACCCGCATCCGTGACGTGCAGAACGCTCCGACCGGAGCCTTTCGCTCGGGCGTCCCCGAGGACGTCCAGGCGCTCCGCATGGAGAAGGGCAACGACTTCTCGTTCGCCGCGGGGATGGCTCAGGACGTCCAGCGTCGCCTGGAGCACGCCTTCCTGCTCATCACGTCTATCCAGCGGCACGCCGAGCGCGTGACCGCCGAGGAGATCCGGACGCTGTCGAACGAGCTCGAAGCCAACCTCGGCGGCGTGTTCTCCGTCCAGGCCGACGAGTTCCAGATGCCCCTCGTCCGACGCGTCATGCGCCGGATGCAGCGGGTCGGCGCGCTGCCCACGCTCCCTGCGGGCGTCGTCGAGCCTCGCATCATCACCGGCATCGAGGGCCTCTCTCGTGCCCAGGAGCTCAACCGTCTCCGCGTGGGCATCCGTGACATCGTCGAGAATCTCGGTCCCGAGGCCGTCAACGAGCTCATGGATCGACGCGAAGTAGCAGACCGCTTCCTCAACGGAGCGGGCGTCACCTCAGAAGGTCTCCTCCTCAGCCAGGAAGACATCCACGCGCTCCAGCAGGCCGCCCAGCAACAGCAGATGGTGTCCGACCTGGGGCCGACGGCTCTCACTGAGCTCGGGAAGGCGACCGCCAACCAGCAGGCACCCTCATGAGCATCGAATCCGAACTGTCCCTCCAGAACGAGGCGGCGGCCCAGGCCACCGGCGGCGGCGTGTCCTCCGAAGACACCCCGACCTCCCTCTCCTCCATCACGCCTCCCGGCGAAGTCTCCGCGGGCGACGCGGGCGACACCGGCCCCACGCTCGAAGAGCAGGCGGCCGCCCAGGACGCCCCGCCGGAAGCTCCGGCTGTCGGGTCCGACGTCCCGCTGCCCGAGGGCCTCGGGGACCAGTGGGCAGGGAAGTCCGTGGCTGACCTCATGGCGGCCCAGGCGGCGGCCCAGGCCAAGATCACCGAGCTCTCCCAGCAGCAGGCGGCTGCACCCGAGGCGGAGGCCACCGCGGCGGCCCCCACGGGTGACGTGCTCCAGGAGTACGCCGACCGCTTCCAGCAGCAGGGCTCCCTGTCCGAGACGGACGTCAAGGCCCTGTCCGAGAAGACCGGCATCCCCGAGGAGATGGTCGTCGGGTACATCCAGGGGGAGACCGCGAAGGTCCAGCTGGCGGCCCAGGAGGTCTACGGGCTCACCGGAGGCCCCGAAAACTACGAGCAGATGGTCCAGTGGATGTCGCGCCACGGTGAGGCGAACGCCGTCCAGCAGTTCAACGCGACGCTCGCATCGAACAACCTCCCGCAGATCAAGGCGGCCGTGCAGGGCATGTACGCCTCGTTCCAGCAGGCGGGTGGCGGGCCTCCCACGCTGACCCAAGGTCGCGGCCAAGGTGCCACGGGCATCGAGCCGTTCCGCTCCTGGTCGCAGGTGACTCAGGCCATGCAGAAGGCCGCACCCGACGGGACCATCTACTACGAGACCGACCCGGCCTACCGGGCACAGGTCGAAGCCCGGCTCAACGCCTCGAACCTCTGATGCGCAAGATCCATCCCCTCGCCGTCATCCTGACGGTCATCTTCCTCGGGTTCTTCGTGCCCGCTGCCTGCCCCGGCTGCATCACCACCACCAACCCGGAGACGGGCGAGGAGGTCGTGGACTGGGAACGCACGGCCCTCCTGTTCGAGGTGACGTCGGACGAGTTCCGTGAGCTCTCCCAGTTCACGTCCAACCCGGACGCCCAACAGACGCTCCTCATCGTCTCGGAGGCGTGCCAGTGGGCGTCCCACGGTGCCCGTGCGTTCGCCCAGACGGGCGAGCCGGGTGACCTGCACGCGGCCCTCGCACTCCTCATGGAGGCCACAGTGCCCCTGCTGACGCACGAGGACGAGAACGTGCGCATCGCAGTCCACGCACTGCGGTCGACGATCCGCATCACCACCGTATACCTGCCGCCCGCTTCGGGCGAGTAGGCCCCTTCCTACCCAACCCACCAGCATCCGGCTCCAGGACCGGCCCACGGGCCGACAATCCTCGGGCACAGGATGACTGTGTGACGGCTAGGTCGTACCGGACCCCAACCTTTTCTCTTCCTTCAACCCTTCGAGGTAACATCCCATGGCCGATGCAGTCGGTTTCGGGACGCCCGGTGCCGCTAACAACGGCGCTGACAAGCTGGCGCTGTTCCTGAAGGTGTTCTCGGGCGAGGTCCTTTCGACCTTCGAGCGCATGAACAAAGTGCGCTCCCGAGTTCGCCGTCGCGTCATCACCAGCGGAAAGGTCGCTCAGTTCCCTGCCATCGGCAAGGTGACCGCGAGCTACCACTCCCGTGGCGTCAACATCATCTCGCCCGACTCGGGCACCCTCCTGTCGAACGTGGAGCACGGCGAACAGCTGATCCACATCGACCGCAGGCTCATCGCGCCCGTCCTCCTGGACGAGCTCGACGACCTGATGAACCACTACGAGCTCCGCAGCGAGTACTCGACCGAGATCGGTCGGGCGCTGGCGGAGACGGACGACCGTCAGCTGCTCCAGGTGGCGTGCCTCGCGGCGCGTGCAACCTCGGGGCCGACCAGTGACCACCCCATCGGGAAGGTCCTGCGTCAGGCCGACATGGACAGCACCATCGCCACGCTGTCCAAGGGCGTCCGTGTCGCGGCCGAACTCCTGGACAACAACGACGTCCCGGAGAGCGACCGCACCCTCTACCTTCGTCCGCAGCAGTACCGGATGATCGTCGAGGACGGCACCCTCATCGACAAGGACATCGGCGGGTCGGGCTCCCTGGCCGCCGGTACGGTCAACAGCCTCATCGGCTTCCTGATCGTCAAGTCCAACAACATCCCGTCGACGGACGTCACGTCGGTCTCCAACCAGCACACCGGCACGACGGTGCAGAACGACTACCGCGGTGACTTCCAGAACACCGTGGGCATCGCCATGCACAAGTCGGCCATCGGCACCGTCCAGCTGATGGGCGTGCGGACGTCGGTGACCTGGAAGGAGGAGTACCAGGCGTGGCTCCTCCTCGGCAAGCAGGCTGTCGGGCACGGCATCCTTCGTCCCGGCGCTGCCATCGAGCTCTCCAAGAGCACCGACGGTGCCGAGATGACGAACGACGTGCTCCTCAGCACGCTGCCGTAGAGCACTGGGGGCTGACGCCCCCCGTGTCCCCTGCTCTGAGGTGACTCCCGGGGACCTCTGGATTCGTCCAGGGGTCCCCTCTACCTACAACACCACCCCTCCGTTCGCTATTCGCGAATAGCGTATCCCCATGCCCACGAACAGTCTGACGAAGGTCGACGCGGTCAACGAGGTCCTGGCGGCCTCCGGTTTCGCGCCGGTCTCCAGCCTGTCCGCAGACGGCCCCGCGCACGCTCGCATCGCAGAGACGACGCTTGCTCGGGAGCTCCGCTCCGTGCTGGCCGAGGGGTGGTGGTTCAACCAGTGCTACGGCGTCGAGCTCCCGGCGGCCGCAGACGGCACCGTCACGATCCCCGACGACATCCTGTCCCTGGACGGCCCGGGGGACGACCTGATCGCCCTCCAGGGCAAGGTGTACTCCAAGGGGGGCAAGACCTTCGCCCACGAGAGCGGCGTCAGCGTCGACGTCATCTACGCACACCCGTTCGAGGACATCCCCTTCGTCGCGCAGGACTACATCACGAAGCGCACGTCTCGCAAGTTCCAGATGAGCCGCGTGGGTGACCCCCAGCTGAACCGGATGCTCATGGTGGACGAGACGGACGCCCGTGCGAAGCTCATGCAGCAGGAGGGTGAGAACCTCGACGCCAACATGAAGCTCAACCCCTCGCTCCGGTACAACAACCGGGGTGAGCGTGTGGGCTTCCGTCGCTACTCCTGATGGCCCGCGTCCACGACACGCTCGACAGCCTCATCGGAGGCGTGTCCCAACAGCCTCCGGCTGTCCGGTTCAAGTCGCAGGCCGAGGACATCGAGAACGCGTGGCTGTCGACGATCACCGGACTGACGCCCCGATCCCACACAAAGCACGTCGCCCAGCTGTACCAGGGCAAGACCGGCTTCAACCGCTGGCACACCATCGACCGCGACCGGCGCGAGAAGTACCAGCTGCGTGTCGGGCACAACCACGCCCAGGCGTGGGGCCTCACGGGCGACGAGTACCCCGTCGTGGGTCCGACGAAGAACATCCTCCCCGAGGCCACGGACATCCACGGGTCCTCGGACTGGGCCGTCGCCAACAGTGCGGTCAAGGCTGCTGCAATCGCTGGCCCGCACGGGCGTGAGCTCGCTGACCTCAACCCCTGGGAGGGCGCGGGCTGTACCGTCAGCGGCCCGGGGGCCACCAGCAACCTCCAGTGCTACCTGGAGGGTCCCGGACACAGCGGCAACAGCCCGCTGGAGGACAAGGACTACGTCTTCTCGGTCTATCTCAAGCCGAACAACATCGACCCCGACGGGTGGACCGGCACGACCCGCGTCACCTTCCAGGACGTCAACGTCGCTTGGCAGACGTCCATGGACGTCGTGTGGTCCGGCCCGGACGTCGTTCCCACGGCAACCCTCGGCGTCATCCAGGGTGACGGGCCGCACGAGTTCGGCCTCATCCCGCGCGGGGGCGGCTGGTACATCGCCTACGTCACCCTTCGGAACCCCCAGCCGGAGCTCTCGACGAACCGGCTCCAGGTCCAGGTGTTCCCCTGCGTTGACTCCTACGACGCCACGGGTGCCCAGGACGGCGGCCCTCCGCCCACGAATGGCAGCTTCGTCGGCATGCGTGTCGACGTCGCGCAGCCCATGGTCGAGGAGTGGGACGCCGCGAGGGGTCGCCCGACGCCCCAGTGGTTCCGCGAGCACAGTGCAACGGTCCCGACCGACTGGTCGGAGACCACACCTGCTCTGGACTTCCGGTCTCCCAACCTGCTCGCAGGGTCCGAGACGTTCCTGGAGTACGACGTGGGGCCGCCCGTGGTCCCCGGGTGGGTCTACACGAACGCTACGGTCGCCTCCTCGTTCGTCGCCGGACCCTACGGGGACGGGCGGGAGTATGTCGACGTGTCTCAGACGTCGTTCGTCTCTGCCGCCAAGCTCCGCCAGGAAGTCGGTACGTTCTCCCCGGGCGTCCAGACGTTCTCCTGCTTCGTCCGCAGGAAGGATGCGGGCGTCCGCTTCTCCCTGGAGATCGACGAGGGGACCTTCGGCTGGTTCCTCACCTACGAGTGGGACGCTGACGGGGTCCCACAGTTCGTGAGCGATGGCGGAGTCACCTACGAGCACGGCTTCATCCCCTCCCCGGACGATGATGGCGACTTCCTCCTCTGGATGCGCATCCACCCCGACCAGATCGGGGCCGTAAGTGCGGGAGACTCGCGCTTCCTTACCATCCGTGTCGTCGACGACAGCCTGCTGGCGGCCAAGGGCATCTACGCCTGGGGCGCTCGGCTCACCGAGGGCATCCGGTCGCTCCTGTGGACGGACTTCTGTCGCCCGCTGGAGTCTGCGTCCATCCTCACGGTCAACGACTCGTCGTTCCTGACGAACCCAGGGACGACTGTGGGGCGGCGCACGGAGACCACGCCTGACGATCCGACCAGCAACCGGGCGTACGTGTTCGTCAAGAACGGCGGGTACGATGTCGAGTACACCGTCAAGATCACCACGAAGAGCGGCACGGTCGTGGAGGCCGACTGCAAGACGTGGAACGGCACGGTTCTCGGGGGCTACTGCGTCGACGGGTATGGCAACGACGCCACGGCCTGCGCGAACAGTGGCGGGACCTGGGTCTCCGGGCCGGAACTCGAAACGAACGAGACAACGGAAGTTGCGCAGGCTCTGGGGTACAGGCTCCAGGCCAACGGCGGCGACACTCCGCCCGGCGGCGACCTGACGGACATCATCGAGACGAACGTCCAGGGCAACATCATCGAGATCATCCTCGACGATGCGGAGGAGTTCGAGACCATCGAGGTCGAGGACTCGCTGGGCAACACGGCCATGGAGCTCCTGTGGAAGCGTGTGCGGGAGGTGAGCGATCTCCCCCTCACGATGCGGGACGGCTGGCGCATCGCCATCAGCGGCAAGGTGGATGACGCTGTGCCTGCGTACGTCCAGTTCCAGGCAGAGGCTGGTCCTGGGCAACTTGGGAACGGCCGGTGGGAGGAGAGTTCCCCCTGGGAGACCGAGGACACAATCAACGCCTTCACCCTACCCCACCAGCTGCTCCGCAAGGTCGACCTCAGCCAGTGGAAGTACTTCGCAGACAGCCCGCAGGGTGTCTACTTCGAGCTCCGGCCCATGGAGGTCGAGCGGCGTCTGGTGGGCGACGACAGGACCAACCCGTTCCCCGCCTTCGACGACGAACAGATCCGAGACACGCTCTTCTTCGAGAGCCGTCTCGGTTTCCTGACCGGCGAGTCGCTGGTCATGTCAGAGACGAACCAGTTCTTCAACTATCATCGAACCACGGTCTTCGACGACATCGACTCCGATCCGGTCGGAGCGTCCGCGTCACACACGGACGTCTCCATCCTCAACGACGCCTTCGTCATCGACGAGCGCCTGATCCTCACGTCGGATCGGACGCAGTTCGTGGCGGAGGGGTCGCCCACGCTGACCAACAAGAGCGTCTCGATCCGCCCGAAGATGACCTTCGAGTCGTACCGCGAGGTGTCCATGGTCGGCTCAGGTCGCGGCGTCTTCATGGCGTACCCGAAGCAGGGCTTTGCGGACGACGTCTTCGAGTTCAGCGGTGTGCGGGAGATCCTCCCCAGCGGTGAGAGTTTCGAGCTCGCGGGCGACGACATCACCGATGCTGTCCCCTCGTTCATCCGCGGGCGCATCGTGGACATGACCTCGTCACCGTCCCTGGGGCTGCTCCTGGTCCTCGCGGAAGACGGCACGCTGTACCCGTTCCGTTACCTGACGACGGCGCGGCAGGTGCTCCAGCAGGCGTGGAGCCGGTGGGACCTGGGTGCCCCCGTGAAGTACGCCAGCATCCAGCAGTCGGAGATCATCCTGGTCGTCGCCCGTCCGTCGGGGACCTTCCTGGAGACGATGCTCGTGGGCGACGACCTCGTCGACGATGGACTCGACTTCCAGATCCGCCTGGACAACCGCCACGAGATCGCCGCGGACTACGCGGGCACGACCTACGACGCGATCCTCGACCGCACGTCGATCACGCTCGTCTGGCCTGGGGCGTACGACGACGCCTTCGACGGGCTGCTCCGTGTCGTGGAGGCCGACACCGGCCGTGACATCCCCGTCATCGACTTCCTCGGGGGCGGCCCCGGAATCATCCGACTTCCGGGAGACCACACCGGCAAGCGTCTGTTCATCGGCCGTCGCTACACGATGCTGTACCAGTTCACGGACCCGCAGCCGCGTGGGCTCGTGGAAGGGGACCGTCGAGGTGCCACGTTCCTCCTGTCATCGGGGAAGACTCTGGTGCTCGGGGGCAAGGTCGTCTACGACAAGACCGCGAAGTTCAACGTGACCGTCGCTCACAAGTACGGCGACGCGTTCACCTCCCGCTTCACCTCCCAGGCTCTTGGCACCGGGGACGCCGCCACTGCGGTTCCCGTGTTCGGTGACGGCGAGTTCGAGTTCGAGGTGGGCGGATACCCTGACGACGTCACCATCACCCTCACCACTGACTCACACCTCCCGTGCAACATCCTCAGCGGTCTGTGGGAGATGAATCACAACCCCCGCTCCGGCCGTCTCCGGGGGTAACGATCAGGGACTCAGCCGAGCGCGACATCGAGCGCATGGCTCCCAACCTGCGTCCAGAGGACGCCGTGGAGGTCCTGCGGGCCGCCGACCTGTCCGCCCGCGAGGCTCTCCAGCAAGGCTTCGTGGAGTCCTCCATCTGCAAGACGGTCCTCGACGGCTCAACGCCCATCGCCATGTTCGGCGTCGTCCCAGGACCCCCTGACCCTGACTGGCGCTACGGGCACGTCTGGATGCTCGCCACGCCGGGCCTGCTTGCGCACGCGAAGACCTTCATGCGCGCCTCGCGGGAGTGGATCGCTACGCTTTCTCGTGGGTTCGATGCCGTCGGCAACTATGTCGACGCTCGCAACCACATCCATGTCAAGTGGCTCGAACACATGGGCTTCGCCTTCGTCGGCGCGGACCTGGAGTTCGGCCCCTACAACTCGCCCTTCCTGGAGTTCGTCCTCATCCCCTGACATGTGTCTACCTCTCGCTGCTGCCGGTGCTGCTGCCGGTGCCGCCAATACGGCCTTCGCTGTCCAGACGGCACTCTTCGCGGCGTCGACGCTGGCGACGTTCGTGCAGCAGTCGCAGCTGGTGGGAGCACAGCAGGACGCGCAAGAGCAGAACCAGCGCCTGACGAACGAGCTCGCCACGGAAGACGCCATCCGTGGGTACAACCAGAACAACATCCGACTCTCCCAGGAGCGTCGGGCAGGTGCCCAGGAGATCCAGGCCATCGTGCATCGTGCGCGTAAGGCGGCGGGCACTGCCATCACGGCGAGCGCCAAGGGTGGCGTCGCCGGAGAGGCCATCAGGGGCCTCCTGGTGGACTACGAGCGCAAGGCGACGACGTTCCGCACGGGCGTTCAGGCGAACCTGGAGGCCAAGGAGCAGCAGCTGGGAGCCGCCCAGGCGGGCCTCCGCGGGACCCTCCGGTCACGTCAGCTGTCGGCCGTGCCCGACGTCATCCAGAAGCCCCACTTCCTCAACGCGGCCCTCCGCCTCGGCGCAGGAACGGCTGGCTTCTACTACGACAACACGTACCTGGACGACAGCGGCGTGCGTCACTACGGCGTGCCCGAACGATGACTCGACCCCAGTCCCCCGAGGTCCCGGGCTTCGCCCGTGCGGAGGCCACCGCCTCCCACGTTCCGGCCCTCGTCCGCCTACGGCCCCAGCGTGTCCGTGGGGCGGCCCCTGTCGACCTCAGCGTCCTCATCCCGCCCATCGGGAAGCTCCTGCGGGCCGACGCCGAGCGCAAGTTCCAGGTGGGCGTCGAGAAGGGTCGCCGGGACGCGGAGGACGCCGAGCAGGCTGAGATCATCAAGGACGCCCTGTCGAAGGTCGGGGACGAGCACGAGGACATCGCAGGGGCCTTCCGGGCGCTCGCGGAGTCCGGTGTCATCCCCGAGGCTGCCCAGCCCGACTACCAGATCGGCACGATGGAGCAGCTGGGGATGCAGCTGGCCCGGGACGTCACCCGGCAGCTGCGGACGGTAGACAACATGGAGCGGTGGGTCGGGTCCGGTGAGGACTTCGACCTGGAGGCCGAGCTCAACGGGGCCTACGCCCAGGCGTTCCAGGAGTCCGCCCTGGAGGGCTCGTTCTTCGGCTCACAGGCGTTCGCCAGCAAGCAGAGCGCCGCCGTCAACAGGTTCGTCGAAGAGGTCACACAGGCGCGCACAGCGCGTGTGCAGGACCAGCACAGGGACGGCCTCGCCACGCAGATTGGTGAGGAGATCGCTCGGCTCGACATCGCGGACCTGGAGGACCAGCCCGAGATCATCGGGGAGATCAACCGGGTCATCCAGGAGCACGGGCACGAGCGGGGACACACGACGTCCTCGCTCCAGAGCATCACGCTGACGGCCATCATCGGTCGGGCGAACACCATCGCGGAGACGAGCCCCTCGTCCGCGCTGGCCTTCATCGACTCCGTCGGTGCCGCTCAGATCGGGGACACCCGCATCGACCACCCTGGGTCGCCTACGGGCATCCGGCTGAACGACCTGCGGCGTGACCTGGAGGAGCGGGCAGAGGACAAGGCCCAGCGTGACGTGTCCCGCCGCGGCTCGCGGATCAAGGGCATCACCGACATCGCCACGGGGATGTTCTGGAACGCTGCCCTGACGGCTCTGGACGAGGGCAAGCTGGCTGACGGGGCCATCGAGGACGCCCTGGTGGGCATCCTGAACGCAGACAGCAGGCCCGAGGAGATCCAGGACGTCCTCATCGAGATGGAGGAGGACCTCGGAGAGGACATCCAGGGGCACCTCAAGCTCGCTGCTCGGGACATCCAGCAGCGCATCCGGACGGACGTCGTGGACCCGAGCCTCAACAGGGCCGAGGTGACCCGCTTCGAGCGCATGCGCATCGACGGGTTCGACGAGGACTTCATCATGGCGCAGGCGCGGGATGCGCTGGGTGTCTCCCTCAGCGTCGACGCGTACCGTGACCTCCAGAACGGCTCCGACCGCAACGCTCCCGTCGCCAAGTACAAGTCGATGCCCGGCGGGCTCTACGACGTGTGGGAGAGCAGTATGTCCCTGGGGCTCATCCCCTCGAACGTCGCTCCGGCCGAACGAGCTCGCCTCCTCCAGCTGCACACGACGATGCACATGGAGGGCCATGGGCACCTCCTGTCGGCCGTGGACGCGGCCGCGGAGCAGGGGACGCAGACGTCGGCGTTCGACAAGATCGTCCAGTCGACGGAGTTCCGGGCGTACACGCGCATGTGGGCCGAGGAGACGAGCAAGGCGTCTGCGGCGTACCACACTGCCATCAGCGACGTCCAGGCCGCCATCGACGGGTACGACTTCGTCGAAGCCCGCAGGCTCCTGGAGACGTCCCTGGGCGTCCTGGACCCCGAGATCACCGGCAAGCTCGGGCGCGAGCTCCGCGCCAGCGAAGAGCACGTCGGCCGCATCGTCTACAGTGCCGACATTACCAACGGTGCCGAGCGGGCGATCAACGCACACTTCCGGGCGCTCGGTGAGGAGGGCCTCATGACGCCCGAGGAGGTCTCGGATCGCATCCTGACGACCACCTCGCGCTACAACGAGACCTACGGCACCGAGGGAACGAAGCTCCTCCAGGAGAACCTCCCCGCCATCGAGCGTCGTGGTCGTCTTCAGGCAGCCAGCGACACGGCCGTCGATGCGCTCCTGGAGCCGTTCCGCCGGGAGACCTTCGGGGCACCCGTGGAGGGTCGGGAGGACTTCGCGCAGCGCAGTCTGCTGGAAGCTCAAGCCTTCGAGGACGCCATGGACGTCCACGGCAGCCGGGCCGAGCCCTACGGCACGTACAGCGAAGAGGCGCAGACGGCGGACATCGACCAGAAGCTCCTCAACCAGATCCACAGCCTCGGCGACGTTCCCTGGATTCAGAGCGAGCGGGCGCACAAGCGCAACCTCTACCAGAAGTGGGACAACAAGATCATCACGTCGGGCAAGCGCGTGCAGTCGGATGCCTTCGTCGCGCTCTATGGGATGGACCACATCCCGTGGGACTCTGCCGTGGCTGGCGAGTTCGTCCTCAAGACGCAGCCCCACGAGTCTGACCTTCGGCGCAAGTTCAACGTCACCGGGAAGACCGCCCGTGAGGAGGTGCGCCGCAGGCTGAAGGACCGCGGCGTGAAGGTCCTGGGGGACGTCCCGGGACGCCTCGGGCACATCGACGTGGAGCTCGCGGTTGACCTCAAGAAGGTCCCCCTGTCACCCTTCGCCACCCGATACTTCAAGGACATCGCGGACTTCGACGCCCTACCCAAGGACGACGTGCGGGCCGCCTTCAAGAACCGCTTCAACATCGACGTCTCCGACGACGATGCGTTCAGCCGTGCGTACGACCGCTTCCGGGAAGCCCAGGAAGCTGCCATCAACGCCGCCCGTGAGGCGGGGAGACTGTAATGCCGCTACGAGACCCGCGCATGGAGCAACTCCGCCGGGGACCCGTGATGCTCAACAGGCGTCCCCCGCTCGCCCCTGCGTCGCCCGACGAGAACCTCCCGGGCATCGACCTGTTCCAGGACACCAACGCCGCTGGAGACCTCCTCCTGTCGCCTCTGCGCGGCGCTGAGGAGTTCGGGCGGTCGGTCCTGGAGATCGGCAACGTCATCCCTGGCGTCGAGTACAGCCTCGGAGAGGACCGCATCTTCGGCAAGGCGGGCTCCACCGTCGGCAAGGTCGCCACCAGCCTCTTCGAGTTCGCCGCGGCCTTCGTCCCCGTCACGGGGGCGCTCGGCAAGGCAGGCAAGTTCGGGCGGACCTTCGACGTCACGAAGCGCCGGGCGGAAGCCCTCAAGCGCCTCGGGAAGCCTGTGAGGGCCGTGGCCGTCGAGGGGGGTCGTGGGGCACTCGCGGGTGCCGCAGCGGACTTCGCGCTCTTCGACGGGCACGAGGAGCGTCTGAGCAACCTCATCCAGACGGCCCCCGCCCTGCGGAACCCGGTGACCGAGTTCCTGGCTGCTGACGACGACGACCCGGAGATCGTCGGGAGGCTCAAGAACGTCCTCGAAGGTGCCACCCTCGGCTTCATGTTCGACTCCCTCCTCGGGGGCCTCCAGGCGATCAAGGCGGGCCGGAAGGCGCGCCTGACGCAGCAGGCGCTCGACTCCGTCGACGACATGGACCCCAACGTGGCCGAGGAAGCGGCCCGCATGGCGTTCCCCGGCAACGACGCCGAGAACACCATCGTGCGTGCGCGGACCGAGGGCGACCGCATCGCTCAGGGTGTGGGCGAGGAGCAGGGTGTCGAGGGCGGCGCGTCGACGCTCGGGAAGGGCCACAAGACCCTGCTGGAGCTCGCGGGGAACAAGCGGAACCGCCAGAAGATCCTGCGGGACCACGTCGGCATGTCGCCCGAGGAGTTCGGGAAGGCGCTCGACCACGCGGCCGAGATGGCCGAGAAGGGGCAGACCCCGTTCATCAACCCCCGACTCCTCGACGAGGACCAGCTGGCGTTCTTCGGTGTCGACGCTGGCGACCTGAACACCGCATGGGCGGCGAACACGGAGCTCACGGGCGGGCGTCTCGCTCGTGCGCTGGACGCAGCGTTCCACAAGCTGCCGAAGCACGTCCTCCACCGGGAGAAGGTGCCGCACGCGCAGACGGTCCAGGAAGGCGTCGAGATCCTCAGCGACAGCGTCGGCGTCAACCCGAACATGATGGCGCTCCGGCTGGCCTCCGAGGCCAACGACACCGCCACGCAGCTGAAGCTCATCCGGCAGAAGACCGCAGCGTTCAGGCAGGGGCACGCAGTCCTCTCACAGATGTTCGGGGAGAACCTCTCCCGTGCGCTGGAAGAGGGTGGACTCAGCGACCCCATGGTCATCGCGGAGGTCCTGCGGTCCGGTGGAGACCTCGCCCAGTACGGGCAGGCCCTGTCGAGCGTGGGCAGCGAGGCAGGCCGCCTGCTGAACAGCCTCAAGGCGTCAATCAACCAGGACGACCTCAACGCCGTCGCGGAGCTCCTCCGGCAGGCGGGCGGTGAGGACAACATCAAGCGCACGCTGGAGCAGCTGCAAGGTGCGTGGGACCTGGGTGGCCTGCGGGCGGCCGGTGCCACCGCGAAGATGCTCAACCAGACCACGTCCCAGCGATTCTGGGCCGTCACGAACGAGTTCTACCTCAACAGCATCCTGTCGGGCGCGAAGACCTTCGTGACGAACGTCGTGTCCCCCATGGTCACGTCGTTCTACCGGCCCCTGGAACACATGGCGGGGGCGGCCCTGCTCGGCAACAGCCGCGAGATCCGCAAGGCGGCCACCGAGGTCGTCGGGATGGCGCAGTCGTTCCGCGAGTCCTTCACGGCCGCCTCCCAGGTCTGGAAGCGTCAGGGGGCTCAACTGCTCGATCCCGCCGCCACCGTGCGGGACGACGCGGGTGCGCTCGCTGCCGTCACGTCCGACATGCTGGGCGTCAGTGGAGACACCACAGCTGGCGCAGCGATCAACTGGTTCGGCAAGGTCGTGCGCATCCCGTCGCGCCTGCTGTCGTCCTCGGACGAGTTCGTCAAGCAGATGAACTACCGAGGCTTCATGTACTCCCGCATCCTCGACGATGCCGTCGCCAGGGGCGTCCCCACCGAGGACCTCACGCGGCACGTCATGGATCAGATGGAGAAGTCCGTCATCGACGGACACGCCTACACGATGAAGGCCGTCGAGGACCGGGCGGTACAGAAGGCCATGCAGGAGGGGATCAACGACGAGGTCCTCCTGTCCCAGCGCGTGCAGGACCTCATCAACGAGGAGTTCGACCCGAAGCTGTCGAAGTTCGCGGAGGACGCCATGACGCGTGCCCGCGAGACGACGTTCACCACCGAGCTCGAACCCGGCAGCCTCAGCAAGTGGGTGCAGACGGGCGTCAACAACCACCCGTACCTGCGGCTCATCCTGCCGTTCGTCCGGACGCCCGTGAACATCGCCAAGTTCGCCGGGCGGCGCTTCCCGAACGTCCCTGGGGTGGCCGAGTTCGTCACCCGCAAGATGCCCGCGGACGCCAAGGGGCTCCAGTCGCTCCACACGAAGTTCGCCCGCGAGGCACTCAGTGAGAACCCCGAGGTGGCCGCGGCCGCCATCGGGCGTCAGGCGATGGGCATGGGAGGCATGGCCTTCTTCATGAGCCTCGCCGCCTCCGGCACCATCACGGGACGTGGGCCGCAGGACAAGGAGCAGCGCGAGCTCCTCCGGGCCGCTGGGTGGCAGCCGTACTCCATCCGGGTGGGCGACAAGTGGGTCTCGTACCTCCGCCTGGACCCCTTCGCCACCGTCATCGGGACGACTGCGGACCTCTACGACTACTCCCGGATGGCCCCGGCGGACCAGCAGGACGACCTCCAGACGGGCCTCATGTCCATCGCGTTCGCCCTGGCGAACAACTTCACGAACAAGACGTACCTCCAAGGTCTCGGCGACTTCGTCAACGCGATGTCCGACCCGGAGCGTTCGCTGCCACACGTCCTCTCCAAGTTCGGGACGAACGTCGTGCCCAACGCCTTCGCCCAGGCCGTCGAACTCTCCGGCGATCCGTACATGCACGAGGCGTACACGTTCATGGAGAAGATCCGACGTCGCGTGCCTGGGTTCGCTGACGACCTCCCGGCGATGCGCAACATGTTCGGTGAGAAGATCACGCGTCCGCGGGGCTTCGCCCTGGGGCTGGAGAACATGCCGGGCGTTGCAGGCGACATCATGTCGATGATGTCCCCCATCATGTACCGAGACACCGACGAGTCGGCCCTGAACACCGAGTTCGTCCGCCTTCAGCATGGCTTCGCTCCGCCGCCCACGCGCTTCAACGGCATCGACCTGACGCAGGTCAAGGGCCGCAACGACCAGTCGGCCTACGACCGCTGGCAGGAGCTCCAGGGACGCACGCGCATCCAGGGGAAGACCCTCAAGGAGTCCCTCAAGGAGCTCGTGGCGTCCTCGCCGTACCAGCAGCTGTCGCCGCTGTCAACGGCCGCGGAGGAGTCTCCGCGCATCCGAGCAATCTCCACCATCATGCGCCGCTACCGCACCCAGGCGTGGCGTGAGGTGATGGAGGAGATGCCCACCATCTCTCGGGCCGTCAAGCAGGCCGAGCGCGAACGCCGGGCGTACCTCTCCGGGCGGCGCAGTGAGACCGACTTCGGCATCCAGACGCTCGGCACCTTCCACCAGTTCAACCAGACCATCGGCAACATCGGAGGCCAGTAGTGCCCGACATCGGATACTTCGCCCAGGACACCTACGGCGGGAACGGTAGCACGCAGACGTTCGCCGTCAGCTTCCCGTTCCTGGACGAGTCGCACCTCGCCGTCTTCCTCGACGGCAAGCGCCAGACGTCCGGGTACTCGTACCTCAACGGCAACATCATCGTCGCGCCTGCGCCGCCCAGTGGGTCCATCCTGCGTATCCGCAGGGAGTCCCCAGACACCAGCGGAACGCTGCTGTTCCAGCCCAGCAACCCTGACCACATCGACGAGACCGACCTGGACCTCCAGACGCGGTCGCTGCTCTACGTCGCGCAGGAGAACCGGGACCAGCAGAAGTGGCACTGGGGCGTCGAGACTGCCAGCTTCACGGTCGAAGCGGGGGACGCCAACGCGTGGGCCGTGGACACCACGCCCGGTTCCGTCGTCATCCACCTGGACTCGGGCATCCCCACGGGCACCCAGCTGATCTTCCGCAAGCTCCTGGGGGACGTGAACACCATCAGCTTCACGGCAGGCGTGCGTGTCCCTCCGACCAGCGTGCTCACAGCCACGGAGCCCTCAGTGATGGTCGTCGCCGCTGACGGGCTCTGGGTCGAGGTGGGTCACTGATGGAACCCCAGTCCATCATCGAAGCCTTCCCGTACTGGGAACAGGCTCCAGGGCTCGTCGTCCTCTCGGTCATCGTGTGGCAGTTCCTCAGGCACCTCCAATCGCGAGACGAAGCCTTCGGCAAGGTCATCCGTGAAATAGGACAGGAATGCCACCAGACGCAGCACGAGGCCATCACGGCCATGAACCGGAACACGGAGATGATGGGGGAGGTGCGTAGCCTCCTCCACCGTGTGCTCGACGAACACAAAGACCACCGCGTCCACAACTAATCCCCCATGACTCGCTACCACGCCCCCAAGGTCCACCAAGTAGTCTCCCAGACGTTCGTGACGGACGAGGCGCGGCCCATCGAATACGTGCGCGTCGGCCCCGACTGGGACGGCACCGGCACGCCCGCTCGGGCCAAGGCCGGAGCCACCGCCCCGTTCTCGATCCCCGTCGGCGTCACGGCGTACTTCGACTACATCGCCAACGGAGGCGAGCGCACGCAAGTCGCTGTCCCCGGCAAGGTCGGCAACTACACGATGGCTGAGCTCGCTGCCGTCATCGACCCGTACCCGGGCATCACGTCCTACGTCGTCGACTACTTCGGCACGGACTGGCTGTTCATCGCCGCCGACGGTGTCGGCTACTACGGCTCGACCCTCCAGATCCTTCCGCCGAAGGGGCAGGACGTGGTGCTCCACCCGAGCCCGCTTCTCGCCTTCCCCAACGGCATCATCCACGGCGTCGACGAGATCAAGCGCGTCAACGTGCAGGACAGCGGGGTCGGCCGCTGGCGCGTCGAGTGGCTTCCGGACGAGACCTTCGGCGTGGCTCCGCACGCCATCACGATCCAGCTGTGGGGCAAGATGAGCCCGTCCGAGTCCGCATGGACGCTGGTCGACACCGTCGACGAGGCGACCCTCGGCGTCACCAACGGTGCAAAGTACTGGGAGTCGTCCGACGTCACGCTGTACCCCTACATGAAGTGGACGGTCAGCGGCAGCACGATGACGGGCGGTGCGCAGTCCACCGCCGCCCTCGTCTTCGCGTGGCTCATGGAATGAGTGCCACCAACAGCAACCCGCACCTGGAGGCCCTCGCAGCGGCCCTCGCTGACGGCCTGACGTCCGACCTCCTGGACCCCGACAAGCGTACCGCAGCCCTCCAGGAGGTCGCCCGCAAGGTCCTCCAGGACAACGACTGGTCCTACGCGAGGCAGCAGCTGGAGCCCGTCAGGTCCATCGTGGACGGCCTCCCGACGACCCCCGAGGAAGACGACATTCCCCCGCTGACGGGCAGCTGACGCCATGACCGACATCCGAGCAGGGGTGTACGACGAGAGGCTGCCTCGGGAGCTCTACGACTTCCGCAACTTCCTCACGCTGACGTGGCGGAGCATCGGCCTCCCCGACCCAACGTTCGTCCAGCAGGACGCCGCACGCTATCTCCAGCGTGGCCCCGACCCGACGAAGTCGCCCTTCGAGGCCCCGAACAACCGCATCTTCCTGGCGGCGTTCCGGGGCATGGGCAAGTCGTACCTCGCGTCGGCCCTCGTCGACCACTACCTCGCCATGGACCCGACCCTGAACATCATGGTCGTGTCAGGAGCGAAGGACCGGGCGGACGACTTCACCCAGTTCTCCCAGCGGCTCCTCTACGAGGTCGAGCCGGTCCGCTACCTGATCCCCAAGAACACCGACAGGTGGTCTCGGGTCGCCTTCTCGGTCGCAGGCAGTGGTCCGTCGCACATGCCGTCGGTCAAGTCGAAGTCCATCGGCGGCATGCTCGTCGGCTCGCGTGCCGACATCATCATCGCGGACGACATCGAGACGCCGCAGAACAGCGACACGCAGACGGCCCGGGAGAAGCTGGAGCGGCTCGCGTCGGAGTTCGAGTCGATCCTCAAGCCCAACGGCAGGGTCATCTACCTCGGCACGTACCAGTCCGCGGACAGCTACTATCACAAGCTACCTGCCAAGGGTTACTCGTCCCGCATCTACCCGGCACGGTTCCCCAAGGACGTGGCGATCTACCAGGGGCACCTTGCTCCCTGCATCGCGGAGAAGCTGCCCGGCAAGCAGCCCCTGGAGCCCACGGACCCCCTGAGGTTCGACGAGCTCACCCTGCGGGAGAAGGAGCTCTCCATGGGCCGCACAGCGGCCGAGCTCCAGCTGATGCTGAACCCCAGCCTCAGCGACGCGCAACGCTACCCCCTGCGCGTGGGTGACCTCATCGTCATGGACTGCCACGAGGACCTCGCCCCCGAGAACGTCGTGTACGCGTCTGGGCCGGGACAGGTCGTCGATGACCTTCCGAACCCGGGCTTCACGGGCGACCGCTTCTACAAGCCCATGCAGACCCTGGGTGATTGGATTCCCTACCAGGGGTCCCTCATGACGGTCGACCCGGCAGGCGGCGGCACCGACGAGCTCTCCGTCACGGTGACGAAGGTCTGCAACGGGATGATCTACCTGCTGCACCTGTGGGCGACCACGGACCGCCCGGACAACGACATCCTGGAGCACATCGCCCGCATCGCCCTCAAGTACAAGGTCAACCACGTTCGCGTGGAGGACAACTTCGGGGACGGCATGTTCACCCAGCTGCTCATGCCGGTGCTCGCCCGCATCTACAAGACGAAGGACGGGAACGGGTGCAGCGTCGATGGCGTCCGCCACTCCATCCGGAAGGAGCGGCGCATCCTCGGGACCCTTGAGCCTCCCATGAACGCCCACAGGCTCGTCGTGGATCGCAAGGTCGTCGAGTGGGACCATGAGTCCACCGACTCTGAGGCATACCGGCTATTCTTCCAGCTGACGCGCATGCAGGACCTTGCAGGTGCCCTGCTGCATGACGACAGGATCGACGCCCTGACGATGGCCGTCGCCTACTGGAACGAGCTCGGCGCCCTCAGCACTGACTTCCGGGAGGACATGGAGGCCTTGTCCGAGTGGGAGGAGGAGCAAGAGCTCATGGACTTCATGGCAGAGGAGGGTGTGCCCGTGCGTGAGCGCACGTGGCTCTCCCACAACCGCAGCAGGGGACGCGCATGACTCAGACCAGACTGTTCACCGTGCGGGCCGCGGGGGGCGTCGTAGACGTCTTCCTGACGCCCGGACTGGAGGATCAGGGACAGTTCGTCTCTGGGCCTCCGCACTCGATCAACCTCCAGGGGTACACCACCCCGGAGGACGCAGCCACGCTGCTACACGAGCTCCTGCACGTCTACGACGAGCTCTGTGGCGGCAGGCTGGGTGAGCAGAGGATCCGCGGCATCGAGCGGTTCATCCTCGCGCTGGCCCAGGACAACCCTCAGGTCGTGCAGAAGCTCGCACGCCTGCTCACCACCAACCACTCCAAGTAGCCATGCCCAAGCGTCAGACCACCTTCGTCCGTCCCGTCGAGCCCGCCCGCGAGGTCATCAAGGAGATCGAGTCGGCCCCCGACGAGGAGACCGCCATAGTCACCGAGACTCGACAGCGTCCTGCCGAGGAGGACGAGGAGTAGCGCAGGCCCTCCCGAGTGTCCCAAAGACGACCACGGCCACCACCCAGAACAGCAGGGCGAGTCCCAGCGTCTCCAGGTGGCCCCTCAGGGCTCTCTCGGGCATCAGCCCTTCCCCTCCAGCCACCAACGCCACTGGATCGCCATGGCCGTGGCGACACCCTCGAACGTCCGGGACTTGATCTTCGCCCTGTCGTGGCGTCGCCCCATGCGCGTCAGGCGGTCCGACCGCTCTTCCTTCGGGACGACCGAGGTCGGCTTGAGGGGCGGCAGCCCGTCGAGCCAGAGGCACGTCCCCTTCTTCTCCGGGTGCCCGTACTCCCACGGGTGGATGACCTGGGAGGGCTTCTGCCACTCGGACGACAGGATACCCACGGGGTTCTCCAGACACTTGCGGGGGACGGGTAGCGCCCAGATGGCCTTGACGAAGTCGATGGCCTCCTGTTGCCGCCCGTCCGCCTGCTTCTCAGGCCACCAGCGGGCACCCGAGGACGTCAGGTGGGTACACGGGGGGAACGCCAGCAGGACGTCCCAGCGTCCCGCTGCGCCCACTTCCAGCACGTCACCCTCCCGATGCCACTCGGGGTGACCCCCTTCGGCAGGCAGGATGTCGCAGGAGTAGGCTTCGATGCCAGCCTCCCGGAGGGCCAGCGTGACGACTTGGGACGCCTCACAGGCGACGAGGACGCTCATGCAGGAGACTCGATGTAGGCCACGAGGGCGACGAAGAGCAGGGTGCCGATGACGAGACAGCCGAACAGCATGGCGTCGGGATCAGGTGAACAGCGCACGGCACATGGCTCCGACGAAGTGGTAGGCGACGGTCGCCAGGATGTAGAGTACGGTGAACACGGCCAGCCAGAGGAGCAGGACGAACCCACACTCCAGGACGGTCAGGATGGCACGCTGTCGGGTCATGCTTCGATCTGCGGGCCTTCGGCCGCAGCCTCCTGTGCGTCAGCCTTCTCGGCCTCGTGCAGTTCCTTGAGAGCCTCGACGTAGAGCCCGTGCTCCTCGTCGACACCCAGGTCACGCAGGATGTCCATCCCCCGGGCGGACATGGACAGCAGACGACAGATGCTCTTGCCGTCCGTCCACTCACCCGTGTCCGGACCCGCACCCAGCGCCTTCTCGATGAGTTCGATGCACCGCTCGATCTGACGCTCCTCCGCCACACGAGCCTCCGCCTCCTGCTCCTTGAGCCCGTCGATGATCATGACACCGTTCATGGCCTCGGCAGCCAGGACCACCAGGGACTCCCTGACGTCCGTACAGAGCTCCACAGGCGGCTGGAAGTGCAACAGCTGACCCGCACCGTCCATCGTCGTCCACTCCGCCCCAGGCACCTGGAGCTTCTCCTCCCGGCGGACGTCACAGGCGACATCCCCCAGAGCCTCCACGAGCTTCGTGACCGTCCAGGGGAGCCCCCAGGACTGCTGTCCGTCACGCTCGTGGATGTCCGCGATGGCCTCCGGGAGTTCCCCCAGGGAGCCCCAGGTGGCCTCCAGGGCCTGCTCGAAGACGTGAGCCAGGATGAGGTCCTCGGACGCCTCAGGGTCGTCCAGGAGCGCCCTGCGGTACTCCTCGACCCACTCCTCCGCCTTCGCCCGAATGAACCCGTCACGGTTCGCCTGACGCTTCTGGGCGACCTCGTCGACGTCCGGGTAGCGGTCCGTGGTGTGCCCACAGACGCCACAGGACACCAGGGCGTCCCCCCCGATGGCGTCAGAGATGTCGAAGAGCCCCTCGTTGCACTCCTCGCAGACACGACCGATGCGGTCGGCCTGCGGTCCTTCGTTGGTTTCCATGGGAGGCACTGTAGACGTCCTGTGGACGCCCCGCAAGAAGTTCGCGGCCGAATCCGGCGGTCCTGTGGGCGACCGTGGGTGGCCTTAGGTGGGCTGTAGACTACTTCGGCGGATATTTGGGCCTCGCGTCTGAGAGGGTATACGTGACCGCCCCAGGGCGCGATCCCCCCCGTACCCCCCGGATCGTTTCCAGAACCGATTCCAGAACTGTTTCCAGAAACGTCGCGGGGGAGGGGGGCGGCCCGCGCTCGGCCCCTCCTCACCGCGGGCGGCCGCAAGGGCCGCCGGGAGCTCGGCCCGGACCGGACACGTAGTCCGATCCGAGCTCGGGCGAGGGCGAGGAGGAGGGCCGCCCCCCCGCGAAGAGGAGCGGCCCGTGGGGCGCGAGCTCAGTGAGCTCGTGTCCCTTCCATCGGTCTCTGCTCACGCGGCCATCACGGCCGCGAGGAGGAGGAGGAGGAAGAGCCCGGCGAGGAGCTCGCGGGCGAGCTCGTCGCGGGTCATCGGAGGAGCTCCGCCCGGCGGAGGAGACCGCGGTAGGCGGCCGCCGTGACACGGTGCCGGGAGACGGTCCGCACGTCGGCGGGATCGTACCCGGCGAGGAGCTCGGCCGTCCGGAGGACGGCCCCGATCCGCAGTCCGGCGAGCGTCGGCGGGCCGTCGAGGACGGCCGCGTCGAGCTCGCGGAGCTCGCGGCGGAGCCTGTCGCGCAGAGGCTCGCCCTCCGGAGCGGCCCCTCCGCCCGGGCTCGGCCCGGCCATCCTCCTCGTGCCGTGCCCGAGCTCCTCGGGCGAGGAGACGGAGGAAGGGACGGGGTCGGGTCGGGTCGCGCGCCGGGGCGCAGGAGGGACGTCGACGGGGGCGACCGCGAACGGCGGCCGCGAGCTCGTGTGAGCGTCGGTCATGTGATCACCACGTTGTCAACCGGCCGGGGCCGGGCGGGAGACTCCTCCCGCACCGAAGAGGAGACCACGGGCCGCGGGGGGCGTCAACGGGAATCCGTGGAGAACCGAGGGACCCCTCCGGACGGCCCCGGGACGGCCGCTCGTGACCGGGTCGCCGCGCCCAGGACGTCGGGTCGCGGGTCGGATCACGCCTCGCGGAGCCGCCGAGCGAGCTCGGGGAGGAGCTCGGGGAGGGCGGGCTCCCCGAGGAGCTCGTCGAGCACGCGGAGGAGGTCGACGAGCTCGACGAGCTCGGCCGCCAGGACAGTAGCGGGCGGGAGCTCGCGGGGGAGCTCGGGCGGGAGGAGTGAGAGTCGGAGCATGCCCTCCTCCTCGGCCGCAGGGGCCGGTCGCCTGGAGCTCCTCCGCGGCCGTGTGAGCGGCCCGAGCTCGGGGAGGACCGGGACGTCCCGGGCGGAGCTCGGGGGCCGGGAGGGGGCCGTGGGGGAGCTCCTCGGGCGAGCTCGCGGGAGAGGAGGGGGGCGGCCCCGGATCGGCCCTCGCGGGGCCGTCGCGGCCCCCTCGTCCGCGCTCGAGCTCCGCCAGGTAGGGGGGTCGCGGCCGGCTCGCGGACCCCTCGGGACGGATTCGGGGCAGGACCCTTGCGGAGATCCGAGGGACCCGGCTAGTCTCCTCAGGTCGGGGGCGACCCCGGCCACCGCGGCATCCGGCCGCGGTGGGGGATGCGGGAGGTTCCCGCCCCCATGACAATGAGGGATTCATCATGACTCAGAACGTCAACCGTGACGGCCTTGCGCCGTCCGACTCGCTCGTCCTTCGCGCCCGGCCTGCTTATCACGGGATCGGGACCGTCGTCGAAGAGCTCGCGCCGGAGGAGGTCCTCCCGGCGACCAACGCGGACTACACGGTTCGCACGGTCCCGGGTTGGGCCGACTTCCGCGAGCTCCCGCAGACGGAAACGCGTCCGCGGGACGCGGCCGGACTGCCCCTCCTCGGGGCACCGGCGGACGGGCACCGGTACGCGATCCGGACCGACACAGGGGAGACCCTCGGGGCCGTGACGGATGTGTACCACACGTTCCAGAACCGCGAGCTCGTGGAGCTCACGCGAGACGTCCGCGGCCCCGGGGGCGACCCCGTGACCGTGGAGACGGCCGGGACCCTCGGGGGCGGTCGGACCTTCTTCCTCCTCCTCCGCACGGGGGCGGCCGGGATCGGGTTCGGCGGTGCCGACGAGCTCACGGCCTACACGCTCTTGAGCACGTCACACGACGGGAAGGGGGCGCTCGTCGCCGCACCGACCGCCGTCCGGGTGGTCTGTCGCAACTTCCACGAGACCGCGATTCGCGGGAGCAAGGGCCGCATGACGATCCGTCACACGGCCGCCCTCCCGCGGCGCGTGGAGCTCCTCCGCTCGGCCCTTGCGGGTCACGCGGAGACGTTCCGGACCTACCGGGAGACCGCGTCACGTCTCGCGTTGCGGCCGCTCACGGCCCGGACCCTCGGGGAGTACTTCGCCGAGGTCCTGGCGGCGGTCCGCGGCCGCAGTGTCGCGGAGCTCTTCCCCGGACGGCCGAGCACGGCCGCCGAGGAGCGGACCCTCCAAGCGTCCCGGGACACGCTCACCGCGTGGACCCGCCGGATGGAGGAGTCCCCGGGATGCCGGGTCGCTGGGATCGGGGGCACCCTCTGGGCCGCGCTCAACGCGGTCACTGAGGAGTCCGATCACGGCGGCCGCATCCGGCGGGTCGGGGGCGAGGACGAGTCCTCGGCCCGGCTCCGCTCCCGGATGACGGGCTCGGGCGCTCGTGTGAAGGCGGCCGCACACGCGGTCGCGGTCGCCCGTCTCGCCCCGTGAGCTCGGGCGGCCCGTGGGCCGTCCTCCTCGGGCTCCTCCTCCTCCTCGCCCTCGCGGCGGGTCGGAGGGGGGGCCGGTGACGCGCTCCGGCTCGGGCTCCCCTCCGGGGGAGCTCGGGCCGAGCTCGTGCCGCCCAGGTGTTTCCGGAAACGGTTCCGGGGACGGTTCCTGAAACCGTTCCGGGAACGATTCTGGAAACGTCCCTGGAAACGATTCTGGAGACGGTTCTGGAACGCGACCGCCCTCGGGCGGAGCGGAGCAACGTTCTACGCTATACTTTGCAGCTACTTTAGGAGCAAAAACGTGAGTCTTATTTTCGATTCGACGCGAGCCCGCATCCTCGCCGCCGACACCCTCGCCCGTGACGCTGGCGTCCCGGGGAACTGGTACGAGCGGGAAGGGGCGGAGCTCGCCGCACTGGCGGAGCGGTTCAACGTGTCCCGGGAACGGGTCGCGGGAGCCGCGGCCGCCCTCGCTCCCCGCGCCCAGTGGGGGACCGTCAAGTCCCGCCTTCCCGGCTTCCTCGGGGACCGGACCGCGCCCGCGTGGTCGGGTCTCCGGCGCTCGGCCGAGCGGGCGGAAGGTATCATCCGGTCCGGTGACCTGTCCCTCCTCGGGAAGGATGCACCGAAGTCGGAAGCCTTCCTCCGGAACCTCCTCGGGGACTTCGACCCGGTGACCGTGGACGTGTGGGCCGCCCGTATCGCGGGCGCACGCGTACCCGGGAGCCGGAAAGCCTACGATTCCCTCGCCCTTGCCTACCGCGACGTGGCCGTCCTCCTCGGGGACGAGCCCGCGACGCTACAGGCTCGGACGTGGACGTGGGCTCAGGCCCGCAAGGGGGCGGAGCTCGCGCGGCTCGCCGTGTGAGCTCGCCCGGGGGCGGCCCTCGGACGTCTGCAAGACGTCCGGGGGGCGTCCTCGGGGCGTCCTCGGGGCGTCCGGGGGGCGTCCTCGGGTCACCCGGCGGACGGCCCAGGGAAATGCGACATCCTGTCTACCCTCTACTCTGTGGCTTCTCTGGAGACGATCTACTCTGTAGGTAGTTGCTTTGCGATTTCCTACTGTTTACCCTGTAGCAGGTGCGGCACGACCACCCAGCTGTTCCCTGACCGTAGGTCGGGGCGCGCAGCGGCGCAGACCCCTCTACAGAAGACCTAAGACGTCCTGGGATCGACCGAGGATGGCACCATCCGGTGCCCCCTCCCGGTACGCTCCCGGTTCGTCTACTCCGTACCTCTCCCACCAGAGAGGAGACTCCCCTGGTCCGTCCAGGAGGGACCACCATCCGGTGTCCCTTCCTGTATCCAGGGTAGAGCTCCTCACTGGCTTCACCTTGTTGTCCCCTTCCCTCCAGGACTTGTAGACCTCGACGTCCTGGTTCTGGTGGGAAGGACCTCCCACCATCCTGTCCCACCATCCTGGTACGGACAGGGATGGACTCTCCTGTGCTTGGTCCCTGGTCCTCCAGTGCCACCGACATCCGTCGGTTCACTCACTGGTCCGACCAGGGAGACCTGAGGAGCAGGATTCACTCACCGTCCCCTTCCACCTGGGTGGATGGTCCCAACCTTAGTCCCATGCGGGCCTGGACTTGGGTCCACCGTTCGTCCCCCTGAGATTCCTGTGGAATACCAATGGACATCCACAGGGGACTCGTGTACCGTCTGTAGATCGCCCTCCGGGGCAAGGAGCACCGATGACCACCAAGACGCTGACGCTGCCCGTCCTCAACATCAACGGGACGGAACGCGAGGACCTGCTCATGCAGGTAGCCGAAGCCTACGAGGCCCTGGACAACGCCCTCGGCAAGCTGTCGCAGATGGCGCCCCACGGGCGTGACTACCAGACGGTGTCCGAGGACGTCTTCCGGGCGGCCTGCAAGGAACACGCGGCCCGCTGCGATGCCGTGCGTGAGATCATGGAAGACCTGACGACGATGGCAGGTGCGCTGTGAGCTCGTACTTCATGGCGGCCAAGAACGGGGAGACCCAGCACGTCGCCGTGCCGTGGTACATCCTCGGGCAGACTGTCCCCAGCTTCTACAAGACCCACTGTGGGACGAAGATCAGTGACCCTCACGTCTGGGAGGGTGTCCAGGAGGACGGGTTCATGGAGACTCGTCGTCCATGCTCGAAGTGCCCCGCTGGGGCCTTCCAGGTGCGTAGCGGCAGGTGATGTCGTTGCAGGCCCTCGGGTTGAACGCCCATGTGTGCCCGAGGGCCTGTTTCACCTTCTGCTGGATGTTCACGTGGGCTGAATCTCTCAGATAACTGAACGACGTCTCTCAGAGACACAGGAGCAAGCCATGACCTGCGACAACTGCAAGAAGCTCAACGGGCGTCCGGTGGACGCCGAGGATCCCGAGCGGATCCTGGAGTGTGGTGCCTGTGGACAGGCATGGGCTCCCTTCATCGACGGGGGCCTGTGTAGCCACCCGGAGACCGAGTCGGTGGACGAGCCCACGGGGACGTTCCTGGACTACATCGGGCATCCCGTGGTGCGGTGCAAGGCATGTGGCGGGCTGTCGTCTGTCGTGCCTGGGGAGAACGGCGAGCATGTCGCGCTGTGCCGGACGATTCCGCAGCCGACGTTCGAGGAGGGGGGGGAAGTGATGGACGCCCAGAACACGCCGAAGCCGGGGACCCTTGTGCTGTTCCCGGACAGGCGTCGGGTGTTCGTCCCGGTCCTCCTGGGGAGCCTCCTGGGCTCCCTGGTGGGATCGGTGGCGGGCATGGCGACGCTCTGGCTGGCAGGACCGAGAATCTTGGAGATACTGCGATGAACCCTCTCATCGGCAAGCGTGTCGTCTTCGTGCGTCAGTACGCTCACCGTGCTGGCATCGTGCGGTCCGTGAAGGGGACGAAGAAGGAGCCCGTGCGCACCATGCGCATCCAGGTCCCCGGCGGGGACGCCATCGTCTCAGGAGCTGGGCATTCAGCCCGCTGTGGCGGAGCGACGTACACCGTGCCCCTGGCCGACGCACTTGGCGCTGGCTGTGGCATCCTCTGGCACGGCAAGAAGCGACCGCTACGCGACTGGATCGCATCACGACAATGACCCGACCCAAGACCGGCATCCTCATCCTCGGGCAGTCCCAGGCTGAGGGCACTGCCATCACCTACGGCACCGACAAGTTCACCGGAGCCGACCCGCGCTCTCGCCTGCCCACCGCCCTTTCGGGCGAGGCCGAGGGCGTCAACATCTACGCGAACGTGGACGACGGCGACCAGATTTGGCGCACGCTCAAGCACGACCCCGTGTCGCCGTCGACCAACACCAACCTCTCCACGTACCCGACGTCCTTCCAGTCCTGTGGCATCGAGCTCTACCTCGGCCGCAGGCTGCACCAGCTGGAGCAGGAGAACGTCTACATCTTCAAGATGGCCTACGGGGGCTCCTACCTGGGTGTGCCCCAGGAGTGGGATGCGGGTGGGGGTCCTGGCTCGGGTTCGTACCACTCCTGGCTCCAGGCCAGCCCCGCGGGGGAGGCCATCATGGACACCTTCACGACGAGGTTCGCGGAGGCGATGCGTGTGGCTCCCGAGCCCATCGACTTCAAGGCCGTGTTCCTCGCCCAGGGGGCGAGTGATATGGCAGTGTCGACGGCCGCCACGAACGAGTGGGACAACGTCACGAACTATGAGGCCAACCTGGAGACGTGGATCTCTGGCATCCGGTCGACTGTCGTCGCGTCGAACAGGCACCAGACGCGGCAGAACATCCCGGTCATCCAGTACATGCCCGACTACGAGCACCCCGCGGCGATCCCCCCGACGGGGCTCGACAACGGGTTCGTGTTCTCGTACCGGGACGAGATGCGCGCCATCATGCAGTCCCGGCAGGTGGTGGACCCGGACTACTACGCACTCGACGTCATGGGCTTGAAGGAGGACGACACCATCCACTACTCCATCGGCATGATGACCCGCATCGCGGAGCTCTGCTACCAGGAGTACCTGAAAGCCATCCGGAAGAGCTAGTAGGGAGTCACCTCAGAGGCCACCCTCGCCCCCTACGCTTCTCTCTACCACTACGCTTCCAT
>JBDHKE010000017.1:0-42557 GCA_039586555.1 Gemmatimonadota bacterium | reverse complement strand
CAGCGTCCCGAAGTCGTACGCATCGCCACTTTCAACGCTTCCCCGAGCCGCTCCGCCAAGGGACAGCTCATCGCCGACCTCTCAACCCCATACGATCCTCAGGCGAGGACCGTCGGATGACCGTGGAATACAGGGCGGACTGGCGGAGGTCGAATCGTTCGTCCTTATGGGAGATCTGAAGGCGGACCCCAGGGACAGGGATTCCAGCGGAGAGCCCATCCGCCGGCTCCTCTCCAGCGAGCGTTTCAACACGAGCATGAGTCCTTCCGGTCCGGGAGGCGCCGAGCAAGCTCGGCTCCAGGGAGGAAGCGATGAATCCCACGTCACCGACGCCGCCGAGGACACCGGCGACTTCGACGACTGGGAGGGGCGCCCAGGGAATCTGAGGCTGGACTACGTGCTTCCGTCCGCGGACCTTCGGATCCTCCGCGCCCCGCCACACAGCCTCTGGCCGCACGCTCCTGTGCGATGAGGGTGTGGGCGCCCCGGGAAAAGCTTCATGGGCCTGGACCGAAGAGCCCTTGCGTCCCTTGTCCCTCCAGCCCATGCATCGGGAGCGAAGTCAACAAGAACGGAACCGCCCCGGAGGGCGGAACAGGAAGGGAACCAACCATGGGTAAGACTGCCAGCCTCCTGGCAATCGGAACGCTCGCGCTGGCCACGCCGATCCTCGCATCGGCACAGGAACCGCTTCCCTTCGATGTCCATGACCTCGTGGCCATGGACCGCGTTTCGGACCCTCAGGTCTCACCCGACGGCTCCAGCGTCATCTTCGTCGTCAGCTCGCTGGACCTGGAGGCCAACCGCCGGCGTACTGACCTCTGGCTCACGGGGATCAGCGGAAACGGCCTCCGCCGCCTCACCACCCACGAGGCCAGCGACCACAGCCCGCGCTGGGCTCCGGACGGAGAGAACATTCTCTTCCTTTCGACGCGTTCCGGAAGCTCTCAGGTCTGGCGACTCGACATCCAGGGGGGAGAGGCCCGACAAATCTCGGATCTCCCGCTGGATGTGGGCAACCTGGTCCTCTCCCCAGACGGGGAGCATCTGGCCTTCACCCTGGAGGTCTTCCCCGATTGCCCCAACCTCACCTGCACGGCTTCGCGGTCGGCTGCAGAGAACGCCCGGCGGTCCAGTGGACGACTGTACGACCGTCTCTTCATTCGCCACTGGGACACCTGGAAAGACGGCCGCAGGTCCCACGTCTTCGTGATGCCAACCGCGGGCGGAGAGCCCCTGGATCTGATGCCGCGAGCTGACGCCGACTCTCCGTCCAAGCCCTTCGGCGGCCCGGAGGAGATCACGTTCACGCCGGACGGCGAGTCGATCGTGTTCACCGCCAAGATGGCCGGCCGTGAAGAGCCGTGGTCCACCAACCACGATCTCTACCTGGTCCCCATCGACGGGTCGAGACCGCCCACAACCATCACGGGAGACAATCCGGCCTGGGACACCAGCCCGACGTTCTCACCGGACGGCCAGACGCTGGCCTATCTGGCCATGGCGCGACCAGGCTACGAGTCGGATCGATTCCGAATCGTGCTGAAGCCCTGGCCCGACGGAGATCCCAGGGTCCTCACCCAGAACTGGGATCGTTCCCCCCAGTCCATCGCCTGGTCGCCCGACGGCCGGAGCCTTCTCGTCACGGCGGGCAATATGGGTCAGGTGTCCCTCTTCTCGGTGGACGCCGGCTCAGGGAGTGCGACCCTGGTGGTCCGGGATGGCCACGTACGCTCGCCAGCCTTCGCGGGAGACCGGATCCTCTTCGGGATGGACCACCTTCAGTCGCCGGTCGAGCTCTACACCGCCAGACGGGACGGTAGTCGCCTGCGGGCCATCACCGGCTTCAACGCAGAGCGTCTGGCACGCGTCCGCCTTGGAGACCCCGAGCAGTTCACGTTCGCCGGATGGAACCAGGAGGAGGTCTACGCCTGGCTGGTAAAACCCGTGGATCTGGATCCCGCCGGGGAGTATCCCATGGCCTTCATCATCCACGGAGGCCCTCAGGGATCTTCGGACAACGACTTCCACTACCGTTGGAACCCCCAGATCTACGCTGCGGCGGGATACGCCGCCATCCTGGTGGATTTCCACGGCTCCACCGGATATGGGCAGGACTTCACGGATGCAATCAGCGGAGACTGGGGAGGCAAGCCCCTCGTGGACCTTCAGCGAGGCCTGGCGGCAGCGATCGAACAGTACCCCTGGCTGGACGGCAGCAGGGTCTGCGCTCTGGGTGCCTCCTACGGCGGTTACATGGTCAACTGGATCGCGGGGAACTGGCCGGATCGATTCAGATGTCTGGTGAACCACGACGGTGTCTTCGACCAGCGGATGATGTACTACGGCACCGAGGAGCTCTGGTTTCCCGAGTGGGAGCACGGAGGCCCCTATTGGCTAAGCCCGGAGGGGTACGAGAAGCACAACCCCGCTCTCCATGTGGACAGGTGGCAGACGCCGATGCTGGTGATACACGGGCTGCTGGACTACCGCATCCCCCTCGACCAGGGCATCGCGGCGTTCACCGCGCTCCAGAGGAAGGGCGTGCCCAGCCAGTTCCTCTATTTCCAGGACGAGAACCACTGGGTCCTGAGCCCCGCAAACAGCATCCAGTGGCACGACACCGTCCTGGCCTGGCTCGAACGTTGGCTGACAGAGTGAATCCCCCGGGAAGTCAGGCCTCCCCACGCCAGGCCAGCGAAGCCGGAGCGGCGGAGGCCCACAGCAAGAGCGTCATCACCACCGCGGACGTGAGGCACCAGGCACATGTGGCGCCGATGACGAAGGGCTCGACGAACGTCAGATAGATGGAGAACAGAGTCCCCATCAGGGCAACGGCCCACAAGGCGAGAGTGGCACTCCTTCTCACGGGACCGCGGGCTCGCCGGATGACGATCCAGAGCGAGAAGATCGTCAGGTAACCCAGTGCGCCCAGTACGCCCACGGGCAGGATGCCGAACAACCGCGCATAGGGGCTCTGCTGAACCGTGTTGCAATCTCCCACCGGTCCGCACACGGCGGGGGTTTCCGTCAGCTCTACATAACTCAGGTAGAGGGCCACCACGAGGCCAACGCCCGCGAGCGCCGGGATCGCCCACCGGGGCCAGTCCGCACCGCGCCGTGCCGGTGGATACACCGTCATGGCGACCGTGAGCAGCATGACCAGCAGCACGACCAGGGAGAGGGTATTGCCGCTCCGATCCTGTGCGAACCTCTGCCAGGGCGTCATGTCCTCCAGGTGACGAGCGGCCCTCTCCAGGTCGAGGGGATCGTCCGCCGCGACTTTCCTTGATCCCTCGCTTGCCGCCAGGTCCCTCTCGGTTTCAGCCTCTGCCTCGCGAGGGCCTTCGGCGAGCTCTCCAGCCAGTTCCCTTCCCGCCGTCACAGCTCCCACGTCACCAGTCCCTGAGGCGCCGGCCTCCCTGGCCACCGCGTCCGGAGCGGCCTCTTCCGTCCTGCCCGTTTCGGCGGCCCGCTCTTCTCCGCGAGCCTCCTCTCTCGGACCTTCCTCCGAAGTCGCCACATCCGCGGCTGCCATGCCCTGGACTGGCTGTGCGGCCTCCTCCCCCTCCGCCGCCTCGGCTGCAGCCTCTTCGCTGGTGGGCTCTTCGGCGGTCATTCGCTGGCCGTCGGGTATCCGATAGACATACCGGCGCCCCGGCTCGCGCACCTCCAGCTCTCCTCGGGCTTCCAGGAACTCCAGCAACATAGGGATCGCCGGAAGGCCGATGCCATCGCCCGCGAGACCGCCCTCGAGAATCACGGGAAACCGGGCCGGAATATCCAAGGAGCCCACCAGGATCTGGTCCTGGACAATCATGAACGGTACCGCCCACATGTTCTGGGGAACGTCGTAATGATCCAGAGCCGCCCTGAAGAGCTGCCCGCCGAACTCGGAGCTCGTGTCCAGCGTGAGCAGGATCAGCCGGTCCCCGTACCGGTTCTTGAGGGGGACCAGGTCCTCGGCAATGACTTTCCGGCAGTGCGGACAGGTGGGAGAATAGAAGAGGATCGCGTGGACCACGGGCTCCGGTGTTTGAGCCGCCGGACCCTGGCCGTGGAACGGAAGAACGATCCCCGAGAGAACGGCAAGAACGAGTGTGACCCACACGGTTCTGCCTCTTTCTTGTATCCAGGAAGTCCTTTACAGCAAAAAAGATAGCGGAAGGCAGCATCTTGGACTACTACGACGTGGTCATCGTGGGTGGAGGTGTGATTGGCAGCTCCATCGCCTATTTCCTGGCCGCCGAGGAGGCGTTCCGGGGAACGGTGGCGGTGGTGGAGAGGGATCCCTCGTACGCTCGCTCCTCGACCGGTCTCTCCGTAGGAGGCATCCGACAGCAGTTCTCGACGCCCGAGAACGTGTCCATGTCCCTTTTCAGTGCCCACTTCATCCGGGAGGCTCACGACACTCTGTCCGTGGATGAGGACAAGCCGGAAGTCTCCTTCACCGAGGCGGGATATCTCTTCCTGGCCACCGAACGGGGCATGTCCGTCCTGAGGCGCAACCACACCCTGCAACGGTCGCTGGGCGCCGACGTTGTCCTCCTGGCCCCCGAGGAGCTGAGGGAGCGTTTCCCCTGGCTCAGCCTAAGGGGCCTCGCCGGCGGGTCGCTGGGCATCTCGGGGGAGGGGTGGCTGGACCCATACAGTCTCCTCATGGCCTTCAAGAAGAAGGGGCAATCGCTGGGGGTGGCCTACCTGAACGACGAGGTGGTGGACCTGGCTCGGAAGGGGTCCCGGATCGAATCCGTTCGCCTGACGGGCGGAGGCCGGATCGGGTGTGGCACCGCCGTGAACGCGGCCGGACCAGAGGCCGCTGCGGTCGCCGCTCTAGCAGGGATTCGGGGGTTCCCCGTCCGGCCCAGAAAGCGCTTCGTATACCGGATTCACTGCCGCGAGCAACTGGCGGAGTGCCCCCTCACCATCGATCCCACGGGTGTCTACTTCCGGCCCGAGGGGGTGGATTTCCTCTGCGGGGTCTCCCCGCCCCCGCACCGAGATCCGGACTGCGAGGATCTGGAGATGGAGTACGACCTCTTCGAAGAGATCGTCTGGCCGGCTCTGGCCCACCGTGTTCCTGCGTTCGAGGCCGTGAAGCTGGGCCACTCCTGGGCGGGGCACTACGCGTACAATACGTGGGACCAGAACGCGATCCTCGGAGCTCATCCGGAGGTGGAGAACTTCGTTCTCGCCAACGGCTTCTCCGGTCACGGGCTCCAGCAGTCACCCGCTGTGGGCCGAGCCGTTGCCGAGCTCGTCACGTTCGGGGAGTATCGGACTCTGGACCTGCGTCGTCTGTCCTTCGCCCGCCTCACCCAGGATCAGCACTGCCGCGAAGAGAACGTGGTATAGGAGTGATCAACGACCGCCGGATGACGGGATCGTCGAGATCGAGGCCCCGCTCGCCCAGATGCTCGACGAAGCGGCAGAGACCCCGAGCGTAGGCCCGTGACGCCAGATCGGGCACTTCCGTCGGGTAGCCCGTGCGGTTGGCCACCTTCACTCCGCTCCCCGTTACCACCAGATCATCGTTGCGGCTGCCCTCCACGTTGCCCCCCTCCGTGCGTGCCAGATCGATGACCACCGAACCGGGCTTCATGACCTCCAGCGTCGCCTGGTCGATCAGAGTGGGAGCGGGCTCACCTGCCCTGCGAGCCGCAGCGACCACGACGTCCGCGTCCATCAGCACGCCACGGACGGCCGAAGCCATTGCGTCCCAGGAAGCATCGTGGCGGAGAATGAGAAACTGGTCCGCTCCACGCTGGCGAGCGGCCTGCTCTTCACGACTGCTCGTCCCCACGGCGAGCACGACGTCGAAGCCCCCCGATTTCGCCTCGGAAATCGACTCCAGACCCGCTGCTCCCGGACCGAGGACGACTGCCTTGCCCAGCACCCCGGTCTCCAGCTCCCGCAGGGCGTGGAGGACCGCCTGGCGACCGGCGATTCGGCTCATAGCGGTCAGAACATTCATCGGGTCTTCCGGGGATAGACCCAACTGGTCCATCGTGAACGCCACTACTCCCGCCCGAGTCCACTCCGCCAGGTGTGGCGTCGTGGCATCCAGAGGATCGAGGAACCCTACCATGATCAGGCCCTCGTGGCTGGCTTCCGTCTCGGCACGCTCTCGGCGTCGTTCGGCTCGCTTCACCCGCAGAATCACGTCTGTGCCGGCGATGATCGATCGCAGACCTTCAGAATCGAGGTCATCGGGAATCGGGGTGATGCGCCCTCCCGCCGCGGCGTATTCGTGGTCCCGGAACCCTGCGCCTTCTCCAGCGCCGGCTTCGATCCTTATCTCGTATCCCTTCCATGCCAACTCCCTTACCGTATCGGGTGTCGCCGCGACCCGAAGCTCAGGAGAGCCGATCTCCCGGCCTCTGGTCTCCTTCACCACCAACAGAACTCGTATTGCACCCATGTCGATATCCCTTTGGGAACCTGTCTCGACCCTCTTCGACCTGGTCAGGAGGACGGTCGAGACCCCCACCGGTCCTCACTGGACCATCAACACCGAGGACATGATCTTTCGGGACGTCTCCACACTCGAGTCATGCGAGGGTACCGGAGCTTGGCAGTTCTGAACCGCGAGCAGAGGAACGATGAAAGGTACACGGACACTCCTGTGGATCCTCGCAACCCTCCTGATGCTGGGCGCTGCGGTGTTCCAGCGGCGGACCGGACCCACGTACGCGATGCGAGGTGAGTACGAGATTGCGGGTCAGGACTACGAGTTTCGGCTGGTGCGCAGCGGTGTCACCTCTCGGGACGCGTTGGTCGAGATCCCGGCCCCCGTCGGGGATGTCCAGGGTCAGCTGCACTTCAAGCGGTACGGCACGGCGGACGAGTTCACCGCTCTGGCCATGCAGGCGGAAGAGGACGTTTTGTCCGCCAGCCTGCCGAAACAGCCCGCCGCGGGGAAGCTCGAGTATTACGTGAAACTCGACACCCCCGAGGGCTCGATTCGAATCCCCGAAACCTCCGGGGAGAATCCCATCATTCGATTCAAGGACGACGTCCCCCTGGAGCTCTTGCTGCCTCACGTCGTCCTGATGTTCGCGGCCATGCTCCTGGGGGTGCGGGCCGGGCTTTCCGCCCTCTTCGACCCGCGCGACATGCGAGTGCTCGCATGGCTGTCCCTTGGACTCATGACGATCGGAGGGCTGGCTCTTGGACCCCTCGTCCAGCATCGGGCCTTCGGCTCCTACTGGACCGGATTCCCCTTCGGATACGATCTCACCGACAACAAGACCCTCCTCATGTGGCTGGCCTTCGCTGGCGCCTGCACAATCCTGGGCTTCCGAAGCGGCCGCCGCGAAGGGCTCCGCAGGCTCTCGCTCGCGGTGGCTACGGTGGTGATGATGGGCGCCTATCTCATCCCCCACAGCCTGCGTGGAAGCGAGCTGGACTACAGCCAGTTGGATGAGGGGGTGCCGCCTTCTGAGGCCATCGAAACGGGCAGGCGGTAGCAGGTCCCATCTAAGTGATGGCCTCATCCCCTGCTGCTCCTCATCGGGAAGCCCAACAACGGTGCGTCAGCGCGCCCACTGGCGAAGAGTCCTCGAAGTGGCTCAGCCGGGGAGGAAGAAGAAGGCGAGTCCCAGGATCACATAGACGGCAAGAAGCTGGACTCCCTCCATCCAATGCGACTCGCCGTCCTGAGAAATCAGGGCCATGGTCCCCACCGAAAGAGCCACGGCCACCACTTCCATGGTGGTGAAGCGGAGGTCCATGGGTCCCGGCCCCACCACATAGCTCAGGAACACCAGTAGCGGAGCCACAAACAGGGCGATCTGGATGGAGGATCCCACGGCAATGTTCATCGCCAGATCCATCTTGTTCTTCATCGCCATGAGCACCGCAGTAGAGTGCTCAGCAGCGTTGCCGATGAGAGCGACCAGGATCACTCCCACGAACACCTCGCTCATTCCCAGGACCTCGGCCGCGCCCTCGACGGCTCCCACCAGGAGCTCGCTCATCACACCGACGAGCGCTGCCGATCCCAGGAGCACGCCAAGGGCTACTGAAAAGGACCACGAGGGCGTCACATGGCCGGTGTGTCCGGACGTGTCTTCTGCCGAGCTCTCTTTCCCCGCCGCACCCATGTAGAGATGCGGATGGGTCTTCAACGCGAAGACCAGGCTCAGAACGTACGTGATCATGAGGACCACGGAGATCTCCAGGCTCAGGCTCCGCTCGCTCCCGACCGCTTGTTCACCCCCGACCAGATGGAAGAGGGCGGGCACCACCAGCCCGATGGCGCTGAGAACCAGCATCGTTGCACCGAGGCTCGCAGCCGTGCGATTGAAGCGCTGTGTGGGATGACGGAGGCCACCCAGGAGCGCAGCGAGGCCGAAGACCAGCAGGACATTACCGATGATGGAGCCCGTGATGGACGCCTTCACCAGGTCATACAGCCCGGCCCGGAGCGCCACCACAGCTATGATCAGCTCGGCCGCGTTTCCGAACGTGGCGTTGAGAAGCGCTCCCAGCCCCGCACCTACCCGCTCCGCGAGCTGTTCGGTAGACCGACCCATCCATCCCGCCAGGGGAATGATGGCCAGCGCCGAGGTCAGGAAAACCCACTGCGCGCCCGCGTGCAGACCCAGATCCAGAAAGAGGGCGCACGGTACGAACAGCAGGAAGAAGGAAAGCCAATGCCGGGCAATCAGGCTACGGGTCATGGGTCCCCAACCTGTGCCAGCCTGACGGCACTGCGCAACTTACAGCCTAACGATGTTGCGGCCCGTCGGCCCCGGGGTCGCGGCCCGTCGGCGCACCTGCAGGGCAACCATCCCCCCACGAAAGCCCGCCTCCTCGCAACGGTTCCGAGACAGTTCGAAGAGGGGCTGTTGGTCCCCGCCCTATTGCACGATACAATTGAAGACTCAGAGGATTCGGCAGCGACCATCCGTTCGCGCTTCGGCGACCGGATCGGATGCGCAGTCCGGGAACTGAGCGATGACAGGAGGTTGCCGTCCACCGAGCGCAAAGGTCCTCGGGTCGAACGCGCCCGCGCGCGGACGTGGGACGCACGCCTGATCCGCATCGCGGAAAAGCCGTGTAATGTCCAAGACATCGGACGATGTCCCCTGGGTTGATCCCCGAAGCAGAAGTCAGCCTTGCGGGGAGTTCGTGGAATGTTTGGTGGATCGGATCCAGGGGCTAACCCGGAACTGGGACGCCTCTTCGACGAGGAGGTTCGCCGGCTGCGGGAGGAGTTGAGGCCATGGCCATCAAGCGAAAGAAGCTGGACCGTGCCATAGAACAACTGGACGAGATCCTCAGAGAGGCGCAGGCGTTCGAGGAGCGCTACGCCGGTCAGCTCGAACAGGTTCATCCCGACCAATATCAGGGAGCGCTCAACCTCCTCCACTACCTCGCGCTCCGACACAGGGACATTCCCGGTCTTCAGGACGATCTGGAAGGCATGGGCGTTTCTCGATTGGGGCGCGCCGAGGCCCACGTGCTGGCCTCCGTGCTGGCCGCGCGCCACGCGCTGCTTCGCCTGCGAGGCGACGACTGTCCTCCGGAGTCTCCCCCTTTTTCCTTCAAGCAGGGCCGGAAGCGCCTCAAGAAGCGCACCAATCAACTTCTGGGCAAGAAGCTCAAAGGCGCCTCCACCCGCATCATGGTAACCCTTCCGGTGGAGGCCGCCGATGACTATCCGCTGGTGAGAGACATGCTGGTCGCCGGCATGAACTGCGCTCGGATCAGCTGCGCTCAGAACGGCCCCGGCACGTGGAAGCGCATGGTGGACAACATCGCGCGGGCGAGGAAGGCCACCGGTCGCAGCTGCAAAGTCTTCATGGATCTCGGCGGGCCGAAGGTCCGCACAGGCCCCATGGCGCCAGGTCCCAGGGTCACGCGCATTCGCCCACCCAAGGACGACTGCGGCCGCATCATCCACCCCGTCGAGATCGTTCTCGTCCCCGAGGAGGTCAGGGCGCCCGCCGGTGGGCCGGAGCTGTTGGACAGTGTCAAACAGGCTCCGGTGCATCCTCGCCCCCAGCCGGGTAACGGCGTGATCCCCGTCTCGCCGGAGCTGTTCGCCAAGCTCGAACCAGGATTCCGCGTCGCTCTTCAGGACGCTCGGGGACGTTCCTGCGAGCTGGAGACCCGATCTCGGGAAGCTGACGGCGTCCGGGCGCTCTGCCCCACCAGCCTCTACATCGAGACTGGAATCGAGTTGACTCTCCTCGATCGCGAGGGCCGGGCCAGGGCCTTCGGTTCCGTTGGAGCGCTGCCTCCCAAGGAGCAGGCGATTCCTCTACACGTCGGGGACACTCTGGTTCTGCACAAGGACCCACGGCCCGGCGAGCCCGCGACGCTCGACGAATCCGGAAACCTCATCGCACCAGCGCACATCGCTTGCACACTCCCGGAGGCCCTGGACGACGTGCAGGTGGGCGAGCCTCTTCTATTGGACGACGGGAAGGCGGGAGGAGTCATCCGGCAGGTGTCCCCCGAGGGAGTGGCTGTGGAGATCACTCACGCGAAGGCCAAAGGCACGAGGCTTCGGGCGGACAAGGGCATAAACCTGCCGGAGAGTCGAATTCACCTTACGGGTCTCACCGCCAAGGACCTGGAGGATCTTCATTTCGTGGCGGAGCACGCGGACGGTGTTCTCATTTCCTTCGTGAAACACCCCAACGACGTGGAGGACCTTCTCGACCATCTGGATGACCTGCAGGCGGACGAGCTCGGCGTCATCATCAAGATCGAGACGCGGCAGGGTTTCCAGAACCTACCGGGAATCCTCCTGGCCGCCATGGAGCGTCCTCACATCGGCGTCATGATCGCCCGGGGCGATCTCGCGGTGGAAGGGGGGTGGATCCATCTGGCTCAGATGCAGGAGGAGATCATGTGGGTCTGTGAGGCGGCCCACGTTCCCATCGTCTGGGCTACCCAGGTTCTGGAAGGTCTGGCGAAGAGGGGCCAGCCCTCGCGTTCCGAGATCTCCGACGTGGCCATGGCCGAGAGGGCGGAATGCGTGATGTTGAACAAGGGCCCGTATATCATCGACGCCATCCAGACACTGGATATCATCCTCGGTTCGGTCCAGAGCTATCAGGACAAGAAGGCTCCCTTGCTGCCGGCACTGGAGTTGGCCGACCCTGACCCGGCCGAGGTAGGCAGAGCCCTGGGCACACGCCTCGGCCGACTACCCGTCCTGGCCGCGGATACTCGGGTGGCCGAGCTCTGGAGCCCGGACGAACAGAGGTCCCGGTGACCCTCGCGGAGCGCTCACGAAGGGAAGGGCAGCGTGCCGCTGGACCACCTTCAGCGAGCGGCGGATGGGGCGATTCTCTTCAGGGCCTCATCCGCTTTGGCTGAGAGTCCTCCGCCCATCCTGGATTCGGCAACCCGTTCCCACCAGATTCGAGCCTCTTGGAGATCCCCGAGGTTCGCGTAGATGGCCCCCAGGTTGTACATGGCCTCCGTGTCGTCCGGCCAGATCTCGATTTGCTCCCGTGCAGCCGACAACGCCTCGGACAGCCTTCCCGTCATCACGTAGACAACCGTGAGGTCGAGCCTGGCCTCGCGGCTGCCCGGGTTCATCTCGAGATATCGCTCGTAGTACTCGGCGGCTTCTTCCGGCCGGACAATCTGGACGAGTCGGGCCAGCCGAGCCACGGCAGCGGAGTCACCCGGATCCCGACCGATCGAATCCCTCAGAGCCGAGAGCCGACCTTCATACGAGCCTAGCACCTCCTCAGTGGTTCTGGCCGACGCGTCGCTCCACGTGGGGAGGGCCGACCGCTTCCGCATGGGGCGAGGCAGCGAAGAGCCCGGAGGTGGAACGATCCCCTCCCAGAAGAAAGACACAGCCCCTGCCAGGATGAGCAGAACGAGAAAGACGGGAATCCCGCGGCGGCTCATCTTCCACCTATGCCCCGAGTGGGGCCTCAGGAATCCGCGATCTCACGAGCACCCTCTGTTCCGCTGTACGTGCGCACGCCCCCGCTGGGGCCAGTCCATGGGAGACCTGGGGCAGGGATCGTACCAGCGACCGCGGCTCCGGGCGGTGCATATCCACGGTCTCGGAAGGGGTGAGACCCCGCCGCGGGCCCATCAATCACCGCTCAGATGGCATTTTTTGCCGGTCTGAGGGGTGAAGCGTGCAACAAGGGAGCGCCTGGCGAGCGAATGGGCTCACCCCGCCAGGTGGCTCGGCGCTTGCTGCTCATAACCTGGCGCCAGAGACTCAAGGTGGTCTGAGACAGGAGAGCTCCGGATGTTTCGCCCGAGAGGCCGAACGATCCTGGGATCCTGCCTGATGGCCGCGCAGCTAGGGCTGATAAGCTGTGACGGCGATCCGGCCGAACCCGGAGGCAATGGACAGGCACCGGATCTTCCACCGGCCGCTTCCATGGAGGTGGATCTGTCCCTCTTTGATGGTGCGAGCTCAACGCCGGACGCGAGTGCGGGCTCGAGCTCTCAAGCCCACTTCGCGAACGCCGCCTTGCGGGCGGCGGTGATCCATACCGTTACGCTTGCCGTCATGGCCGTTCCTGCGGCCACCTTCGCGGCGGCCGCCTCGAACGACCCCGTGCTCGGCTCGGACGGGAAGTTCCACTGGCTGTACGGGGTGCAGCACGGGGGGCATACGTTCGAAGCGGACCTCACAGGCTTCATCGACGTGCCGAATGCCGAGTCCGTCTGGGAGATGTACGTCACGGCAACGGGGACGAATCCTCCACTGAACGGCTTCCTCTGGTACAACGGGCGAGCTGCGCTGGACAACACTCACGGTGACTGGCACGTGTACGATCACACGGTGCCCGGGGGCGGTATCGAGGTACTCGGGGTCGACTGGACGCACCTGACGGACGAGCAGGTTGCGCTGGAGTTCACCTCCCTTCGCCCAGGAGCTCCCGAGCACGGCGATCGGCTCACGTACCGGATCGACGGTAACGACCGCTCCATCACCTTTCTCGACGCTTCCGAGGGGACCACGCTCGAGATCTGGTGGAACCACGCGACAGGCGAAGGATACCTGATCGCTCCACTGTACAACGGTGGTCAGAAGGCCTGTTGGGATACCATGCAGAGCGACGCGCCCTGCAGCTGATCCGGACAGCGGGCGAACAAGCGGGGTGGCCAGAAGCGGGGCCACCCCCTTTTCTTGTAGCAGCGGCCCAGGCGTGGCTGGCGGGCCGACCTGAAGACGCCCATGGCCACCGGTGACCCTGCGAGACTTCAATGAAGGGAATCTCCCGAAACGTCTTTCTGCTGGGGCTCGTCAGCCTGCTCACGGACGCCAGCAGCCAGATGGTGTTCCCGCTGATCCCCCTGTTTCTCACGGGAGTGCTCGGTGCCGGGGCTGTTGCGGTGGGGGTAGTGGAGGGGGCCGCGGAGACCACCGCGTCGCTGCTCAAGGTGGTGTCGGGAGCGTGGTCCGACCGGATCCGTAGGCGAAAGCCCTTCGTCCTCGTCGGATACTCTCTTTCGGCAGCGAGCAAGCCACTCTTCGCACTGGCCCAGGCCTGGGGAGCCGTACTGGGTATTCGGGTCTTCGAGCGGTTGGGTAAGGGCCTCCGATCGGCACCTCGGGACGCCATCGTGGCCGAATCCACGGATCCCGGGGCCAGAGGGAAGGCCTACGGCCTGCAACGTGCGATGGATGGGGCGGGCTCCGTCGTCGGCGCGCTGCTGGCCTTCCTCCTGATCCCGGTCTTTTCCTTCCGTGCCATCTTCCTCATCGCTTTCTTCCCTGCCGTTCTCGCAGTCTCCCTGATCCCGTTCCTGCGAGAGCGTGTCCTCAAGCACGCCACCGAGGAAGGTGGTCGCGAGGCGTCCGCCCATATGCCGGAACGGCCTCACTGGGGACTCAAGTCACTTCCCCGGAATCTCCTGCTCTTCATCGTCGTCTGCGCCCTCGTGACGCTGGGTAACTTCGGTTACGCCTTCCTGCTCCTGAGAGCCATCGACCTGGGACTGCCGAACAGCTCCGCTATCCTCGTGTACCTGGTCTTCTACGTGGTGTACACCGTCTCCTCGCTCCCCGGAGGCACGCTCTCGGATCGAGCCGGCAGGAAGGTGGTGCTTCTCGTTGGCTATGCCCTTCTGGCGCTGAGTGCGCTCGGTCTGGCGTGGTCGAGCTCCCCCGGCGGCCTGTGGCCGTGCGCGGTGAGCTATGGAGTCTCCTTCGCTCTCACGGACGGGGTTCAGCGCGCCCTGGTCGCCGATCTGGCCCCGGCCCATCTGCGGGCGACGGCGCTGGGGGTCTTCCACACGGCGGTGGGTCTCGTGGCCCTTCCAGCGGGATTCATCGCCGGAACGCTCTGGGAGCAGGTCGGTCCGCATGCCACGTTCCTCTTCAGCTTCGTCGTGACCCTGGTGGCGACCATGCTCTTCACCGGCATCCGAACCGGGGGAAGGGCGCTGGCCGAGGAGCCCACCTCCCTGGAGAGGGACCCCGGGGTATCCCCCTCCGGGGGCAGAGCGTGACACGCCGAACCGAAGAGCTACCTTGGAGGGTGGGCGGGCAGCTAACTGGGCGGACGGCCTTGGCGCGAGACGGACCCGGGGGCAGGGGTCGAGCAAACCCTGAGAGACCTCCGGCGTATCATTGAGTGTGGGGTGTCTTGTCATGAGCATCAGGCCGAGAGATCTGACCAGCCGGGCTCGTCGCTCGGATACCAGGCTGGCGACCTCCCACATCGCCTGGCTGAACCGTCCGAGCGGCTTCCTGGTCCGCGCAGTGCTGGGCGTACTGCTGGCTGCCTTCTCGCTCTCTCCGGCAAAGCTGGGGAGCCAGGTCGTTAGAGGCCTTCTCGTGGACGGGATCACCGGGGATCCGCTGGAGGGAGCCATGGTTCACCTCCTGAGCCCTGGCGATCAGGCGATCGCCCAGGTCCTGACGGATGCTGGCGGACGCTTCTCCTTGTCGGCTCGAGCGTCGGGGCGTTACCGAATCAGAGCCGACAGGATCGGGCACGCCAGCACGTTCTCGCCGGAGTTTCGAGTGGTCGCGGGTGACACGCTCGAGTACAGATTGGAGGCCGAGGTGGAGCCGGTCCGGCTCGCCGAGGTTGTGGTGGAAGGGAGCGGGCGCTGCGAAGTACGGCCGGACCAGGGGGTGGCGACCGCTCGCGTGTGGGAGGAAGCACGCAAGGCATTGGCGGCCGCAGCCTGGACCGAGGAACGAGGAATCTACCGGTTCCAGGTGATGAAGTATGTCCGAGATCTCGACCCAAGCGCCAGCATCGTGCGCAGCGAGGAGCAGAGCGTCCGCCAGTCGTACCAGAAGAGCCCGTGGGTGAGCCTTCCCGCAGATAAGCTCATCCATGAAGGGTTCATGGAGCCCGATCGCGATGGGTACCTCTTCTACGGACCCGATGCCAACGTGCTCCTCTCGGATCTCTTTCTGGACACGCACTGTATGCGTCTCGAGGAGGGAGCCGGAGAGGCTGAGGGTCTCCTGGGCCTCGCCTTTGAGCCGACTCCCGGTCGACGTGTGGTGGAGATTCAGGGAGTCCTCTGGCTGGATCCGGAGTCGGCACAGCTCCGGTGGCTGGAGTATCGATACAGGAACCTCGGCCTCGGGATCTCCACCCAGCGCATCGGAGGCCGCGTCGATTTCAGCGCCCTTCCGAACGGCACGTGGATCGTCCGGGACTGGTGGATTCGCATGCCCCACCTGGGGGAGCGGATCGTGCGAGGCACGGGAGAGCGCACCGTGTTCCTGACCGGCATCCGGGAGGAGGGCGGCCGGGTAATGCAGGTCACGGGCCCCCGCTCCGAGGTCATCCTGGAAGCTGATGCCGCGACGCTTAGCGGGGTGATCCTGGCCGCCTTCGACCGCAGCCCCGTGAAGGGCGCACACATCAGGATCGAAGGCACCGGCAGGACCTTCACCACGGGTGTAGACGGGCTGTTTCGCTTCAGCGGGCTCACCGGAGGAACCTATCGGGTGCAGTATTCCCTGCCTTTCCTGGAGGACCTGGCCTACGAGCCGGAGCCGGTCGAGGTGGTCGTGGTCCCGGGGGAGGTGGCCCACGTCCGCCTGTCGGTGCCGTCGGACCACGACCTCCTCAACGCGGTCTGTCAGGGAGAGCAACGTCCCGAAGGAACCGCTGTGGTGGCCGGTGTGGTGCGACGGGCGGACACAGGAGAACCTATCGCCGACGCCACCGTGCGTGTGTTGTGGGATCGCTGGGAGGTGGAGCTGGCGCCGACCCGCCGCCGACCTGGTCGTGCATCCGGATCCGGCCTGAGGGCGCTCGTGTCGGGGGACCGGGAGGGCGTGGAGCTGGATTCAGATCCGAGGGGACGGTTCATTGTGTGCGCGGTCCCCGTGGACCACCCCCTGGTCGGTGAGGTCGAACACCCCACGGGGGTCGGCCACCAGACGTTCCGAATCCCCTTCGACCGGCGCCTCTACCGCATCGACCTGGTCATTGGACCCTGACAACCCGATCACATGCAGGTAAGCGATACAGGCCCGGACGTAAAAAGAATCAAAATTCTAATTTTTATCTCGCTCAGTACAACTCCAATGACAGAGACATCACTCAGGCGAGGAGCTCCCACGCCACCTGAGCGATGGCCGCGTCCTGCGCTCCGAGCCCCGTGAGATCACAGACGATCAACTCCGACCCCTCACGCCCGACTTTGCCACCGACAAGGACCTCGCCGAGCTCCGCGTGAATCTCGCTCGCGTCCAGGGCTCCGGCTTCCACCGCGTGGTGGATCTCACCCAGCCGCAGGCATTGCTCTGTGCTGTCCGCAACGACCTTGTCCGCGCGAGCCAGGACCCCAACCGCCAGCTCCCGTTTCTCCGGTCCATCGGCCCCCACTGCAATGACCGTCGCGTGGGGCTGAAGCCAGTCCGCAGCCACCAGCGGCTCACGACTGGGAGTCACGGTCACCACCACGTCCGCCCCCTTGACGCATTCCTCGGGGGATGCAGCGGCTCGGAACGGCACGTCCAGTTCCTGCTCCATCTCCCGACAGTACATCGAAAGCTCCTGCGGCACCGGACTCCACGCCACCGTCTCGCCCCAACGCCGAACCCGGCACATCGAACGCATCTGGTAACGGGCCTGCGTCCCAGCTCCGATGACGGCGATCCGTTCCAACCGCTCCGGAGCGAGAAGGCGCAGGGAAAGCGCGCCGGCGGCGCCCGTCCGGGCTTCGGTGAGGTATCCGCCGTCGTCCAGCAAAGCCACGGGAAACCCGCTTTCCGCGTCGAAGACGAGCACCAATCCGGACCCGGTGGGGAGGCCGCGCTCCGGATTGCGGTAGAAGCCGGAGGCCACCTTGAGGGCAAAAACGGGAGAGCCCTGGATGAACGCACCTTTCACGTGCACTTCTCCCCGAGCGTCCTCGATCTCGAGGGAGAAGGGCGGAGGCTGAGTCACCCTGCCGGTGGCCAGGGCGCGAAAGGCCTCCTCCACCGCCTGCAGCGCATCGAGCTCCCCCACGGCACGGCGAATCGATGCCTTATCGATGATTCGCAATTCCACTTCCTTTCCAAAGGTCTCCCGGAAGCGTAGGAGGCCCCGGCGCGAAGGGCCAGGTCTTCGGCTCTCCCGGCGTATCTCGGCCGTCTGCCGGGACCAGGAGGTCACCGCCTTCCCAGAATCGCTGCCGTCCTGGCACTGGAGGCAGTTGCCAATCGTCGCGATGCCACCTAAATCGGCAACACGCATTGCACGGAGAGGAAGAAATGAAACGTCTGATCCCAGCACTCTGCCTGCTTGCTCCAGCGCTACTCTTCGCAGTTCCCGCGAACGCCCAGGATGAAGAAGACGCAGGCGGGGTCACCTCAGGAACTGTCTCTGCCCTCGAGTGGCGAAACATCGGCCCGGCATTCATGTCCGGGCGCGTCATCGACATCGCCATGGACCCTGACGACCGGAACACCTGGTACGTGGCCGCCGCGTCCGGCGGGGTCTGGAAGACCGAGAACGCGGGCGTGACCTTCCGGCCCATCTTCGACAGCTACGGGTCGTACTCCATCGGTACCGTGACCGTAGACCCCAGGGACAGTGAGGTCGTCTGGGTAGGAACCGGTGAGAACAACAGCCAGCGAAGCGTCGGGTATGGAGACGGCATCTACAAGTCCGTGGACGGCGGTAGGAGCTTCGAGAAGATCGGGCTCGAGAGCTCCGAGCACGTCGCCCGCATTCTCATCGATCCCAGGGATTCGGACGTCGTCTACGTGGCCGCCCAGGGGCCTCTCTGGTCCGCTGGTGGTGACCGCGGCCTCTTCAAGACGACGGATGGCGGGGAGCGGTGGGATCTCGTCCTGGACATCGACGAGCACACGGGCGTCTCGGAGGTCGTCATGGATCCCCGGGACCCGGACATCCTCTACGCCGTGTCCTACCAGAGACGTCGCCACGTATGGACTCTCATCAACGGAGGGCCGGGATCCGGGCTCTGGAAGTCTACGGACGCCGGAGCCACATGGAAGAAGATCAACAAAGGGCTTCCCGGAGTGGACCTCGGGCGGATCGGACTGACCATCTCCCCCATCGACCCGGACGTTCTCTACGCGATCGTGGAGGCGGCGGACGGAGAGGATGGGTTCTTCCGGTCGGCCAACGGCGGGGAGAACTGGTCACGCATGAGCGACCACGTGAGCGGTAGTCCTCAGTACTACAACGAGATCTACGCAGATCCGCACAAGTTCGACCGCGTGTACTCGCTGGACACCTACATGATGGTGTCCGAGGACGGTGGGCGGAACTGGGAACGACTGGGCGAGCAGTGGAAACACGTAGACAACCACGCGCTGGCATTCGACCCGGAGGACCCCGACCACCTGCTCATCGGATCGGACGGCGGCCTGTACGAAACCTGGGACCGGGGAGAGACCTACGACTTCAAGGAGAACCTTCCCATCACGCAATTCTACAAAGTGGCGGTCGACTACGACGAGCCATTCTACAACCTGTACGGCGGCACCCAGGACAACGCGACGCAAGGGGGACCCTCCCGTACGCGGAACGTGCACGGAATCCGCAACAGCGACTGGGTGGTGACGGTCTTCGGGGACGGATTCGATCCCGCCGTGGATCCCGAGGATCCGAACATCGTCTACTCCCAGTGGCAGTACGGGGGGCTGGTCCGCTACGACCGTCGCACGGAGGAGCGCGTCGACATCAAACCTCAGGAGGAGCCAGACGGTCCGCCCCTTCGCTGGAACTGGGACTCGGCACTCCTCATCAGCCCCCACGACCACACTCGCCTCTACTACGCTGCCCAGATGCTCTTCCGGAGCGACGATCGAGGAGACAGCTGGCGGGCGGTGAGCGGGGATCTCACCCGCAACATGGATCGGAACCAACTGGAGGTGATGGGCCGCATCTGGAGCGTGGATGCGGTGGCCAAGAATGCCTCCACCTCCTTCTACGGCACCATCGTCGCGCTGTCGGAATCACCAATCGAGGAGGGACTGCTCTACGCGGGCACCGACGACGGGCTGATCCAGGTAACCGAGGACGGGGGTGAGTCCTGGAGCCGTATCGAGAGCTTTCCGGGTGTCCCGGAGCGCACCTACGTGAATGACCTGGAAGCTTCGTTTCATGATCCGAATACGGTGTACGCCGCGTTCAACAACCACAAGATGGGCGACTTCCAGCCCTACGTCTTGAAGAGCACAGACCGTGGTCAGACCTGGACTTCCATCACCGGGGACCTACCAGAGAGGGGCTCCGTCTACACGCTCGCCCTGGACCACGAGAACGAGAACCTTCTCTTCGCGGGAACCGAGTTCGGGGCGTTCTTCACCGTCGATGGGGGCGAGAGCTGGATCCAGCTGAAGAGCGGGATGCCCACCATCGCGATACGCGAGTTGGAGATCCAGCGTCGGGAGAACGACCTGGTCGCGGCGTCCTTCGGGCGAGGGTTCTTCATCCTCGACGACTACAGCCCCCTCCGCGCCTTGCGCGAGAACCTCTTGGAGCAGGAGGCCCATCTCTTCCAGGTCAAGGACGCCTGGTGGTATCTGGAGTCGGCGCCGCTGGCAGGCGGAGAAAAGGCGTTCCAGGGCGCCAATTTCTACACCGCTCCCAATCCACCCTTCGGGGCCACCTTCACCTTCTACCTCAAGGGGTCCCTGGAGTCGCGCAAGGAGCTTCGCCAGGAGGAGGAGCGGGAGCGCGCCAGGGAGGGACGGGACAACCCCTACCCCAGTTGGGAGGATCTCAGGGCCGAAGACCGGGAAGAGGATCCGGTGACGGTCGTCACGATCCGGGACGAGGAGGGACAGGTCATACGCCGACTGGCAGGACCCACCTCCTCTGGAACGGATCGCATTACCTGGGATCTTCGCTACTCGGGCCTTCAGCCAGCGACCAGCTCCGACGACCTGGGACCGCTGGTGGTGCCCGGCTCCTACACGGTGAGCCTGGATAAGCGCGTGGACGGAGTCACGACGAACCTGGTGCCGCCTACTCCCTTCCGGCTCGTGCCGCTGGGGGCCGGCTCCCTGCCCGAGGCCGATCGAGAGGCTGTCCTGGCCTTTCAGAAGCAGACGGCGCAGCTCGAGAGAGCGGTGCTGGGAGCGAATGCCGCGGCGCAGGACGCCGCGCAGCGGATCGACCACATCAAGACGGTCAGCGAGCGCACGCCCAGCCTCGGTCCCGGGGTGAGAGAGGAGGCACGTTCGCTCGAGCTGCGCCTTCTGGACCTCAGGGAGCGACTCACCGGTGACCGCACCCGGCCCCGCCGCAACGAGCCGGGATCGGTAGGCATTATCGGAAGGATCCGGACGATCATCGGCGGACACTGGTTCACCACCTCCGGGCCCACCAATACGCACCGGAGAAGCTTCGAGATCGCGGAGACCGAATTCCTCGCGATCCTGCAGGATCTCACCACACTGATCGAGACCGACCTCGTGGCGCTCGAAGCGCGGCTGGAAGCTGCCGGCGCACCGTGGGCTCCCGGGCGGCAGGTGCCGCGCTACCGACGACGATAGGTCCCAAGCGGAAGAACGCGGCGCATCGATCGGCCAGGCCCAGAGAGGCCCTCCGGAGCAGTTCCGGAGGGCCTCTCTGGGAAGGCTCGGTCGAAGATCCCCCCTCAGTCGAAGATTACGGTCTCACCGTCCCTGGCGGGGCGAGCGTCGTACCCGAGCGTCTCCCCTATGCGGCCGGTGAGGGTTCGGGCCGCATCGGGCTCTCCGTGGACCAGTGCCACACCCCTGGGAGGCCGTTCACACTCGCCGATCCACGAGACGAGGTCGCCCTGGTCCCCGTGCGCCGAGAAGATGTTGTGTTGGATCACCTCGGCGCGTATCGGCCAGTAACGCCCGTGGATCTTGAGCTGCTCCTCCCCGCGGAGGAGTGCCGCTCCACGAGTGCCTTCCGCCTGATAGCCGGGGAGGAGGATCGTGCTCCGGGGGTCGCCTCCGAAGGTCTTCAGGTGATGGAGGACCCTGCCACCCGTGAGCATCCCGGCCGCCGCGATGATCACCATGGGCCCCTTTCGGCGATTCAAGGCCTTCGATTGGGACACCGAGTGGACGAAGCGAACATCCCTGAAGGCGCGCGCGCACTGCTCCAGCGTGAGCTTGTGAAAGGAATGATGCAGGTGATAGAGCTCGGATACGTCGATCGCCATGGGGCTGTTCAGGAAGACCGGTACCCGTTCGACCTGCCCCGTCTCGAACAGACGGTGGAAGCAATAGATCATGGTCTGAGCGCGTCCCACCGCGAAGGACGGAATGATCAACACACCGCCGCGCTCGAGGGTTCGCTTCGCCACCTCACCGAGAGCCTCTATGGGGTCGCCCTTCGGATGATCCCGGTCCCCGTACGTGGACTCCATAACGACCCAGTCCGGAGAGCCGGGAAGGTCGGGAACAGGCATGAGGAGATCGTCGGACCGACCCAGGTCCCCTGAGAAGAGCACCGCCTTGGCGCCCGCCTGGACCCGCACGCTCGCCGCGCCAAGAATGTGTCCCGCCGGATGGTAGGTGAAGCTCAACTGGCCAATGCTGAAGTCTTGCCTCATGGCGACGGGCGCGAGCCGACCGATCGCTCGCTCCGCATCCTCGCTGGTGTACAGGGGCAAGGCCGGCGAGTGCTTGGAGAAGCCTTTCCGGTTGGCATACTCCGCGTCCTCCTCCTGAATCCTGCCGCTGTCCGCCAGCAGAATGGTGCACAGATCCCTTGTCGGGAGGGTGCAGTGGACCGGCCCGTCATACCCATCCCGGATCAGAGCCGGCAGGAAGCCGGTGTGATCCAGGTGAGCGTGAGAGAGAACCACGGCATCCAGATCCCCCGGATCGAAAGGCAGCGGCCTCCAGTTCCTCTGACGCAGTTCCTTCAGCCCCTGGAAGAGGCCACAGTCCACGAGCACACGGGTGGTTCCCGATCGGACCAGGAACTTCGAGCCGGTGACGGTGCCAGCCGCACCGAGAAAGGTGACTTCCATCCCATTTCGCTGTCTGCGACCCGGGCTCGGGCCGCGGGTTCGGGCTTCGCCGTGAGCAGTCCTGGCAACGGCCCGACCTCGAAGGTCTGACCTATGCCTGGCCGCAGCCGACTACTCGGTGGAAAGGTAGAATCTTGTCGGAGATCCGACGATCGCGCCACCGCGTTAGAGCTTCTTCAGGGCTGCCATGCGGTTCATATCGTCGTCCCAGATCTCCAGCGCGGCGAAGGCCGCGGCACCGGGAAAGCCCGGGATGCCTCCGCTCAATGACCAGCGATGCCATCGATACGAGGCCGTCTCGTACCCGGTCTGGAAGCCATCAGGAAGGAGTGGCTCGAGCTCCGTGGGAATCTGGTTTGCCTCCCCACTTTGAGGGAAATCGCCGTGGAGCGTGTAAGACTCCATTGCGGCACCACGGATGGTTGAGACATCCCCAAGCATGTGGGCCGCATCTGCCTAGTAGATGGCCCCGCGGATCATCGGTGTGGCGATGGCCGGCCAGTATTCCGAGCACCACGACGACAATCAGCAGCTCCGTGATCGTGAACCCGAAGCCCAGCCTCTTGGTCCGTTGAGGTGAGAACGCTCGGTGTCTCAGAGGAGCCCCGTAGATGCCAAGCGAACACACCCACGAACCAGCAAGGCAGCACGATTGGCAGCTGACTCCGGCGTATTCCGAGATCCGCCGGCTGGCTGGCTGGATAGTCTGCTCGTGTCTCGACATGGTCCATCACTTCCGCTACGAGCTTCTCAAGTTCCCGCGACGAATCCTTCGACCTGTTCACGCTCGGGTCCTTCGTCTCGTTCCACGCCACAGACCGGCTACCGTCGCCACCAGGCACCCCGCGTCGCCCACGTCTCCCCGCCCTGAGCAACGGTCGGTCCATCCCTGGCCATCCTCCCCTGCGACGTCTGTGCCCCCCGGCGCAGCGTCTTCCTTCACGGAAGGGGGCTCAAGGATCCTTCCGTGAGGATCCAGCGCTCCTCGACCAGGGCGCCTACGTCCTCCTCATCGTGGCTGACGAGCACGAGAGGGGCCCCCGAGCGCCGAGAGAACGCATCGACCACACCAGCCACTTCCTTCCGGAGAGGTCGGTCCAGGGCGGAGAACGGCTCGTCCAGAAGCAGTAGACGCGGGCGAGAGAGGAGCGCCCGACCCAGTGCGACTCTCTGACGCTCTCCTCCTGAGAGGCGACCGGGACGGCGGCCCAGAAGATCCGCGGCCCCCAGGTCTCGGGCCACAGCCGCCACTTCTTCCGGAGAAGCACCCGCGAATGCCAGGTTCTCCCTCACCGACAGATGCGGAAACAGGAGATTGTCCTGAGGAACCCATCCCACGCGGCGGCCCCATGGGGGCAGGAAGGTCCCTGTCGAGGTCTCGGACCAGATTTCGCCTGCGAACCGCACGAGACCGGGAACGCTACGCTCCACCCCCGCGAGGATCCGGAGAAGGCTGCTCTTCCCGGCTCCAGATGGCCCTACGACCGCCAGGCTGCGCGCATTGGTGAGAAGATGAACGTCCAACTCAAGCGCACCCAGCCGGCCCCTGGCAACAAGCTCGATCCCATTCGCCGCAGGGTCTGCGCGGGGAGAGGGCCGGTCAACCACGCGGGCGCTCAAGACGGCGATGCTGACGCCGCGAGAGAAACTCGAAACCCAAGAGCGCTCCCCCTGATAGCAGGACGCTGGCACCCACGAGCATCCAGATGGCCTCCTGGCCCCGTGGAGCTTCCAGAAGCGTGTACACCGCCAAAGCGATGGTCCGCGTTCGTCCTTCCACGTTGCCCGCGAGGACTACCGTGGCGCCGAACTCCCCCAGAGCCCGTGCGAAGGCCAGGACCGCACCGGCGGCGATTCCCGGCAGAGCCAGCGGCAGCGAGATCGTGCGGAAGGTCCGTGCGCGTGTAGCACCCAACGTCAGCGCCACCTCCTCGAACCGATGATCGACGGATTCGAACGCTCCGCGCACGGCCATCACATAGAGAGGGAATCCAACCACGAAGGCTGCGACGACAGCGCCGAGCAGGGAGAACGAAACACGGAGCCCGAAGACTTCCAACCAGGGCCCGAAGCCACTTGCTCCGAAGAGGGTCAGCAGGAGGAAACCGGTCACGACAGGGGGCAACACCAGCGGAGTCATCACTGCGGTCGTGACCACGATCTTCCCGCGGAACTCCCTCCGAGCCAGAAGCCATCCCAGGCTCACGGCAGGAAGAAGGCCCAGAAGCGCTGAAGCGACAGCAACCACCAGAGAGAGCTGGACAGCGTGACCCACATCCGGTCCCGGTGGAGGGCTCTCGTCCCGTGGGCGATCCCCAGCCGCAAGTGCCCCGCTCACATCGTCCTTTCCAAGGTGGCCAAAGCCGGCGTTGCCAAAGATCTCGCCCGCCGTCGGTCCTCGCAGGAAGTCGAGAAACTGCAATGCCTCCTCGGCCCTCGCCGATTGGGTCAGTGCCGCTGCTGGATACACCACCGAGAGTCCCATATCCCCAGCCCCGGGAGAAAGGGAGAACACCGCCCTCACCCTCGGCTCGGCGATGGCGTCTGTCCGGTAAACCACACCCGCCTCCACCTCTCCCCGTGCCACCCACTCCAGAGCGGATCGCACAGATCCGCCGCGGACGACCCGGAACCCCACCGGGGACCAGACCCCGGCCGTCTCCAGCGCCCTGCGGGCGTACCGCCCTGCAGGCACATTCTCACCGGCCAAAGCCAACCGGCCTGGAGTCTCGATCAATGCCTCCAGATCCGGCGGTACTGGAGCTCTGCCCAACGGCACCACCACGACAAGGTCGTTGGTCAACAGGTCCGTCCGCGTGCCGGGCCGGATCAGGCCCCGCTCTTCGGCCCAGTCCATCCACCTCTGGTCCGCCGAGATGAAGAGGTCCGCCAGAGCCCCCTGCGCGATCTGGGGTGCCAGACGCGAGGTCGCGTCGAAGCCAAACTCCACCCTCCCTCCCCCCCGTGCCGCCCACTCCGCAGCCACCCGGGGCAGCACATCGGACAGACTGGAAGCAGCCAGGACCATGAGGCTCCCGGATTCGGTCGGTTCCACTGCAGGACCGGCGTCTCCGGTCTGCAGGCACCCGGAGGACCCCAGGCCCACCAGGGACAGGGACAGCAAACACACCTGAACACGCAGTTTTCGCACACCCACCCTCACGGTGTTCTTGCGCCTCGACCGGACCAAGAGGTTACTTTTCGTTACTTATTGTAGCAAGTACAGCCACACGCTTAGGGGGATCGGAGTGGACAGGAACCTCCTCACCACGAACCAGATCGCGGAGCTTCTCCAGGTCCACCCCAAGCATGTGTACCGGCTCCTCAAACGAGGATTGCCCGGGCGGCGAGTTGGCGGGGAGTGGAGGTTCGATCGGGAAGAAGTACTCTCCTGGACGGAGGGCTCGGGCACGGTTTCGCTCCGGGAACGGCCGGAATTTCCTCCTCCTATTCTGGCCACGAACGGGGACCTTGCCGCGGAGGTCTTGCTCTCTCTGGCCGCGGAGTCCGGACCGCCGTTCCTGGGCACCCTGACCACGGATGGTGGTGGTGGCCTGGAGCTCCTCCGCACCGGTCAGGTGCTGGCAAGCGGATATCACGGACCCGACCCCGTCCCCTCCGCAGGGGCCGAGCCGCTCGTCCAGATCCACATCGTTTCTCGGGAGATCGGCTTCACGGCCCGCGACCCCCTGCGCCTCCCGTGGCTGGAAGATCTATACCTGATGAGGTTCGCCAGTCGCCCCGTGACGGCCGGAGTTCGCAGGCAGCTCGATTGCTCTCTTCATCAAGCCGGGATCGACCCCGCGGTAGCACACCAGCGGGCTCGTCTCTTCGGCTCCCACCGGGACGTCGTGGTCGCAGTCGCGAGGGGCGAGGTCGACGCGGGTATCGCGACCCGGGCGTGGGCGAGACGTCTCGGCCTGGCCTTTCGGCCCCTGACCTCGGAGGACTACGGAATCGTGGGGCCGCCGCGGTTCCTCGGAGATCCACGGATCCAGCGACTAGCGGATATCGCCTCCGAGCTTCGCTTCCGGCAATCGGTCGAGGCCCTCGGGGGCTACGACGCCTCCTCGGCAGGAGAGCTTCGCCTCCACACGGACCCGTGTTAGTCGTCTTCCAGGGGGGCTCGGGTCCTGGCTCCTCCACATCCTTCGCCGATGGCCTTCGAAAGCCGTGGCGAAACCGTAGCGACGGCCCGGATAGTGGCTATGTGGGTGGGAAGGGGCCGGCGACCGATGCGGGTGTCCGGTGAGGTCCGCCAGGCACTCGCGCCCCTCACTGCGCGCAGCAGCGAGAATCCTTCGGAATCGTAATGCGCCAAGCCTACACGCCGGTCCTCACCGCAGTTGTCATCTACGTCGGGTCGTAGAGGGAGAGACCGGACGAACCGACAAAGGGCTCAGCCCACCTTCGCCACGTCGTGCTTGACCCTTCGAATCACCGCGTTGAGCCCCTGCGTCCGCATGATTCCGAGCAGCTCCGCGAGCCCCATGCGGTCCAGAAGATCTTCCGGCACCTCGGCCACCTCCTCCGGCACCGCCCCTTGCAGGGCATCCATCAGGAAAGCCATGAACCCCCGGACGGTGGGGGCCTCCCGAGGCGCGTCGGCGTGTATCTTCACGCTGCCCTCCCGGTCCAGACCGACCCAGAGGAATAGCGGGGTCTGGCATTCCTGCACCCTACCCAGTCCCGCATCCCGGGCTTCCCACAGTTCCTCGGGCAAATCCGGGAACTTGCGGGCATGGCTGAGCAGCAACTGCAGCCTCATTTCCCGGCCGAGCAGGTTGAACCGGGCTACCTTCTCGTCGAGCCGTGTCATCCCTGACCCCGAGCTTCGAAACCCTATCGCGAAAGAGAGATCACCTTGCTTGTCCGGCAGCGTCCAGATCTCCTATCGTGGCCCGCGAGGGGCCCCGCTCCTTCTGCAGCCGACGCGCGACGTTCTCCGCCTCCGTCATGACCCGAATCAGGTTCTCCCCCGCGAGCTTCCGGAGGTCCTCCTCTGTCCACCCGCGTCTCGACAGTTCGGCGAATAGCCGCGGATAGGTGGATACGTCTTCGAGCCCCTCAGGCGTGGAACTGATCCCGTCGAAGTCACTTCCGATGCCCACGTGATCGATGCCGGCGATCTTCCTCACATGCTCGATGTGATCTGCCACCTGCGCGAGAGTGGCACGGGGAGGAGGCCCGTCGCCCCGGTGGACCCGGACGGCCTCCGACACGAAAGACGGAACGAAGGTCACCATCACGACTCCGCCGTTTCCGGGAAGTCGCCGCAGGACATGGTCGAGAACGTTGCGGGGATGATCGGTCAGAGCCCGGGCCGAGGAATGCGAGAAGATCACCGGCGCTTGGGCAAGGTCCAGAACATCGTTCATCGTCCCGGGGGATGCGTGCGACAGGTCCACCAGCATCCCGAGCCGGTTCATCTCTCGGACGACTTCCTCACCAAACTCGGTGAGTCCCCCATGCCGCTCCTCGTCGGTTCCCGAGTCCGCCCAATCGATGGTGCGGGAGTGAGTGAGGGTCATGTAGCGGACTCCGAGATCGTAGAAGGCCCTCAGAGCTCCCAGGGAGTTCTCGATGGCGTGACCTCCTTCCATCCCCAGGAGGGAGGCCACCCTTCCCGACGAGAAGATGCGCGTGACGTCATCCACCGCGAGCGCCAGTTCGAGATGATCGGGGTTCTGGCGTATGAACTCGCGGGCGATGTCGATCTGCTCGAGTTGGACCCGAGCAGGCCCCTCTCCCACAGGCATGTACGGCACGTACACCGACCAGAACTGAGCTCCCACCATGCCCCTTCTCAGGCGGGGAATGTCCGTGTGTCCGGGAGTTCCGCGCGCGATGTCGTACGCGGCCACGTCGCGAGGAGCGTCCGGATCGTTACGGATTGCCCAGGCGAGGTCGTTGTGGCCGTCGACCAGGGGCACAGACGATAGGACGCGGCGAGCCGTTTCCAGGTGCCGCTCCGTATCGGAAGCTCCCTGGGCTACCGTCGACGTGGGGAGAACGGAGAGTGCGATGGTCAAAAGGGTGGTCGTCTTCATGGTGTCTCGGGTTTGGGCGAGAAGATCACGGACGTACCCCCATCTGTCCCGGACGCTCCCGCGTCCACTCGATAGCGGGGCATCACCCTCGACACGGCCCACTGGAACGCGAACACGTTCCGGCTCAGGGGACGAGCGTAGCGATCCGACACCCACGGGCGGAGACGCCTGTACCACCCGCGGCGCTCCGCGAGTCGATTGAACCTCCAGCAGAGGCGGAGGTTCAGCTCGTACATGACTCGCATGAAGGCGAACCCGGCACGCCGGCCGCTACCCCGCAGGGCTTGCTTTCCTTCCGAGAAGATCTGGAAGTCCCGATATCCCGCTGGAGTCATCACTTCCTGCAGGGAACCCTTGATGGGCTGGCTGACGGCTCGCTTCTCCCGTGCGAATGCCCCCCGCGGGATTCCGTGCTCCTCCAGGATTCTCCTCGGGATGGGCCGGTCGTAGTGGCCTCCAACCGACCAGGGGTCCATTTCTCGAGATTGGTTGATCCGTGCCATGGTCGGCTGTCTCGTGAGTGCAAACCCGGGGACGGGGGCGTGAATGAAGCCCACCCGCAGCCGGAACTCCTCAATGGACGCGCCGGAGGGGTCACCCTTCAGGATGTTACGGGAACGCCAAGGCACCGGGCGGGCCCACATGGCACCGGCGTAGGTGCCCCCGAAGAGGAGGGTCCCCGGTAGCCGCTCCTCAAAGGCACACATGACGACATCTTCCGCCTCCGTTCCCACGGCCATGAACTCGGCCTCCGGGACGTCCTCGCGGGAGAGATAGTCCAGCCGGTCATATTCCTCGACGGGGATCCCGAGGCGGTTCGCCAGATTCCTCCCACTATCCTCCCCCACCCGCATTCCGGGGCGGCGACGTGCGGTGCGGAAGGTCACCGACTGCACCTGCCCCACGACCTGCTTGAGAAGCGTCGCGACGGCGGGGGAGTCGTATCCGGAGGAGATCGTCGTGAGTGGCTCGTACTGAACCTCACGTCGGGGATCCGCGGCATTTCCACAGATCGCCCCAATCGTCGATCGCAGAAAGCTCGTGTAGTCCTCAAAGGACGTGAAACCTGCCGGCTCGCGCTTGGAACGAGTGCGGATTCGCAGGTCCCAGCCCACGGAGACGGTGCAGTGATAGAAGAGCCGGACTCGCTTTCCGTTCGCTGCAGGGATCGACCCGACGCATCCGCGCAGTCCCCGGCGGATGGAGGACAGGTCAGCCTCGTAGAACGGAAAGTCAGGATCAGGCTCGTCTCCGGTCCGGACCAGGAGAAAAGGTAAGGAGTTGGAGACGAAGACGCGGTCGCGCGACTTCACCAGGTGCAGGCGTTGCAAAGTGTGAGTGGGAGTTCCGAAGTGGACCCCGGACTCCGTGATTCGCGCTCCCGTTCCCAGGAAGACTGTAGCGTGGAGGAAGTCTCCCTCCTCGTAAGGCCCGTTCCAGGCTCCCTCCACGAAGTGATCGCCTCCGGTCTCGACCCAGGGCCCGTGGAGCACCTCCAGAATGCGGGCCTTTCGATGGATGGTCGCGCACCAGCTGAGTCGTGGGAGACCTTCAGCCCTGCGACACTGGAGCCTCGAGCGCGAGACGGTCACAATCCTCGCATGCTCCTCAGCCAGCCAGCATGGGGCCCAGGCGCCTTCCTCCCAGGAGATGTACGTGGAGGTGATCGATCTCCTGCCCTCCGTGCTCCTTGCAGTTCACGATGAGCCGGTAGCCCGCCTCGGCGATTCCCTCCTGCTCCGCCACCCTTGCCGCGGCGGTGAACAGGCGACCGAGAAGGGGCTCGTCATCCTCCGTCACGTCAGCGACCGTGGGTATCACTCGGTTCGGCACGACAAGGATATGCGTCGGCGCCTGCGGGTTGATGTCTCTGAAGGCCGTGACCTCCTCATCCCGGTAGACGATGTCGGCAGGGATCTCTCCCCGAGCGATCTTGGTGAAGATGGTGTCCGCGGACATCAGCGTGCGTCCCCTCCTTCCGTGGTCTTGCGGACCGTGGGGTAGTCCACGCCCAGCTGTTCGAGGTAGCTGTCATACCTGCTCGGATCGTACTTCAGCTTTTCCAGAAGCGGTCTGTAACGCTCCATCTTCTCGGCATTCAGAAAGACCGGCGGCTCCGTATCCTCGGGGATCAACGATTGCCAGGTGTAATCCTTGGTCGTGACTTCCCGGTGGTACTCCCACGCCTCCTCCACCAGGTCCGGACGGGCGACTACCTCCAGCGCTGTCATCGCTACGACCTGCGCGCCGTGGTTGGCTCCTTTGTGGGCGATGGGCGTGGCCATGGCGATTCCACTGGACCAGTGGTGACCCGTCATCCCCGGGATGTTGCCGGGATAGCGGACACGCACGGTGGGCACATTCCAGGAGACTTCGGCGATGTCGTCGCTTCCTCCACCCATCCCCTGATCCGACTCTCTGAGCTCCTCCTGCATCTCCGTAGGCAGGCCGCTCTCCTCCACACCCATCTCCTTCTGAGCAGCCTTCGCCAGCGTCTGGTCTGCCTCGGACCATGCGGGCAACCCGACATCGAGAATGTTCTTGTGCATGACCTCGGCCAGCGGCTTGCTCATGTTCGAGGGCCAGGCGGACCCCAGCACGCGCTCCTCCACCTCGGTGCTGGTCATCGCCGCCGCGGCTTCTGCCATGGTCCGACCCAGCTCATGGAGCTCCTTGATGCGTGGATAGTCCAGCTCCCGGAAGTAGTACCAGACTGTGGCTTCGGAGGGGACGACGTTCGGCTGATTTCCTCCGTTCACGATCACGTAATGGGAGCGCTGCTGCAGCCGGAGATGTTCCCGCCGGTAGTTCCAGCCCGCGTTCATCAGCTCCACGGCATCCAGGGAGCTGCGACCGGACCAGGGCGAGCCCGCTCCGTGGGCCGTCTTACCGCGGAACGTGAACATGGTGGAGACCAGCCCCGACCCCGAGATGCCGTAGCCGGTCGTAAATCCCCGGCCGATGTGCGTGGAGAGCATCACGTCCATCCCCTCGAACAAGTCGGCCAGAACCATGTACGTGCGGCTGGAGACCAGCTCTTCGGCCACCCCCGGAATGACCTTCAACGTGCCCGGGAGACTATGGCGCTCCATGATCCGCTTCGTGGCGATGGCTGCCACCACATCCACGGCAGGAGCGCTGTTGTGACCCTCCCCGTGACCGGGTCCACCCTCGATCAGGGGCTTGTGATAGGCCACTCCCGGGGTCTGGGAAGTCTCCGGCAGACCGTCGATGTCCCCCATGAACCCGATGACCGGACCCCCGCTGCCCCAGCTCGCCACGTAGCAGGTGGGCATTCCGGCGCACTCCCTCTCGATCCGGAATCCTTCCCTTTCCAGGACCCCCGTCACGTAGCCCGCGGTCCAGAGCTCCTGAAACCCGAGTTCCGAGAATGAAAAGACCATGTCCACGATCTCCTGGGAGAGCTCGGCCATGGAGATGACCTCCTGCTTGGCTTCTTCACGGAGGTCGTCCACCGATGGCCGCGCCTGGGCCGCCAGGAGGGTCGGGATGCAACAGGCAGCGAAGGGAAGTCCGATGGGTCGTGTGGTTCGCAGCAGGGTCATCAGCATGAAAGGCGCTCCATCTCGGGTGCCAGGTGTGGGGGCAAGATGGTCTGGTGCGCCACCCGGGAGCAAGCGGACGCCGACGCCGATCCCGCCGGGGTCGATCTCCAGCCTCCGGAGAGGCGAAGTGGAGGCTCCCAGGGTCGCGTCGGGGTTGCCCTGTCTCACCCTGGCGAACCGGCATCAGACCGCACGCTCGTCCACGGGCGCGTCCGACCGGTAGCGGGGCAGTACCTTCTCCACCGCCCAGTGGAAGATGTAGGCCTGCGGGTGCACCTCACGCTCGTACCGGTTCGCCATGACGGGGTGCAGCCGATAGTCCCATTCGCGGCGCTCCGCCAGACGATTCACCCTCCAGCAAACTCGGATGTTCAGCTTGAACATCCACCGCATGATTCTGAACCAGGCCCGCCGCCTGGCTGGAATGCTCCGATCGGCGGTCTCGAGAAACGCTTCGAAGTCCTCGTATCCCCGTGGCGTCATGATCGATGGCAGATCCATGGGAGGCCGCGGCACGCCATCCGAGGGTGTGTTGAACGGCTGGCTGACCGCCTTCTTCTTCTGTCCGAACGCCTCTCTCCGGATCCCACGCTCCTCCACGATCCGCCGCGGGATGGGCCGGTCGTACCGACCACCCACCGACCAGGGGGCCATCTCTGGCGACCGGCTGATCCTGGCCAGAGCCGGGTATCGAGTGCACCCGAAGCTGGCCGGGACGACGTGGATGAACCCCACTCGCAGCCGAAACTCCTCCAGGGACGCTCCTTGCGGGTCCCGGACGAAGATGTTCGGCGAGAGGGTATGAACCATCCTCCTCCAGAGCTCCCCTCCCCAGGTGCCCGTGAAGAGAACCACGCCCCGAAGCTCCGACTCGAGGCCCGCCATGACGACGTCCTCTCCCCGGGTCCCCTGCGCCAGGAACTCGGCCTCGACGAGGTCCTCCCGCTCCCGGTACCGTGATCGCTCGAACTCCTGATACGGGAACCCCAGATGCGCGGCGATCTCGCCTCCGCTGTCCTCGTGGGCTTCCTCGCCGGGTGCGGGTCGCTCCTTCGGGAACGTGACGACGCGGGCATCGACGCCGGATTCCTCAAGCAGGACGGCGACGGCGGGGGAGTCATAACCCGATGAAACGGTGGCGACGATGCGACGGTAGGGGAACCGCCTTGCGGGATGGGCCGCGTTGTCCACCACGGCACGGATCTGGTCCCGGAGAAACCCAGTGTACTGGTGATATGAGGTGAACGACTCGGGGACTCTCTTCGCAAGCCTGAAGAACCGAAGGTTCCAGTCCACCTGCAGATTGCAGTGGTAGAACAGATGGACCCGGCGTCCCCGGGCGGTGGGAATCCAGCGCACCTGCCGTTTCAGCCCTCGGGTGAACGACACCAGATCCGCTTCGTAGAATGGATACCCGATATCGACAGTGTCCCGGGTGCGGGCCAGAAGAAAGGGCAGGGAGTTGGAGACGGCCACCTGGTCCCGCATGCGCAGCAGATGCAGGCGTTCCAAGGTGTGCGTCGGGGTGACGAACAGGACTCCGGACCCTCGCACTACTCCACCGGAGCCCATGAAGACGGTGGCATCGAAGAAACCCGCGTCCCAGGGTCCGTTCCACGCACCCTCCACGAAGCGCTTGCCGTCGACCTCCACCGACGGGCCGTGATGGACAGTGACGGATCGGTCCTTTCGGCGAATGAACGCACACCAGCTCAGGGGTGGAAGGTCCCTCTCCTCCCGAAAAGCTGTGATGCCCTTCGACCCCGACATGTCCACTCCTGATCGAGTTTCACTCGGTGGTAGCCGGCTCGCTTTCCACTCGGCGGATTCCTATGCGTTCACGCGAGCGAGCTTACGATACCGGAGCCTGACTCGACTCGAGCCCGTCGCCGGTCCCACCCTCGCGAACGGCTGCCGGCGCACCCCACTGGATCCCAAGCTTGGTCCCAGCGAATTCCAGGACCTATCCTACACCACCGGGTTGCCGCCACCGTCCAGCGGAGCCGTAGCGGTGCGGCAGAAACCGGAACCCCGGACGGCAATCCCAAGGAGTCGGCCATGTCCACCTCGCCTACGCGCCGGCGGGCGAAGCACCTTGACGCGCTCTCCGCGCTTGTCCTGCTCACCTCACCGACCCTGGCCTGTGGCCAGACCGAATTCAGCCGAGGTCAGATTCCCTCTCCGCCACCCTACCCTGTCACCACGAACACCAGACTTGTGACCGTCACGGGGAGCGTCATCGACGGCGGCACGCTCGTCGTGGAGAACGGCGTCATCACCGCCACCGGCATCGATGCGGACGTCCCTGCCAAAGCCCCGAAGATCGACGGCGAAGGCCTCACCGTCCACCCCGGGCTGATCGACGCTCTCTCCACGCTGAGGCATCCCGAGTCCGCGGCCCGGCAGCGGGGCTCCTCAGCTCCGGGCACGACCGAACCCGACCAGCAGATCACGGCGTCATTCCCCCTGGCGACCACCTTGCCGGAGGCCGGAACTCGCCAGGACGTTCGCACCTACGAAGAAGATCGCGAGTGGCTCGACCGGGCTGACGCTTCTCGATCCTACGTGGGTGATTCCGCAGCCGTTCGGATCGACGAGTTCATCGACTTCGCCTGCTCCACCTGCCAGGGCTTCTTCGTCCTGAGGGCCGACTCCCTGAAATCGAAGCTGGTGGACTCCGGAGAGGTTAATCTCATCGTGCGAGCCTTCCCCCTTTCCCGCCTCATGCGCGGCTTTCAGGCCGCCGAGGCGGCCTTCTGCGCTGGGGCCCTGGCAGGCCGCCGCGGCTTCGAAGGCATGCAACATCGGCTGTTCATGAACCAGGGGGCCTGGCAGCCCCTCCGCGATCCCACACCCATCCTCGAAGGGTTCGCCCGGGAGCTCGGACTCTCCATGGCCCAGTTCAGCGACTGCCTGGCTCGGGATGCCATGGCCCCACTCATCCTCTACGATGTCCGGCTGGGTCATCTCGCCAATGCTCCAGGTACGCCCACCTTCGTGTTCAACAAAGGCGAAGCGTTCAGCGGAGATATCCAGTTCTACGGAAACCAACCGCTTTCCAGCTTCCAGGAGGCCATCGAAAGGGCCCGCCAGGGGGGCTGAGCGACGGCCGACGCGGTTGCCGATCGCGAACGCGCCCTACCGAGCTTATGTGAGCGACGGGCAGGGCTTCTTCCGGGGAGCGACTTCCACCGTCTTTCCTCCTGGAGGTCGTAGGAAAGGGATTCGACGGTGGACGCCCCGTGGAAGATCCCTGCGGCGTGATCCTCGCTCAGCGTCCTTCCGGGCAAGGAGCCCTCCCTGGCATCTCGCGCACGCCAGCTACATGATACCAGCAGGCGGCACAGGAGCTGCTGCCCGTGGCCCTCCGGCTCCTCCTGCGGGCTTGCACGAGTCGCCATGTCGTCGCAAGCTGGGGCGTCGCGTTGGCGCCAGAGGACCGGTCGGGTCTCTCGAGCGACATCGGCCCGGGCCACACCTGGCCTGGAAACGAGCACCTCGTCTGAGCGAGGAAAGCAACCGGAGGTTCGGATGCGCACGCAGATCATGGCTGCCGGAGCCCTCGCGATCCTGGCTCTGGCTTGCGGAGGGGATACGCCGACCCCGGAGAGTCATCCCGCCGGTGGGCCGTCCGAGCCAGCCATCGCCGCGCAGATGGATATCGTGCCCTTCGCGCTCACCGATCGGCAGGAGCGAGGCAAGGAAATCTACGAGAGTGCGTGCTGGAGCTGTCACGGCGCTGCAGGGCGTGGAGATGGGCCGGCCGTGCTGTCCGGCTCGGTCTCCCTGCCACCGAATCTTCTGAATGAGGCATACAAGCGGATGGGCGTCCAGGACCTCGAGCGGCGCTTCGAGACCCAGCTCGAAGGGGGGGAGGCGACCCATCCGCACATGCAGACCGTCACATCTTTCGTGGGTGTGGACGGATTCAGGGATGCCCTCGCATACGTGGCAGCGCTGGTCTATCCGCCCGAGATCCCGGGAAGCGCGCTGCGAGGGCGGGAAACCTACGAGTTTCGATGTGCCGTCTGCCACGGCCCGGAAGGCCGAGGAGACGGCTCGGCCACCGAGTTCCTCGGAGACATTCCCCCGGCCGACTTCACCGCCGACACCCTCATCGCGGCTCGGAACTTCACGGCCGTGTTCAATCGAATCAAGGAGGGCGGTCGAATGCACCAGTCCTACATGCCGGCATGGGGAGTAATGTTCTCGGATGGTGAGATCTGGGATCTGGTGGCGTACGTTTCGGCCCTTCAGCGTGGGATACTGGCGCCACCTCCTTCCGACGGCACGGACGGATAGCCCGATCCGGCCAGCGTCCAACCCGGGGCCGGGCGGCCCTCGGGACTCGGCTGTCGAGGCACTTGAGGCCGGCCTCTCGACCATGACCCGACCCCTACTGGTAGGCAACGACGTGGTGGACCTCGCGGATCGCCGTTGTGAGGGGAAATCAGGCCACGACCGCTTCCTGCTCCGGGTCTTCTCCCCCGAAGAGATCCACCGGATCCGCTCTTCATCCGATCCCGATGTAAGCCTGTGGATGAGGTGGGCCGGAAAGGAGGCGTCCTACAAGGTGGTGTCCAAGCGACTCGGCCGTTCACCCCCGTTTCAGCATGCGAGGTACGTCACCGACGTCGTGGCCCTCATCTCTGATGAACCTTGGCCTGTCCACGACCGCCCCGGGGAGAGTTGTTCGCCCGAGGCATCGACCTTCCGCGGCTCGGTGCGATACGGAGACCTGGTCATCCCGGTCCGGTTCGAGGTGACGACGGAATCGGTCCACGCTATCGCCTGGCAGCCCGCTATCGCGGAGGAGCACCTCGGGGATCGAATCGATTGGGCCGTGGATATGCTGGGGCCCGGGGATGGCGAGACATGGAGAAATCTGGCGTCCCGCTTCACCGCGAGGGAGTGGAAGGCTATCCACAGCCGCGCTTCCGCCGAGGTCCGTCTGGTGGCGAGGCACGCCGCCGTTCGTCGCCTGGGATATCCCCAGGGTAAAGTGGAGATTCTCTGCCCCGAGGGAGATACGGGCCGGGCCCCACCTGTCATCTGCGTCGGCGGGGTGCCCGGCCATCTGGATGTGAGCCTTTCCCACCACGGAAGATTCATCGCCTGGGCGCTGAGCGCCTGACGGAGCTTCAGCGTCCGACGGGACGGTAGTGAAAGAGAAGGGTCGCGCCGTAGCGCTGGAAGTAGGAGCTGCCGATATCCGTCTCCGCCCGTGTCCACCCCACACGTAGCGCTCCATCCAGGTTGGGAGCCAGAGCCCGCGTCAACGATAGGTAGACCACCGAGGCGTTGTCGGCCTCTTCTCCCGGCACCAGTCGAGCGAACTCCGTCGCGCTGAAGTAGCTCTTTCCGGTGAGGACTCCGAACAGGTTGATCCCGAATCCGCCCGGCAGAGGCGCGGACAGGAGGGTGCTGAGGCTGAGGGCATCGTATTCTGGCCGGTCCGAGTTCGATCGGTTGATGATTCCCTCGAGGCCCACCTGCACGATCAAAGGCGCCCTCAGGGTCCACTGAACTCCCGCTTGCACCGCCCGGTCTCTACGGAACGGATCATCGGGATCGAAGCTCCCCTGCTCGGGATACCAGTAGGCCCGATACCCTCCGGAGAAGCGCACCGTCGATTCGCCGCTGCCCCACTCCGCTCCCAGCTCCAGGCTCGCGGTTCGACGATCCAGCAGATCGAGCTGAGGCGTCAGATCCAGAGACCTGTAGTCCGAAATCTCTCCGCCCACTGCGACATCGAAGCGCACGTCACGAATCGGTCGCGTTTGGAACGAAAGCGTCCCGGACGCGTTTCTGTATCCAGGTTGGATGAACAGCGGCATTGGGGGTCGGTCCTCGACGCTTCTGCCCTTCACTCGGGTAAGCACCTGGAGCACGCCGAGGTCGCCAAGCACCTGAACGTACCGAACGTCGATGCTCCCCACCCACTCTCGTGGCGCGTAGTCCCTCAGCTCGAAGCCAGCCGCAGCGAACTGCCGGATCCCCCCGTCGAACGCCAGTGAAAGGGAGCGTCCCGACCCATTGAGGAAGAGCACGTCTCCCCGCGCCGAGAACTCGCCCACCGCGGCCGCCGCTCGTTCGGTCTCATCCACCACAGGAACCGTGACGGCGGGCAGGTTCCCTCGATACGCCTCGGCCGCCACGCCCCCGGTAAAGACCAGATCCCGGAGCTTGATCTGGGCTTCCAGGGCCTGGGTGTGCCCCGCGGCCACCATCACCATGAGGATTGGAAACGCGAGCCACCGACCGGTCATCCGGTGATCCCTCCCAGTCTCTGCCGGAAGACCCGGGCCCGGATTCGCACTTGCTCCCGGTAGTTCTCGACCTGAGAGCGGAGGATGAGAAGCTGTCCGATCTGGTCCTCTAGCGAGACTTCCACCCCGTCCGCGGAGACCGCCGTAGAATCGGAGACACCTGCCTGCGCGGGATCTGGCTGTGGGTTGCTGGGAGGAGGAGCCACGACCGGCACTGTCGCGTCATCGAATCGTCGGATGCCGGCCATGAACTGCTCGAAGTCCCGCTCACGCCGCTGCCGCTCGCGGAGCTCCTCGATGGTTTCGTCGATGAGCTCCAGTTGCGAATCATATCGATCGACCCAGCTCTCCGCGATCTGGGCCTTCAGGCGGAGTTCCTCCGGCCCGTCTCTCGGATCGAACTGGACTTCGGGCATTGCCACCAGCTGGATCTGGCTGGCGAAGTCAACCTCGGACTCCACCTCCGTCACCTGGGTCTGAAGGTCCCGAATCAGGTCACCGATCTGACGACGGCTCTCGAGGCTCGGCGTGGCCTCGAGCTCCGCGTAGAGGACCGCAAGGCGATCGTCCAGCGCGCTGAGGAAGGCTTGCCGGGCGGCTTCCAGCTCCTCTCCCACCTCCTGAACCCTGCGGTCCAGGCGCTCAAGCTCCCCCGCCTGGGCCTGAGCCGCAGCCAAAGCCCGCCGGAGCCTGGCGTCGTCACCGGAAGCCCGTGCGTTTTCCACCTCCAGCGACGCCGTCGTGAAGCGCACCTCCGCAGCAGAACGAGCGTCCCGAGCGGACTCGAATGCGCTTCGTGCCGCTTGATATTCCAGCGTGCGCTCACGCAGTAGGGTCTCGACCTGCGCGGTGGCCGGCACGGAAAGCGGTCCGGCCGCCCCGACGCCAGCCAAAACCGCCAGGACGATCCGCCCGCATCGCCCAAGCGAGGTCCGCAGCAAGTGCGAGTCACTCACGATTCGATGCCGTATTTCTCGAGCTTGTAGTAGAGCGCGCTGGGCTTGATACCCAGGAGTCGGGCCGCCTCCGCTTTCACACCCTTTGCCTGCTCCAGCGCCTGGCGCAGAAGCCGTTCCTCGACGCTCTCCACCGTCCGATTGAGATCCAGGCCGCCCTCGGGCAGAGTGGAAGCGCTGACGCCCCCCGAGCTCTCCACCCCCGCACCCAGGGTCGGCAGATGTCCGATGTCCAGGATCTCCTCGTCCGCCATGACCAGTGCACGTTCTATGACATTCTCCAGCTCCCGAACGTTCCCCGGCCAACGGTAGGCCAGGAGAGCCTGCATGGCGGTTTCCGTCACGGATCGGACCCTCGCACAGGTCCGCTCCCGCAGCTTTTCGATGAAGTGGCTCACCAGCAGGGGGATGTCCTCCCTTCGTTCCCGGAGCGGAGGCAGCGTGATGGGAACGACGTGGAGGCGATAGTAAAGGTCCCGTCGAAAATGTTCGGAAGCCAGCAGGTCCTGCGCAGGCGTATTGGTGGCCGCGATGATGCGCACGTCCACCGGTATCGTCTCCTCGCCGCCGACCCGCTCGATCTCCCTCTCCTGTACGACCCGCAGAAGGCGAATCTGAGTGGACGCAGGAATGGTAGCGATCTCGTCGAGGAAGAGCGTTCCGCCGTCGGCCAGCTCGAACCGTCCGCGCCTACGCCGTTCCGCTCCCGTGAACGCCCCCTTCTCGTGACCGAAGAGCTCCGAGTCCAACAGGCCTTCCGTAAGGGCTCCGCTGTTGACGCGGACGAAGGGACCCTCGCAGCGGGCGGACTGCGCGTGGATCGCCCGGGCCACGAGCTCCTTTCCCGTGCCCGACTCGCCATAGACCATCACCGTGGAGTCGCTGCGCGCCACCCGATCCACCCAGCGAAAGACCTCTCGCATCGCCGGAGATTCCCCCACCATCTCGCCGTATCGCGCCTCCGCTTCCTGCTTGAGATACAGGTTCTCCACCCGCAGTGCGCGGTTCTCCGTCTGCAGCCGGAGCCGCTGCTCCCGCTCCTGGAGGAGTCGATCCACCTTCACGCCGAACTCCTCCGAGGAGAACGGCTTGGTAATGAAGTCAGCGGCCCCTAGCTTCATCGCCTCCACGGCCATTTCGATGCTGCCGAAGGCCGTAATCACCATCACCTCGGTCCCCGGATGGCGCGAACGGATCTGTCGCAGCACTTCGATTCCGTCCATGTGAGCCATCTTCAGATCGGTGATCACCAGATCGCTGGAATTCTCCCCCAGAAGCTCCAACCCGCGCGCTCCACTCTCGGCCGAACGCGTGTTGTGCCCTCTACGTCGGAGTAGCAACTCCAGGCCTTCTCGCATGGAATCGTGATCGTCGATGATGAGGACTTGCGCCATGGGGGTCCTGCCGCGTGGCCGTCGTCAGGAATGAGTCGTCGACACTCTCTCGTCGAGGTAGTCCTCGGGACCCTGGAAATATACCCGGAACTCCGCTCCCACCCCACCGCCGTTGCCCGAGGGTGCCAGCTCCACCCGGCCGCCGTTCGCCTCGGCTACCCGCCGAACGATGGCCAGCCCGAGCCCCGCCCCCTGTTCCTTGTCGGTCACGAAGGGATCGAAAATCCGCTCTCTGAGCGCCTCTGGAATGCCCGGACCATCGTCCTTCACCGTGATTCGTACCTCTCCGTTGAACCACTCCGCGCCGACGTGCACTTCGCGTCCCGCCTGCGAGGCGTTGCGGAGCAAGTTCAGGACCACGCGCTTCACCTGGTCCGGATCTGCCCGCGCCGTCAGTGGCTCCTCGGGGAGATCGACGATCAGGTCACCCCCGCGGGCGTCCAGCTCTCCTCTCATGAGCTCCACCGCTTCCCTGATCGGCTGCCGCACGTCGTGGATCTGGATCTCCGCACTCACCGGTCGGGCGAAGCTCATGAAGTCCTGAATGATCCGATTCAGCGCGGCCACCTCGGAGCGGACTCGCCCCAGCAGTCGCCTCTGCTCGTCCGGGTCATCCGTTTCTGCCGCGGCAGCCGCGAAGAGCTCCATCCCACCGAGGGGATTGCGGATCTCGTGCGCAACCTGGGCCAACATCAGCCGTAGCTGCTCATCCCTCTGGAGGATCCCCACCCGCATGCGCTCCATCGCTCGGGAGAGCATTCCGAGCTCCCGTCCGCGCGCCGGGCTGATAGGCCGATCCAGTCGTCCACGCTGGATGCGCACGGCGGCTCGGCTCAGGCTGAGCAGCGGTCGGGTCACGTTGGCCGCCAGCAGCCCGGCGACCAGGGCGGCCAGGAGAGCCCCGGCCAGAGAGCCCAGCAGAATCGTTCTCCGAAACTCGTAGAGGCCCTCCAGATAGGCGCCGCGCATGAGCACCCCGAGCATCACGTCCGAGTCTTCCAATCGCACGAACCCATACTTGTAGTATCGATCATTCAGCTCGAAGAGCGGCGTGGTGGCTTCCCCGAACGTCCAGGCCTGCTCCAGCTCCTCCCTGTACAGCTCCAGCCAGCGAAGGTGAGTCCCGACGGGCAGATAGTCCGGATTCCCGTCGGGATCCCCCGTCGAAACGAGGACCGTGTTATCGCGTTTGAAGAGGTAGGCGGCGTCAACGTATCGGCGCAGCCTAACCAGCCTGTGGTAGCTGGCGTTCCACAGGTCCGAACCCTCCTGGCCAGGCAAAAGGTCGATGACCAAGCTGGATTGAAGCCCCGTGGCCGCCGCAGCCCCCGCCACCCACACCAGCTTCTGGTCCAGCTCGTCTTCCAGCGCGCCACTGGTGGCACTCCAGGCGAACCATCCCCCGGCGGCCATGAGGGCTGCGGAGACTCCCACGAAGACCAGGACGAACTGCTGGCGCAGCGTCATCCCAGACTCTCGTCGACGGATCAGGTTCCGCACGGAACCCGCTCCACCTCAGGGGTGAGGAACAGAATCGTGGGAGGCGAGAGAGGCGCTACCACGATGTGGAACGGAGCCTGAACGCGGCTGGCGGGAGCGCAGAAATCGCCAGGCACACGCTCCACGAGCTCCACATGCGTGCCGTTCCCGACCCGGAGGATCCTCCGAACCTCGACACTGTCACCCGCCTCGAACCGCAGTCCAACTGCGCCAACCAGCACCATATCGACTGCCCAGTCGATTACCGGCGGCTCCGCGGAGCCGGCGGTATGCTCCGCCCAGAACGCGGTCCAGCCACCGGGCTCGGTGACCGTCGGCTCCGCACCAGGCAGCCCGAAGAAGGCGAGAGGCCCATCGAGCTCCGCCTTTGAGGCCTCCCCCCGGTCCAAGGTCCCGAAGGGCAGGCTACCGAGGTAGTCGGAAA
>JBDHKE010000260.1:0-3046 GCA_039586555.1 Gemmatimonadota bacterium | reverse complement strand
ACGGTGGGCTGCGAGGACCTCTTTCGCCTGCAGCGCCCCCGTGGGACACCGGACAACGCACTCTCCACAGGTCTGGCAGATCGACTCTGAAAGGGAGCGGGCCCCGAAGGGGCTGATCCGTGTGTCCTCACCCCGATTGATGAAGTCAATGGCCCCCCGGCCAACGATCTCGTGACAGGTCCTCACGCACTTCCCGCACAGGATGCACTTGTTGGGGTCGAAGTCGAACGCTGGATTCGACCGGTCGATGGGCTGAGCGGTTCGGTCCGTACGGTACAGCCTCCCGAGGGCGACCCTGTCCGCGCCGAGTTCCCTCGCCATCTCCAGCAGCTGGCAGTCATTGCTCTTTCCGCATAGGAGACAATCGAGCGGATGGGTGGCGATCGCCAGCTCGATGAGGGTTCGCCGGGTTTCCAGGACCGCATCTGTGCAGGTTCGGACGACCATTCCTTCCCAGGCAACGGTGGTGCACGACGTGGGCAGACCCCGCATGCCCTCGATCTCGACGATGCACAGCCGACAGGCACCGAAGGGCTTCAGGTCGGCGTCGTGGCACAAGGTAGGGATGTTGATCCCAGCCGTCTTGCTCGCCTCTAGAACGGTGGCCCCCTGAGGAGCCGTGACCGGTCGACCGTCAATGGTCAGGTGTATCTCTTCCACGCTCTCACTCCATGCATCCAGTACTGTGGAGGCCATTCACGCGTCACACCGACGGCCGGACAGAAGGCATGGCCGTCATGTCTTCCTCGGCCTCCTCAACGTCCTGAACGTCGCATCTCAGGCAGCGGCAGGACTCGTGTCGGGCTTGCTCGTGGGTGTATCCCAGCGCCACCTCGGCGAATCCCTGACACCGATCCTGAGGTGCCCGTCTCATCATGATCTCCTGATGTTCAACATCAACCACTTCATCCACCAAGCCCGGAATAGCGATTCCCTCGAGCGGAGTAACCCGGTACGGCTCTTCCTGGTTGCGAAGGCGGAGAGCGGCGTCGATCTCCCCGGCGGCCCGGAAACCCGACGCGATGGCCTGGACAACCGTCGACGGGCCTGTCACCGCGTCGCCGCCAGCGAACACCTTCGGGTGGCTGGTGGCCGTCAGCGTCCCCTCTTTGAGGGACACCAACCCTCGCTCCGAGAGCCTGATGCCCCCAACACTCTGATGGAAAGGCAGCTCCACGGCCTGTCCAATGGCCACGATGACCATGTCGGCCTTGACTGTGCGGGTGTCGTTCTCACTGTATTGCGGGTTGAACCGGCCTTCCTCGTCGAACACCCGGGTGCACCGCTTGAGCTTCACCCCCGTGACCTTTCCTTCGCCCTCGATCCTCACGGGGCCCCAGCCGTTGAGGATTTCAATTCCTTCCTCGAGTGCCTCCTCGATCTCCTCGGGGTGCGCGGGCATCTCGTCCCGCTTCTCGAGACATATCATCTTCACGCTCGCCGCGCCGAGGCGGTATGCGGTCCTGGCCACGTCAACGGCCACGTTGCCACCACCGATAGCGGTCACCTGCTTCCCCACGTCCGTCCCGCCGGATAGGTGGATCTGCTGGAGGAACTCGACGCCGCTCCGGACGCCCCCGAACTCCTCGCCCGGGATCCGCAGAGGCGTGCTCGACTGGGCACCCACAGACAGAAAGACCGCGTCGAAGCGATCCATGATCCGGAGCCACGGTTCGTCTCTTCCTATTCTCGTGGAGGTTTTAAGTGTGATCCCCAGCGCCAGGATGGCATCGATCTCCGCATCAAGGATCGGCCGCGGAAGTCGATACTCCGGAATGCCATACCGAAGCATGCCGCCCGCCTCCGGAAGAGCTTCAAACACGGTGACTCCGTAGCCACGGAGGCGGAGCTCCCTGGCCGCGCTCAGCCCGGCAGGCCCCGCGCCGATGATCGCGATCCGCTCGTGGCGATCGGACGGGGTGATGGGCAGGGCCCGTGCCGAGCCGTGATCCGTGACGAACCGTTTGAGGTGCCGGATACCTACTGGCTCGTCCAGCGTAGCTCGACGGCACTTCGCCTGGCAGGGGTTGTCGCAGACTCGACCGCAAGTAGCCGGGAACGGGTTGGTCCGTAAGAGCACCTGATAGGCGTCATCCAGCCTCCCGTCCCGGATCAGGGCGATGTAGGCCGGAACGTCGGTTCCCAGTGGACAGGCATGCTGGCAGGGTGCCGTGAACATGGCCGAACACGCCACGGCCGGGCACTCGGTGCGTAGCACGTGGGCGTCGTACTCGGACCGGAAGTAGCGCATGGTGGTGAGGACAGGGTTGGGAGCGGTCTGACCTAGGCCACAGAGCGCTGCGCTCCTGATAGCTCTCCCCAGCCGCTCGAGTAACTCCAGGTCTTCGGGCACCCCCCGCCCTCCGCAGATATCCTCGAGCACCTCGAGCATTCGCCCCGTCCCAAGCCGACACGGCAGGCATTTTCCGCAGGATTCCGCGTGGGTGAAGGCCAGGAAGTAACGAGCCATGTCCACCATGCAGGTGTCCTCGTCCATGACCACCATGCCGCCGGATCCCATGATCGAGCCGGCCTCGGCCAGAGATTCGTAGTCCACCGGCAGGCTCAACAATGAGGCGGGAATGCACCCGCCGGACGGGCCGCCGGTCTGGACGGCCTTGAGCGATTTCCCCCTGGGAACTCCGCCTCCTATGTCGTGGATGATCGTCCCGAGCTTGATCCCCATGGGTACCTCGATCAAGCCGGGCCGTTCGATGTTCCCCGCCAGGGAGAAGGTCTTGGTCCCGCGGCTCTTCTCGGTCCCGAAGCCGGCATACCACTCTGCCCCTCGCTCCAGGATGGCTGACACGTTGCTCAAGGTCTCCACGTTGTTGATGTTGGTGGGATGACCGTGGACCCCAGATTGGGCTGGGAAGGGCGGGCGGGGCCGCGGCATTCCCCGAGCACCATGGATCGAGGCGATCAGGGCGGTTTCCTCTCCACAGACGAAGGCGCCGGCGCCTTCCTTGATGGCAATCCGCAGGTCGAAGCCGCTCCCCAGGATGTCTTCTCCCAGCAAGCCGTGTTGCCCCATCTGAGCCAGGGC
>JBDHKE010000259.1:0-3046 GCA_039586555.1 Gemmatimonadota bacterium | reverse complement strand
TCTGTTGCGCGTGGAGGACCTGCCCCAGGGACTCAGGGAGCGCATCCTGAGCCGCGCCGAGGGCAATCCCTTCTACGTGGAGGAGATCATTCGCTCGCTGATTGACGACCGGACCATCGTGCGCGACGAAGCCACCGGCCGCTGGGAGGCGACCCGGGAGGTGGCCAACATCGCCATCCCGGACACGCTGCAGGGCGTGCTGATGGCCCGCATCGACCGGCTGCACGAGGAGACCAAACGAGTCCTACAGATGGCAGCCGTCATCGGGCGGATCTTTCTCTACCGTGTGCTGTCAGCCATCGCCCAAGAGGAACGTGAGCTTGACCGACAACTTCTGACCTTGCAGCGGGAGGAGATGATCCGCGAGCGGGCACGCCTGCCGGAGCTGGAATACATCTTCAAGCACGAGCTAACGCGGGAGGCGGCCTACAACGGCCTGTTGAAGAAGGAACGGCGCATCTTTCACCGGCAGGTGGCCGAGGCGCTGGAGCGGTTATTCCCCGAGCGAGTCGACGAGCAGGTGGGGCTGCTGGCGCATCACTGGGAGCAGGCCGGGGAGGCGGAGAAGGCGACGGCGTACCTGCTCCGCGCCGCCGACCAGGCGCGCACCCTCTACGCCCACCAGGAGGCGATTGACTTCTACGAGCGGGCGTTGGTGTTCCTGCGGGAGGGCGAGGACCTCGACCAGGCCGCCCGGACGCTGATGAAGCTAGGGCTGACGTACCATACTGCTTTCGAGTTCCGGCGATCCCGGGAAGCCTACGATGAGGGCTTTGCCCTGTGGCAGAAGGTGGCGCGGAAGGCGCCGCATGCCGCGCTGCCCTCGGCGCCCCACCCGCTAAGACTCGTGGAGTGGGAGCCGGAGACTTTGGATCCAGGTAGGTCCAACTCCTGGGAAACATACAGCCAGCACTTCAGGCGGCTGGTGGAACTGGGTCCGGAGTTGGAAGTTATGCCCGATCTGGCCTTGAGCTGGGAGGTCCTGGAGGGTGGGCGCCGGTACATCTTCCACCTGAGGGAGGACGCTCAATGGAGCGATGGAAGGCCCGTGACGGCCCACGACGTCGAGTTCGCCTGGAAGAGGGTCCTCGATCCCGGCACCGGAGCTCCCTGCCCAGACCTACTATTCGACCTCAAGGGGGCGGAGGCCTACCATCGGGGCGAGGTGTCGGACCCGGCATTGGTTGGGGTGCGTGCCCTCGATGATACCACGCTTTTGGTGGACCTGGAGAGCCCTACTGGCTATTTCCTGCAGCTACTGACTCAGTGGGTCACCTCCCCGGTCCCGCGGCACGTGGTGGAAGCCCACGGCGAGGTCTGGGCGGAGCCGGCGAACATCGTCACCAACGGGCCGTTTGCCCTGGCCGAGTATCGACCGGGGGAATCCCTGGTACTGGTCCGCAATGCCCACTACCGCGGTGGCTGGCCAGGTAACGTGGAGCGGGTGGAGATAGCCTTGCTAGGCTTCTCGGCCTGGCGGGAAACGATGGCCCTGTATGAGGCTGATGAGCTGGACGCCCTAAAGATCACGAGCTTTCCGGTGGAGCAGCGCGATCGGCTGCGGCGGCGACACCCCGACGAATTCATATCTGTCCCACAACTGTCCACGGGCTGCTTCGGTTTCAACGTGACTCGGCCGCCGCTGCACGATGTGCGAGTGCGGCGCGCTCTGACCCTGGCGGCTGACAAGGAGGTCTTGGCCGGCGTCTCTTTCAGGGGCTACGCCCTGCCACCCACGGGGGGGTTCGTGCCTCCGGGGATGCCGGGGCATTCGCCAGGTATCGGTCTGCCCTACGATCCGGAGCGGGCGCGACAGCTGCTGGCGGAGGCCGGTTATCCCGGTGGACGCGGGTTCCCGGCTCTTCGGGGTATTCTGCCCAGCGGGAGTGGTTCGTCAATCGCTGCCGCCGACTACTGGAGGGCTCAGTGGCAACGCGAGCTCAGTGTGGAGGTGAGGTGGGAGTACGTTCCGGGCTCGGAGGAACAGGACCGGGTGCAGCAGGAGCAGCCGCATATCACGCTCTATGTTTGGGTCGCTGACTACCCGGATCCCGACAACTTCCTGAGGATAGGTTTCGGCGGCGAGAGAACGGCGTGGCGCAATGCCGAGTACGACGAGTTGGTGGCGCGAGCAAGGGGGCTGCTGGATCAGGAAGAACGCATGTCCCTGTACCGGCGTGCGGACAGGATCATAGTAGAGGAAGCCCCGTTCATGCTCGGCGTCTATATGCAGTCGCAGGTGCTGGTCAAGCCGTGGGTGAAGGGGTATTCCATGTCGGGGATGGGGGCCTGGTCGCCGTGGAAGGACACGATCATTGAGCCGCATTGAAAGGGCGGAGGGCCATTGACGACTGACTAGTGACGACGGACGAATGACCAATGACGAATGACGAGTAGCGAATCACAAATGACAAATGAACAACGAGGTGCGGGAGGGCGCAATATGAGGTGTCCGGAGTGCGAGACGGAGAATCCTGAGCGAGCCAAGTTCTGTATGGACTGCGGGGCCAGGCTGGCTCAGGTGTGCCCTGATTGCGGAAGGGAGCTGCCGCCAGGAACCAGGTTCTGCTTCAAGTGTGGTGCGCAGGTCAGTGCGTCGCCTCCCGGGGTTGAGGAAAAGCCTGGCGTGTCTGCCATTGCCCAAGCCATCCAGCGCTTGGTGCCCAGGGAGTACGCGGAGCGGCTGGTGGCCTCGGGGGGGCAGATGGCGGGCGAGCGGCGGATGGTGACCATCCTTATGTCGGATGTCAAAGGCTCCAGCGCTATGGTCCGGGGCATGGACCCCGAAGAGGTCATGGAAGTCATGGACGGGGCTTTCGAGGTGCTCATTGAGCCTATAGCTCGCTACGAGGGCACGCTGGCCAGGTTGGAGGGCGATGCCGTCTTGGCCTTCTTTGGCGCCCCGATCGCGCACGAGGACGATCCAGAGCGAGCCTGCCGGGCAGGGCTGGAGATCGTGGAGGGGGCACAGGAGTACGCTGTGCGCCTGGAGGAGGAGCGCGGTATCAGCGGCTTCAGCGTACGCGTGGGTATCCACACCGGGCTG
>JBDHKE010000258.1:0-3047 GCA_039586555.1 Gemmatimonadota bacterium | reverse complement strand
CAGACCCGTCGGGCCGCACGGTCCAGCAATCCACCGGCTGGTGGCGGGGAGCCTAGCCTGCGGTCGTTGGGCCTGGCGGCCCGATTCCGTCATGCGGAGTCTGATGCAACATAGGGGGCGTATCGGTCCGCGGCGAATCAGAGAGGCTTGGCCTACCCCTCCCCTTCCCCTCCATTCAGGATCCGGATCAATCCCTCGGGATCCGTTCCCAGGCGGGTGGCCTCCTCCCGGAGTCGGGTCTCCGAGTCCAGCTCCAGCCCAGCTCTTCGGAGGATGGCCAGGATCTCCTCCAGATCGTACCCGTACTCCTGGGCGTACTCGGCCATGGTCATGCGGCCCAGCCCGGAGTAGGGTTGGTGGTAGGTCTCCTGGACGGCTTCTTCCCCTGCGGCCCCTCCCCGAGGCTGCCTCGCGGCCATCTCGTCAGGCGTCATGGGGCGGGCCACCGATACGATGATCTGGGCCAGGGCCTGCGGCGTAGTGCCGTTGACTTCGGCGATTTCCAGGAGGCGCTGGCTCAGCCCCTCCACTTCCATACCGGCAGAACGGAGGGCTTCAAGAGCCAGGTTGCAGTGCAGCACGACCATGCGCTGGTTCTCCAGACGCTCGTAGTCCTCCATCCCCCTGCAGAAGCGCTGGAGAGAGTTCTCCTCGGCGTGACCCCAGGGAGGGGATCCGCTGGAGGCTTCCCAGTAGGCCTTCACCTCTTCGCCGGCGTCCAGGTAGAGGCTGAAGGGCGGAAGGTCCAGGAGGGGGCCCAGGAGAAAGACGAGGGTCAGGCCCAGGGCAGCCAGAAACTCGGGCCTGGTGAAGCTCACTGTCCGGGTCCGGTCCTTCAGATAACCCACGATGGGCTTCCAGTTCAGGACGATGTGCCAGATCCCCACGACCAGAAAGAGGATCATGACGGTGGTGTGGATGGCACTGTACTCCTCTTTGGAGAGGCCGAAAAGCTTCCATCCCGCCCAGTAGGCCACCCTCCCCTGGGGACTCACGAAGAGCATGATTCCCGAGAGCGCCAGGGCGATGAAGGAGAGGAAGACGGTCAAGGAGATGACGCGGCGGATCTTCATGGATTCCCTTCCGGATTCGACATGGTGTTCACCAGGCGGGAAAGATAACGAAGAGCCCCCGTGGGGTGATGCGACCGGCGGGGGTCCGTGAGCCAGGGAAATTGTGTCACCCGCAGCGCCCTCTTCCTCTCGGCCCCGGCACAATCGTGGAGGTCCGAGCTATTCGCCTTGCAGCTCATGGCGCGAGTCGGCACTGTGGTGTTCAACAGAGCTGCAAGGTCTTCAGACCGCCGATCCAACGGCCGTGTCAGACACGGCAGAGGTACCGAGTGCTTCATTCGAATCGACCACTGGCTTTCACTGGGCTTCTCGTTTCCGCCGCGCTAGGGGTCCTCACCGGGTGCGCGCAGGACGATGGACAGGCAGCCCGGTCCGGGCTGGGGATCGTTCGCCTCCCGGACAACCCCATCATCCGCCCCGAGATGTTGGCAGGAGACCACGGTGCAAACATCAACGGGCCTTCCCTGATCCGCGTGCCATCGTGGGTCGAGGGCGCCCTGGGTCAGTACTACCTCTACTTCGCGCACCACGCCGGCACGTTCATACGGATGGCCTACGCAGACGACCTCGCCGGACCGTGGACCGTCCACGACCCCGGCACTCTCCAGATCGAGGACACGATCTGCGACGACATCGAAGGGTCATCCTATGCCGACTACCGGCACGTTGCATCGCCCGACGTGCACGTGGATCACCAGTCGCGCCAGATCAGGATGTACTTCCATTGCCCCGTGTACATCGGCGGGCCTCCAGAAAGTGACGACAGCTACAAACAGACGACCCTCGTGGCGACCTCCTCGGACGGTCTGAGCTTCCAGTCCGGCACCGAGCCTCTGGGTAATTCCTACTTCCGGGTCTTCCGTTGGGGCGGCTATCACTACGCCCTGGGCATGCCAGGTGTCTTCTACCGATCAGCTGATGGACTCAGCGGCTTCGAGGAGGGGCCTACGTTGTTCTCAGTCGACATGCGTCATTCCGCAGTAACCGTGCGAGACGGGAAGCTGCTGGTCTTCTACACCGTGGTCGGCGAGAACCCGGAGCGAATCCTGCTCTCCGAAATCCAGTTGGATCGCGACTGGATGAACTGGTCAGAAACCGATCCAGTGGTGGTCCTGGAGCCGGAAACCGAATGGGAGGGCGCAGGGCTACCGCACGAGCCCTCAGTCCGAGGCTCGGTAATGGAACCGGTTCGGCAGCTACGAGATCCTGCCCTTTTCGAGACGGACGGACGCACCTACCTGCTGTACTCCGTTGCGGGCGAGTCGGGAATTGCCATCGCCGAGGTCTACTGGCGCTGACGTAAGCACGGCGGTCGAACTCGTATCGGGCCCCAGGGGTCAAGAGTACACACGAGCTCCCCCGCTGGCACCTGATTAAGTTGCGCGCGGGGTTCAACGAGTCCGTTGGTTGACCTGGACGCCAGAAGGGAGGCCGGCCGATCGACCGCCGACCTCCCCGGACCGAAAGCCCTGTGCGTGCCCGCCCTAACGTCCAGTTCGAGTAATCGCGTCGATCCCCATGAGTTGCCGGTACGCGCTGTAGGCCGCTCGAGCTTCTTCCGCGGTCATTGTTCCTGCGTTCACGTTCTCCCGTATGCGCCTTCCGAAAGCCCCGAGCTCCGCCCTGAGGAACCTGCGCCTGCCCTCCTCGCCGGTGAGCTCCCCGGCAGCCACAGCCTCGCGGATTCTCCTCCCGGCGACGCTGAGCTCCCGAGCCATTCTGCGGGCCTGCTCACGGCTGATCCAGCCGGAATCAATTGCGGTGGATAGCCGGGTTCTCAGCGTGTTGCCGTCCTGTACGCGGGAAAGACCCAACACCTCCTCCGACACCTGCGGCTCCAGCGTCTCCGAGGTCGTGGGGCTGCTCTCGCACGCCGCTACCACGATGGTGAGCGCAGCCATGGCTGCCCAGGCGGTTGCCCAGGTCGTACGCTGTCCCAAGGTGCACTCGATCATCATCAGCCCTTTCTCGTGA
>JBDHKE010000257.1:0-3054 GCA_039586555.1 Gemmatimonadota bacterium | reverse complement strand
TAGTTGGGTCCTCCTTCCACCTGAGACCACTCTCAGGTGGCAAGTACTGGGCGGCTCCTTCGGGGGCCTCCTTCTCTTGTCTGGTACCCTCTCCCCCTCCATGACTCCCCTGCGGACCCCTGTCCCGGCCGTGCAGAGGCGTTTCGACGGCTCGGCCCTGGTCCTACCCTTGCCTGGTCGGTCGGCGGGCTCTGCAGGCGTTCGCATGGCGGAGAACGGGGCGGCATGCTCAGCGGCTAGCTGGTCTCGCTGTCAGTGAAGCTGGGCGCACAGGATCCATCCCCGCCTTCTGCGGGCCCTGGCTCAGGGTCCCCCCTGCTCGCGCTCCCCTACCCGAGCCCCAGACTCCACGCCCCGTAGAACTGCCACCGCACATCAAAGAAGGCTGCTTCCGTCAGGTCTTGGCTCCCTTTCCGTGTCTACCTCCGCAGCAGAATCGTTGACGGATAGGTCAAGAAGATGGTGCAGCCATCCAGAATGTGGATTGGCCCGCTTAGGGTCAGGAGGTCATTCGCACTATCAAGGGCGCCGGAAAAGTGCGCTGAGTAGTTGGGGCACTGATTTGTCAGAGTGATGTTGACGGAAGGGTTCTGACCCGCAGCGATGGTGCCCACGAAGCTCCCTGTGCCAAAGATCGGTACGACAAGCGCACCTTCGGTCAGGGTTCCCGTAACGCCGTAACTACCCGAGAGATCGCCACCAGATTGGATGATGGTCACGCTGAGGGCCGCATCCAGGAGTACGCCCTGGCTAATGCCAACTATGCCGCCAGTGTATGTCCCAGCTAGGCTTTCAAAGGTTGTCTCTGGGCCCGTCCCATCGTCGCCACAGGACGCTATAGCCAATAGCATCCACGTGAGGCCGATCATTCTGTTCCTCATTGGAGGCTCTCCTTTCTGTACCGGCATCTATGACCCGGCATCGGGTTTCATCTCCTGTATTGGCCTGCCCCAGGCGCGGCATCAATGCCTAAGAGTTGAGACTTCGACGCCCCGGTGAATGACCCTCGCTCGTGTGCGTGGGCCAGAGCATCGCCCCCCTCACGTGCGAGCCGGATTACATCATCGACCGGAAGCTTCTTCTCCCGACTGGGGCGGTCGCGCAGAGACTCGCCCTCCACGTAAGGCATCACGAAGTAGAGGGACCCGTCTGCCTCGCCTGAATCGTGGACCGGCAGGATGTGCGGGTGGGTGAGGTTCGCAGCAATCTCGATCTCGCGCAGGAACCGCTCGGCACCGACGGCCGCAGCCAGGTCAGGGTTCAGGACCTTGATGGCAACATGGCGGTGATGCTTCAGGTCCTCCGCCAGGTAGACCATGGCCATCCCACCGCTGCCGATCTCGCGCTCGATGGCGTAGCGGTCGGCAAGGGCTCTGCGGAGCCCGTTGAACTGGGGCTCCGGCGAACCTCCCATCGCCCGCTGACCCTCGCCCTCGCTGGCGCGCCGAGAGGAGGTCGACACCACCTCGGGACCTGTGCCCATCGGAGGAGTCCTCCCGACGACCGGGACCACCATCGACAGCCGGATCTTCTCCACCAGATCCCGGCTCGCCGCCGCTGGCCGCAGTCCTAGCTCATCCTGGAGAGCCCGGGCAAATCTCTCATAGAACCGCACCGCCGCCGCCCGGTCCCCCGCCTCTGCCAACGCCTGAACAAAGCGCCGGACTTCGCTCTCGTTCGTGGGAACCAGCGCCAACGCCCGTTGAGCGGTCTGCTCCGCATCGGTCGGCTGTTCCGCTTCGATGTGCTGGTGCGCCACCGCCCACGCCGCTCGAGCCGCCTGCTCCCTCAACCGCACCCGCACCCCCTCCAGCCACTTCTCGAACTCCGGTGCCCCCGAAACGAAGAACCCCTTGAGTAGATCCCCGCCATACAGCTCCAGGGCAGCTTCGGGATCGCCCGACTCCACCGCCTCATCGAACGTTTTCACGTCGCACCAGAACGCCTCCCAGGAGAGCCCCACCTCCTCCGCCCCCCGGCTCAACACAACGCGCTCGCCCAGAGACTGCCGGAGCGCGTAGAGCGCCTGATTCAGGGCGTGGCGGGCCGATCCCTCATCCTGCTCCGGCCAGAACAGCCCCAGGAGCGTGTCCCGCCGGTGGAAGCCCCGCGGTGTCGCCACGGCCAGATAGGCCAGCAGGGCCAGCCGTCGGGGTTGTGAGAGAACGGACCGAAGCTCCTGACCCTCCGGTCCCTGAAGGTCCAGCGAGCCCAGTGTGCACAACTTGATCATCGGTCCATCTCGCCCGTCACCTGGGAGTCACGGCAGGGGTGACTCCGGCGGGAGAGGAGGGTGACTGGCCTGCTCTAACCTCCTTCCGAAGCTACCCCCACGCCTTCGGTGCGACAACGCCGAAGTCGGGAGGGTCGCTCGGTCCCTCTACCAAGGAGGATCTCATGAACCGGCAGCCGACCTTCGTCCCCCTCCTGCTTACGCTCTGGCTCTTCATCCCTGGATGCGTGCCCCGGAGCGCCGTGCAGCTCTCCGGATCCGCACCGTCGGAGTGGACGCTCACCAGGCTTCTCGTGCGCAATGAGCACTCCGCTCGTGTGGACGTCTTCCTGGTCCATGGTCTGAACCGCGTCTGGGTCGGCCGCGTGGAACGCGGACAGGAGGGATACTTCGACCTCGATGCCGGGGATCTGACGGAAGCTCTCGCGAACGGACCCGCGGTGGTGCGCCTGGAAGTCAAGCCCTGGGGACCTCAGTTCGCCGTGCGCACTGATCCCGTTCGGCGGCGAAAAGGCCAGATGATCGACTGACTCATCAGGGACGACCTACACCTGTCTAGACTCAGAGTACACTAGCTGGTGCTAGGGACGCGGCTAACCTCTTTTCGCTTCAGTTCGGCCAGGAGGATGCGGGGCTTGGAGCCCATCGACGTGGCTCCGGCATGCGGAGACTGCCGACGAAGAGTCGAAGACAAGGGGAACCCCGCCTGGACGGATAAGTCCAGGCGGGGCCGCGGACTGCAGAGATCGGGGCGCCCGGATTCGAACCGGGGACCTCCTGCTCCCAAAGCAGGCGCGCTACCGGGCTGCGCCACGCCCCGT
>JBDHKE010000256.1:0-3057 GCA_039586555.1 Gemmatimonadota bacterium | reverse complement strand
CTCCGCACGATCCCCTCCAGCTCCCGAGCTTCGCTTGCCGACACGCGCACGCCCATGCCACCATCATACTACATCCGGCTCAGATGTACCAGAACTTTTGGGAGATAGCACTAGTGTACCGGCGCAAAAGTCCTGTGGTCATTCTTCGCGCTCTGCGCTCAGGTACCGCGGAGTGTCGTGCAGTGCCCCGTCAGGCGGTTGGCCGCGATGTTCTTCGCGCTCTGCGCTCAGGTACCGCGGAGAGTCGTGCAGTGCCCCGTCAGGCGGTTGCCCGCGATGTTCTTCGCGCATGGCGCTCAGGTATCGCGGAGAGGGATACGGTGCGAGGTCAGGCGGTTGGCCGCGATGTTCTTCGCGCTCTGCGCTCAGGTATCGCGGAGAGTCGTGCAGTGCCCCGTCAAGCGCCACTGCCGCCCCTTCCTCTGGACCTACCGCAACACACAACGCAGAATCCATGTCAATGGATCTTGAGAGACAGTCCACTAGCATCTTCTGATTCGAACCGATGACGCGGGGACGATCGCGATGGATGATCCGCGTCTGACCCGAAAGAGGACCTGATGATGAGCGTGGAGGAGGACGCCCGGGAGAGATGGGTCCGCCGCGCCCTGTGGTTGGTGGCGGGCACCATGGTCTACAACCTCGTGGAGGCCGTCGTGGCCCTTTGGGCCGGACGGGAAGCCGGCAGCATCGCTCTTCTGGGCTTCGGGTTGGACAGCGTGATCGAGCTCGTGGCCGCCACCGTGGTGCTCTGGAGGATGAGCGTGGAGCTTCGGGGTGCCGAAACCGAAGCCGTTCGGCGGGCCGAGCTCAGGGTGCGGCGAGCCGTGGGTGTCACGTTCTTCGCTCTGGCGGTCTACGTCGTCGTGCAGTCCGTGTGGACGCTCTGGTCCGAGCAGGTCCCTTCCGAGAGCCTCGTGGGCCTGGCACTGGCGATAGCCTCCCTGGTGATCATGCCCCTCATTGCCGTGGGAAAGCTGCGGGCCGCGACCGTCCTGAGATCCGGCGCTCTCCGTGCCGAGGCCAAGGAAACACTGGCCTGTTCTTACCTCTCGTTCTGTCTCCTGGGGGGTCTGGCCGCGAATGCGGCACTGGGGTGGTGGTGGGCGGACCCCACGGCAGCCCTTCTCATGGTCCCGTGGCTTATCCATGAGGGGCGGGAGGCCTTCGAGGAGGAAGAGGAAGATGAAGAGGAACACGAAGAGAGGCTTCGGGCACCCCAGGGAGCCCAAAGCGTATAAGGACCCTCCTGAATCGTCACCCCAGATTCTTCCGGAGTGGGAGATGCGTCTCTTTGTGATCCTCGCCAGCCTGGCGTTCGTGGCTTCTCCGATGGCACTCTCTGGCCAGGAGCTGGAGCGCCCGGCAGACTGGAAGCTGAGGCTGGATCGGCCGGACGGCGACCCCGCCGAGGTCTACTTCGTCCACATGCCCCCTGGCTGGCACGTCACCACCGGACCCGCCACGATTCTGTACGATCCCTCTTCGTCCGGCTCCGGGGAGTACCGGCTGGAAGCCGAGATCTTCCTCTTCGATCCCGTGGGACGCCGGGAGGGCTTCGGCGTCTTCCTCGGCGGAAAAGATCTGGAGGGAAGTGGGCAGGCGTACACCTATTTCCTGATCCGGGAGGGTGGGCAGTTTCTGGTGAAGAGCCGTGCCGGGGACCGGACCCCGACCCTGGTGGACTGGACCCCACATGCCGCGATACGGTCGTGGGTGGAGCGCGGGGAGGGGGAGGAGACCGCGAAGAACGTTCTGGCCGTGGATGTAGGCGGTGACGAGGTAGTGTTTTCGGTGAACGGAGAAGAAGTGACCCGGCTTCCCCGATCACGGGTAGACGCGGACGGAGTCGTGGGGCTCCGGGTGAACCATAGTCTCGACCTTCACGTCAGCCGTCTGGACCTAAGGTCCCGGGACGGGGCGTAGCTTCAGAGCGGCATCCTGGCCAATGGGCGCACGGTCGGTGGATGCGTTCCTCGATGAGCTCCAGGGCCACATCGATGAGATCGAGCTCCGGATCCGGAAGGATTTCCGGGGTCTCAGCGATGACCAGCTCAACTGGAAACCTCCTGGCGGGGGGTGGAGCGTGGGCGAGTGCTTCGAGCATCTCCTCACCACCAACCGCCTTTATCTGGTCCGTATCGAGAGGCAGCTGGCCTCGGCAGGGGCGAAGCCGGAGGGCCGACGAGCCGAGACGTACCGTTCCGGGATACTGGGCGGATGGCTCGCCCGGCAGATGGGTCCGAGTCCAATGGTCAAGGTCAAGACGCCCAGGGTGTTTCGGCCTTCCAGCTGGCGGGTGGCGGGCACCGTTCTCGGTGATCTGCTGGCCCAGCAGGAGCATCTTCGGCGGGTGGTGGACGCCAGCCGGGGGGCGGATCTGGGCGGAGTGAGGATTCCCAGCCCCCTGACGTCCCTCATCCGGCTACGGCTCGGTGATGTCCTCGAGCTCCTCGTACTCCACGAATTGCGGCACCTCGGTCAGGCTGACCGGGTACGGTCGATAGACGAATTCCCGGCCCCCTGAGACACAGGTTCTCGCGTCGGCTCTCCGTCCGTTGGGCAGGGTCGGACCGGTCTTGGGCCCCTAGTCCTTCTTCTCGTCGTCCACGAAGGTGCTGAGCAGGAAACTGACGACGCTGATGACGATGCTCCCCCATAGGGCCGGGCCGAAGCCGCTCACTACGAGCCGGTCGGTGAACGCCGCGGTCAGCATCAACATCAGTGCGTTGATGACGAAGGTGAACAGCCCGAGCGTGAGGAAGATCAGGGGCAGGCTGAGCAGCTTCAGCACGGGCTTGATGAGAGCGTTCACGAGCCCGAAAATCAACGCGACCACCAGAAGGTCGGCTAGGCCGCCGGATAGATGAATCCCTGTGAGCAGCCAGGCCGCCGCGGCGAGGGCGAGCGCGTTGATCACGAGCCGGATGATCAGGTTCCTCATGAGACGATCCGTGAGCGGAGGTTCGAAGTGATCCCTTCCTTGACCGACGAGAGAACCACCGTGGGGGTTTCGTTCGCTCTGCCCTTGACTGGAGAGGCCGCATGAGCATCGAC
>JBDHKE010000255.1:0-3065 GCA_039586555.1 Gemmatimonadota bacterium | reverse complement strand
AAGGGCGACTCGGACCTGGGTCACGGTCGCGCCCGGGCTGAGTCTTCCCACCGGCATGAAGGCGTTCCACCCCCGAGAGTCCAGAGGACTTCCCCCCAGCGGCATGAGGTCTTCCACCATCATGATGGGAGCGAACAGGTCGGCGGCGATTCCCCGCGACGACCCTGGAAAGACCTCCGGCGCCACGCCCACCACGGTGTACGCCCGCCCGCTCAGGTGGATGGCTCGCCCCAGAATTCTCCGATCCCCTCCGAACGCCCGTTGCCAGTAACGGTGGCCCAGGACCACCACCGGATGGGCCCCCGGAGCCAGGTGATCCTGCGGCAGGAGGATGCGGCCCAGCTGCGGTTGCACGCCCAGTAGAGGGAAGTAGTTCCCCGTGACCATCTCGACGACGACGGTCTCCACCCCGTCGTCAAGGACCCGCTGGGTCAGGGCGTACTGGAAGCCGCCCAGATCGGAGAATAGCCCGGGCGTCGCCCTTTGGACCTCCAGGTAGTCCGGATAGCTGAGGGGACCGAAATCGGCTCGGGCACGGGCCCGGTAGAGGTTCACCAGCTCCTCGGGCGCAGGGAAGGGGAGGTCCCGTACCAGGATGGCGTTCACCACGCTGAAGATGGCCGTGTTGGCCCCGATACCCAGAGCCAGGGAAAGGACGGCCACGAGGGTGAACCCCGGGCTCTTCCGGAGCGTGCGAAAGGCGAATCGGGTATCCGCCGCCAGGTCCTCCAACGGCCCCACGCCCCTCTCCTCCCGGATCTTCTCCTTGAAGCGCTCCACCCCTCCGAAGGAGATCAGGGCCCGCCTGCGGGCTTCAGCCGGACCCATCCCTGCCTGACGGTGCTTGCTCGTCTCCATCTCCAGATGGAACCGAAGCTCCTCCTCCATCTCGGCGTCCATCCGACCCTTGGCGAAAAGGGCTCTGAGACGTTCACTCATCGACCGAATCCAGCTCACGGTCGGTACCTCTCGATCAAGACAGGGGACTTCCGGAAGCCGTCTCTCCGGGCACCCCGGAGGCCCCGCGGCTCATCAATACGCAGCACCCAATACCCGCTCGACTGCGGTGGACGACCTCTCCCACGCCCTCCTCTCCTCCCCCAACTGCTTCTCTCCCGTGGCGGTCAGGGCGTAGTAGCGGGCGCGCCGATTGTTCTCTGTCACCCTCCACTCGGAGACGATCCACCCCTTCCGCTTCATGCGCTGGAGAGCCGGATAGAGGGACCCCTGGTTGACCAGGAACACCTCCTCGGAGAAGAGCTGGATCCGCTCACTGATCCCCCAGCCGTGCATGGGTTCCAGGGAGAGGATCTTCAAAATGAGCAGCTCCAGGGTGCCCTGAAGCAGATCGGACCGAGACTTCGGCATCATGCCTCCTGTCGCACGACTGCTGTAGACGATCTACAGTAAGATAGCTGGACTTCTCTAGACAGTCAACAGGAAGGCGCATCCCGGGCCCAATGATAGTGGGTTTCTCAGCAGCGCTCGCTTACCTGGGCGGATCGAACCACTCCGGCGCTGGTCCCGTCGCCGCCTCGATCTCCCGGAGCATGCTGGCGTTCAGCACAGCGGTAATGGCAGCCAGGTTCGCCACGATCCGTTCCCACTGCTCCTGATCTCCGATGGGGTACTGGACCGCGACGCCCACGCCTTTGGCCACGGGGACCGGTACCGTGGCCTGAAAGCCGGGCCCCTGGACCCGGTACAGGGCCGTCACCATGCGGCTCCACGATCCGACGTCGAGGACGAGGTCGACGACGTGATGGTCCGGAGTCCGTTTCCTCAGCGTGAATACTCCGCTCTCCCCCCGACAATCGAAGCCACGGGGGCCGAAGATCGACACGAGAGCGGGTTTCAGCGGTCCTGCTCGCGTCGCCGTGCCGAGTGCCGCCAAGTGTGGGGGAAGGTCGTGGGGAAGATCCAGCCCGTTCACGAGGTCGGCCATGGTCGCCCGGTAGCGGGCCACGATCTCCTGGACAGCGATGGCGTCGGCGGGAGGGGCAAGTGTCGCGCCGAGGGCGGCGCCTTCCCCGGGAGCCGGCGCATCAGGAAGCACGAGCTGCCCGCTCTTCTTCGGCCGGCCCAGGGCGGAGAGCAACTGACCCAGGGCTGGAGGGGGCTCCTGGAGCGCGGTGGACGCGGGATCGCCGTCGACGACGTACATGACGCCGAGGGAGCGTCTGCGCCCGTTGACCCACCAGCTGTCCCCGGCGACGACCCCCGGAATGGGGGACAGAGGGAGGCCCGCGGTTCCCAGGTCCCCGAACTTTTCGTGAGAAAACGTGACCGAAGCGTTGTGGAACGGGAGCGAGCGGGGCATTCCATCCGCGACGGACAGAAGCGCGTCCACGGGGAACGACCCCTCCTCGTGTGTGTTCGCGATCCGCCGCGCCGGCGGCCCCCCCGGTAGCAATGCCTCGGTCCGCTCCAGAGCCTGCAATCCCGGATTCTTCTTCAGGGCCCGCCCAACCGCCGAGACTCCCCCCGGCACGAGGCTGTCGCTGAAGGAGGCGCGAATCGTCGGTTCGAGCTGGGCGGATTCGAAAGCGGCGAGAATCCTTCGGAGAAGCGCACCGAAGGGCTCCTTTCGATGGGCTCGGTATTCGTGTCGGACAAGGACTTTCATGGACGGGTCGGGGGCGTAGGGTTCCCGCGGCCACGATCCGAGACACGGGTCGCGCCGGGTCGGCGCATCGCGGCGGAGGATTGCCGGTTGCCAGGATTGTGACGCCTCGAGCTCAGCCCCCGCAAGCGTTTCGCCGTGCCTTCGAGGCCGCCCTTTGTCGTTCCCGTCCGCGCGGCTGCCAGCAGTCGTCGCGCCTCAGTACGCGATGACCGTCGGGCGATGTCACGGGTGAGGACCACCATGTCGTGCTCCGGACCTTCGGGCCGTCCGGGTCGGTCCCATGGTGGTGATGCGGGCTGAGTGGGGGGGACAGAGCGTACAAGAAGGTAGGGACGAGCTGCTGAGTGCGCGATCGAGGTGATTCGAGGAGGCTGAGCGGTGATGATCCGGTTGGCGCTCTGACCGCCTGACTGCCATTTTAAGATCGCTGGGAATCCGG
>JBDHKE010000254.1:0-3069 GCA_039586555.1 Gemmatimonadota bacterium | reverse complement strand
GGCAGCGCTCGCCGCCACCTGGGTGCCGGCCGTACGGGCGACGCGGGTGGATCCGATGCAGGCGATGCGTCCGGAATAGTGCAGCGGGGTGGGTGGAGGCTGACGCGCTCTCGCCTCACGCAGGCCCTCGCCGGTGCCACCACTCGCGAAACCGCCGGCACCGGCCGTCGTCCGAGAACTCAGCCAGGAGCATTCCGTCGATCTCGACGTCCGCTCCGGTTGCCTTCCGTTGGAACTTGCTGTGGAAGTGTGCAACGCCCTGCGTCTCCTCCAGAGCCACGATCTGGTAGGTGAAGCGGACATCCTGTTGTGTGGAAGTGGCCGCCGCCCAGGCCTCTGCAATGGCCTCCCTTCCCTCTAGCGGCTCGTCGAAGGGAGTCCACTGGTAGGTTGCATCCATGGTGAAGAGGCGCGCTGCTGCGCGCGCGTCACGCGCCTCCCAGGCTTCACCGTATCGGTCCAGCCATCGCTTGAAGTCACGCTCGTCCATGCCAGTATTCCTCGATTGCCGTGGAGTTTTGGCTTCCAAACAGCTCAGCCGTTGCCCCGCTCGGACCGCGCTAGATCGAGCTCAGCCTCCTGCTCCAGGGCGCGCAATCGCATCTCCTCCACATCCGCACGCATTCGGGCGATGACCTGCTCGAAGCCGGGCGTCCCCCGCACTCGGTCGTAGATAGGATCGAGTTCGAGCTCCCGGAAGAAGCGGTACCCGGCCTGGTAGGCGGATTCCAGGAAGCGGACGGCCTCGTCGGAGCGGCCGCGGGCCGCATCCACGGCGGCGAGCTCAGCGCGGGTGTATCCGTCGTCGGCCCCCTGTTCCATCCTCTGCTGCAACTGTTGGAGCGCCTCCGTGAAGAGCCTCTCCGCCTCTTCCGAGTCTCCCAAGCGGAGGAGGGCGAAGCCGAGGGTGACGGAAACGGAGTGGACGTTGGCCTCCAGAGACAGCCCGTGGGGAGCCAGCGCCTGGGCTGCTCGGGCATGCAGAAGGGCTCCCTCGAGATCGCCCACTCTCCCGGCCAGCAGCGCGGCCCACTGGTGATTCCGCGCCTGCCGGTGTAGCTGGACGGTCCGCTCGGCCGATTCTCGCGCCGCCGTGAGATTGCTGGTAAGGGCCTGGGCATACGAGAGGTAGTGGAGGACGGTGACGTCCGCGGGGTCGATCTGCGCCCCTTCCTCCAGGACCTGCATCGCCCGCTCCGGCAAGCCGAGAGCTGCGTACAGCTCCCCCATGTTGCCTCTGATGAACGCCGAGGTCGGCTGCAGTCTCAGCGCACGCCAGTAGGCGTCCAGCGCCTCCACCCAGCTGCCACGCATGGCGGAGAAGGCACCGACGTTGGTCCACCGGCTCGAGTTTCCCGGCTCCAGCTGCGCGGCTCGGCGAGCGTACTCCAGGGCCGGGACGGTCCGTCCCCATCCGGCGTAGTAGGCGGTTCCCTTGGCGCCGTACGCCGACGCCAGCCCCGGGTCCAGCTCCAGCGCGTGGTCCGCGAACGCCAACGCCGAGTCGGCCAGCGACACCGGCGCACCGAGGTTGAGCACGCGGACCGCGTAGTTGCTGGCCAGCCCTGCCCAGGCCTGAGCGAACCCCGAATCCGCCTCCAGCGCCATCCGGTAGGCCTGGGCCCGCTCTTCACATCCCGGACACCGGGTCAAGGCGATCTGACGCCAGTCGTACGCCGTAAGACTCGCCGGAGGCGGCACATCGAGTCGCGCCTCCTCCTCCGCGGTGAGCGTCGCTCGCATGGCCCGCGCAACCGCTCGTGCGACCTCGGACCGGATGCCGAACAGGTTGGCGGCGCTGAGCTCCCGGTCGTACTGCTCACTCCACAGGTAAGCGTCACTCGCGCCGTCGATGAGTTGGACGTTGATCCGAATCCGATCGCCGCCTCGGCTCACCGTTCCTTCGCCCACGGCGTCCACGCGCAGATCCCGGGCGATCTCCGAAAGCTGCGCGTCTCGGTCGCGGTACCGCCGCACCGAGGTGCCGGAGATGACGGTCAGCCCACCGATCTTCTGGAGCGCGGAGAGAATGTCGTCGTGCAATCCCTCCACGAAGGCCTCGTCCTCCTCCCCACCCAAGTTTCTGAGGGGGAGCATAGCCACGGAAGGGTTGTCGTAGAGGAGCGCCCGGAGTGGGACCACGGTAGCGGTGGCGTCGGAGCGCCCGGAGCGATCTGCTGGCACTGGTTTCTGCCCAGCCTCGGACCCAAACACTCGCAGCGTGATCCCGCAGATGGCAAGGAGTGCCGCGATCATCAGGAGCTCCGGGCCGCTCACGCGCTGCCGGCCCTTCTCACCATGGTACCAGGCCAGAACCAGAGCCACGAACCAGCCGAAGAGCAGCACGATGATGAAGCCTCGATAGACCTGGTCGGGCCATCCGAACTTCTCTCCGACGACGTCCGAGACCTCCAGTGCGAGCCAGGCTCCAGCCAGGTAGGCGAGGCCCCACTGGACGAGCTTGCGTTGCTTGAGGCGCTGGAGGAGGGAGAGGCTCATCCGTGTGCTCGCAGGTGCGCTACGCAATCACCGACCGAAGAACCTGTCCGGGAGACAGATGCCCTGGACATCGCTCCGGCTCAAAGGTTCCTCGACGACGCCATGCCGGTCACCGGCGGCGTGCGCGATCCGGGGGTGACCATCGTTCCTGGTCACGATGCAGATGTGATTGGGCCAGAGGATGAGATCGCCGGGCCGGAGATCATTCAGAGCTCCTGCCGGCCGACCTTGCTGCGCCCATTGCTCGAGGCTGTAGCGTGTCGTCTGCCCCCGCACCCGCGTAAACACATGGCTGAGAAACCCGAGGCAATCGAAATGCATGAAGCCGGCGCAGCTCTTACCGATATACACGTAGTCCGGATTGCATGCGCCGCTCTCCACATGGGCCGGGGGAGCATCACTGATGCTGACGACGTGACGACGTGGGTAGCCCATCCTGTAAGGGCGCGCCTGGCCTGGGGGTGCGCGCCGCGCTTCCTCTAGCCAGCGGGCGAGGTCGCTCGGAGGCGATCCTCCTGCTGGGTAGGTGAACTTGTTGTGAGGTCCATCGTAACGCCCGCAGCATCGCAT
>JBDHKE010000253.1:0-3085 GCA_039586555.1 Gemmatimonadota bacterium | reverse complement strand
ACGGCCTCGTGGGCCAGAGCCTGCTCCAGGACTGGAAGGGCCTCCTCCCGCCGACCTAGCCCGAGCTTCCTAGTTACAGGAGAAGATCCGGCTGGAATCTAGCAATGGCGGGGGCTTCAGGAGGTGCGTGGTGTATACACCAACTGGCTAGCTGCGGTGGAAACGGCCGAGATCGAGATGGCGGTGGAGCTGCTTCTGCAAGCGGGTCATGCCGGTCAGCACCCGCCGGGCCAGTGGGCGGCCGCCCCGGTCTCCCGACGCCGGGTAGAGGTTGACCACCTCCTGGATCCCGGCAAGCTGGTCCAGCAGCGCGTCCACGGTGAGAGCGATCCCTTTCCTCTCCACCTCTCGGCGGAGGAGGCTTGCCAGGGTGAACGCGAGGACACAGATGAGCGCATGGACGCGGATCTTCTGGTCGGTCCAGTGCCGGATCGGCTCCATGCTCACGTAGTAGCGGTCCTTCATCTGCCGGAAGGCCGCCTCGACGTGGTGCTGGCTTCGGTAGCCGAGCACGATCTCCTCCGTGGTCCAGTCGTGGTTGTCGGTGAACAGGATCCGCTTCCCGAGAACGGTCCGTATGAGCCTGTCCATGACCCATGGCTTCTTCCGGAAGTAGATGGAGAACTTCCCCTCCTCTTCTCTGACGTCGATCTCGAGAAGGTCCTTCAGGTACTGTCCCTGGCCGAGCTTCTTCGCGTGGGTCAGAAGACTCTCCCGGGTGTACCCCTTCCCCTTCGCGTCCGGTTTCTGGCTCGCCCTGAGCTTCCTGCGGAGGTCGAGGAACCTCTTCTTGCGCTTCGCGAGATGCTGGGCGATCCCCCGGAGCTGCCCTTGGAGGAGCTTCTCGCTCCGGGTGACGACGATGGTCCACTCCCGACCGAAGACCTCCTTCTTGGTGCGGTGGGCGGTCGCACCTTCGAGCCGGGGGTCGTCGAGGACGGAGAACTTCTTGAGGGGGATCGCGAGGAGGTCCTTGTGCTGCGTGGGGACGAGGGAGCCGATCACGTGATAGGTCTTCCCGTCGAACGCGGCGATGTTCTCCTTGGAGTTGTTCCCCTTGTCGAAGACGAGGGTGATGTGCTCGGCTTCCCGGGCGAGCAGGCGGTAGCGGGCGACGAGATCTTCGGTGACTCCTCCGAAGGTGACGGAGTCCGCTTGGTTCCCGGGGTAGGTTTCGGAGAAGAGAGGGATCATCCCGTCCACCGTCACCATGAGGGCGAGGCCGACGATGCGCAGGTCCATGCGCTTGGACTTGGCGTGTCCGCGTTGGGGAAGTTCGGCGCCGTTCGTCGAGTCCACGTAGGTGTCGAAGTTGGTGCAGTCGAAGCACAGCGTCCGGAGGTCGAGATCGAAGTCCTCGACGATGCGCCGGGAGAGCTCCGCCTCCACGCCCCGGATCGCCTCCGGCGTCACGTGGTCCATGGCGTCCCAGAAGCGTTGGCCGGCGAGGAGTTTCCCGCGGACGGGGCAGAGCCTCGAAAGGACCGTCTTGTCGTACCACTCGGCGAGACGGGCCTTGCTGGTCGTGGCGACGCATCGGTTGACGGCGGCGAGGGTGACGTACTGACCGATGGTGGCGCCCTGCTTTCGCTTCGGGGCGTGTCGGTCGATGAGAGAGACGAGATCGAGGCGGTCGGCGAGGTCCCAGAGAGCGGCGACAGCTCCGAAGTCGACGACCTCGGCGCGGAGAGGGGCGAAGCTCCTTTCGGCCTGCTCGAGGCGAGCAGCCAAGCCTGCCGCGGTGCCGAGATACTTGAGGACGACAGGTCTCGGCCTGCCGTCCACGCGGCGCGACTCGATGAGATAGTAGTAGGTGCTCTTCCCACGCTTGCGCGCTTGAATCGTGGCCATGAATATGGTGTATACACTACCAGGGAATGGGTCGTCAACGAAAAATCACCCAACAGAGTGTGGCTTTGGATGCAGGAACTACGGGCGCTTCAGGGCGACAGGCCTTGGAGGCGGGCATCCGAGGAGGATATGGGTATGACGTATACACATGGAAGCGCCCTAAACCTCACTGGGAGAGCGCCTTGCGGTCGATGGGCGTGAACAACTAGGAAGCTCGGGCTAGCGGCAAGGATCTCTGGTTCTCAGCCAGAGGACGCGGGTTCGAGTCCCGCCGAGAGCGCCACATACACTGCAGGCGCGTGGTCTAGCGGCTATGGCACCAGTCCTACAAACTGGTCGACGTGGGTTCGAGTCCCACCGCGCCTACCACCGGGTCGCTGGTGTCAACGGAAGCATCGCTGACTCTTAATCAGCTGGTCGGGGTTCGAATCCCTGGCGACCCACCAGAGCATGCCGCGGTCCATTGGTGTAATGGAAGCACGTCGGCCTGTCGCGCCGATGGCCCGGGATCGATACCCGGATGGACCGCCACCGATAGAGAGCACGCGAGCGGGCGTCGTCCAGAGGCCAGGGCCTCGGCCTTCCAAGCCGAAGACGCGGGTTCGAGTCCCGCCGTCCGCTCCAGATTCCAGAGACAGAGCGGCCGTGGTGTCCAACGGTTGCACGCCACGTTGCCATCGTGGAAGTGGGGGTTCGACTCCCCCCGGCCGCTCCAGAGACAACCCGTGGGGGGATGGTGAAACCGGGATCACAGGTGGTTTGCACCCACCAGTTCGGGGTTCGACTCCCCGTTCCTCCACCAAGCATGCAGCAGCTTGCCCCCGAGCTCGAGTGGAAGAGCGCCCGCCTGTTAAGCGGGAGGTTCCGGGTTCGATCCCCGGGGGGGCAGCCATCGGCTCCGTCGTTCAATCTGGTAGGACACGGGATTGAAGATCCCGAAACGCTGGTTCGAACCCAGCCGGGGCCACCAGGCTACACCCAAGTGTTTATGCGGGTTCCAGGCGTTTTGCACCCTTGAAGCTCCCGTCTTCCGACGGTCCTGGTGGGCCCCCAGGTGGGCCCCCAAATGAACCCGGTGGGCCCCCAGGTGGGCCCCCAGATTTCGGGGTGGAGAGGACACTGGACGGGACAGGAAACGAAGAGCCCCGGCTCGGAAACCTGCCGGGGCTCTGAAGGATCCGCTGCTACCCGGACGCTGGCATCCGGTCGGAGCTGGTGTCCACCTTGAGATGCT
>JBDHKE010000252.1:0-3096 GCA_039586555.1 Gemmatimonadota bacterium | reverse complement strand
GGCGAAGAAGGCCAGCGGAAGCTCGTGGAGGGGCTCGCGATGCGCCGCCTTGGAGAGCCCGAGGACATTGCCTACGCGGTCATGTTCCTCGCCTCCGAATACGCCGGCTGGATCACCGGCCAGATCCTGCTCATCGACGGAGGTCGCTGAGTCGGAGGGGGTGGCCGTTCTCGCGGCGGTCGGCACCAGGAGCGGGTCGGTAGAACGATCCGAAGCGAAGACCGACGGGGGGCGGGCTGCCTCGGCGCCCGTCGGGGCGTCGGCGTTCCACCGGGCGCTGGCCCCAGGGCCCGGCTCCGAGAGCAACCACTGTCTTGCTGGAGAAGATGGAGATGAAGATACACGACACGAACTGGCTTCAGCTGGACATCCTCGCCTCTCTCACCGCGTGCGGGTTCGGCAGGGTGGTCCTGGTCAGCGGTCACGGAGGCAACGCTCCAGCCTCCTCCGTTGCCCGGGAGTGGTCTGCCGGACACCCCGACGTCCAGGTGAAATACCACAGCTGGTGGGACGCGCCCCAGACCGGGAAGAAGATCAAGGAGCTGGATCCGGTGGGACCTCACGCGTCCTGGGCGGAAAACTTCCCGTGGACCCGCCTGGACGGGGTCGAGAGCCCGGACGACGAGAAGCCCGCCATCGACTACGTCCGACTTCGCGTCATGGATGTGGAGCGGGTCCGGGAGTACCTAGGGGACGGGAGCTTCGGAGGCCGTTATCAGCGTCCCGACCCGGAGATGCTCGCCATCTGGGAGGTGGCGGTGGCCGAGACTCGGAAAGCGCTGGAGAACGGCTGGGTCTAACCCGTGCGGATCATCGAGGAGCCAGGGACAGGCAAGCGTCAGGAGTGCCGGTAAGGGGCAGATCACGCCAATTCATCCGGGGTTGGCTTGCCCGAGAACCTGCCGGGGAAGCACATGCCCGACGTCGACGTGGCGGCTGCCGGAGGCTGGAAGGAGACGACGGGAACAAAACGAGCCTACCAGTAGGCTGACCCAGAGACTATGATACGGGTCGTTCTTGGCTGGGAAGTTGAGAGAGGCGAGGTGCCAGAGAAACTTGAACACATACTTGAATACCCCCTGTGAGAGGATGGAACATCAAAGAGCTAACCTTATTGACATCAAGTAGTTGACATGAAGGGCGCTTAGCTCAGCTGGTCTAGAGCGCCTGCCTTACAAGCAGGAGGTCACTGGTTCGAATCCAGTAGCGCCCATTGAGGTAACATCAAGCCCTGTCATCTTTTCGGCGGTAGGGCTTTGTTGTTGCCGACGCCTGACTGCCCCACAAGCTGCCCCAAACTTTGCCAGAAACCGGCGAGAAAAGCCCGGTGGGCTCGCGCCTGTGGGATTGGCAGGCGCTCTGCGCTGACAACCGCTGCTGGACCTGACGCACGCGGGGTGCCGGCCGTGGCCTCTCACGGAGTCGGGAATCCTTCCACAAGATCCTCTTGGATGAGTTCTACCTGGTGTAATTCCTGAAGGGCATCCGCAGGTCACTACCGGGGGTCGGCGCAGGATCTCGGTGAGGGTCTTCACATCGCCATGGTGAGCGGCTATCACTGCTCCATTACTGGGGGCCTTACTAGGAAACCGCCCCTCGGCTCCGCTCCGCGGGCATGCTCGCCACTCGGGAGGCCCCGCAATTCGATGTGGCAGCCTCTGTAGGAAGACTGTCGCCGTAGTCCTCTATAGAGCCCCCGATTTCTTTGGACAGTAGGTTGGAGATGATTCCTGGGGTCCAGGGCGAGAGGGGACTCGATGTTCGACGCGGCCAAGGAGAAGGCCAAGGCCGAGCCTCCTGAGCGGTGGAGCGTCCAACGGAAGACGGAGGTGGTTCTGCGGCTTCTGCGAGGGGAGGATCTCTTGGAGGTCAGCCGGGAGATCCAGGTTCCCCCGCCGGAGCTTGAGGCCTGGCGCCGGGTGTTCCTGGAGAGCGGTCGGCAAGGGCTCAAGAGCCGGAGGCGGGACCCGACGGAGCGGGAGCTGGACCGGACGCGGGCGAAGCTGGGAGAGCTGACCATGCGACTGGAGCTGGCCACGGAGCTCCTGGAAAAAAGGGGCTTCGGGGAAGAGCTGAGGAAGCTCTTGAAGCGGCGGGGCGAGTGAGCCCGTCCACGGGCCGGCGCTATCCCTTGACCCTGGTCTGTGAGGTCTTCCGCATCGCTCGCTCCACGGTGTACTGCGTACGGGAGCGCCTGGACGAAGGAGAGGTTCCGGTGCGCCGGAAACGGGGCCCGAGAACCGATCGTTCGGACGAGGAGCTGCTGCAGGAGATCCGCACGGTGCTGAAGGAGAGTCCCTTCCTCGGCGAGGGGCATCGGAAGGTGCGGGCCCGGCTACGGGCGAAGGGAATGCGGGTGGGGAAGAAGCGGGTGCTGCGGCTCATGCGGGAGAACAGCCTATTGGCTCCGGTGCGCCGCAGGCACGAACACGGGGATCGGAGCCATGGGGGCACCATCATCCCGCATGAGCCCAACGAGCTCTGGGGCACGGATGCCACGAGGTTCTCTACCCGGGAGGACGGCTGGTGCTGGTTCTTCGGAGCCATGGACCACTGCGTAGGGGACGTGGTGGGCTGGCACGTGGCCAAGAGGGGCGACCGCTGGGCGGCCCTGGAGCCGATCCGGCAGGGGGTGCAGGCCCATCTGGACGGCTACGCCCCGAAGGTGGCCCTGGGGCTCGGGCTTCGGCACGACTGGGGACCCCAGTACACGGCCCACCAGTTCCAGGCCGAGCTGAGGTGGCTGGGGATCCGCTCCACGTCCGCCTACGTAGGAGAGCCCGAGTGCAACGGGGTCATGGAGCGCTTCATCCGCACGCTGAAGGAGGAGTGCCTCTACGTTCACGACTTTCGATCGCTGGAGGAGGCCCAGGCTGTGATCGGGGCCTTCATCGAGTGCTACAACTGTGAGTGGCTCCTGGAGCGGCACGGCCACCGGACCCCGGCCGAGGTCCGCCAGGAGCACCTGCTCAAGGCGGCGTGATTAAGACGCGGCCTTGTCCAAGAAACCGGGTCCTGTACATTACCTTGAGGTAGACCTCCGCGATAGAGACTGGGCCGCGTTGGCCGAACAACCTCCTGCTGCACTCCCCGCCA
>JBDHKE010000251.1:0-3630 GCA_039586555.1 Gemmatimonadota bacterium | reverse complement strand
TTCGTGACTGAACCAGCCTCGCGATCTGAAAGAGGGGTGACGGATGGAGAGTCTGATCCACGACCTCCGTTTCTCGCTCCGATCCTTGCGGAGGCGGCCCGGCTTCACGGTGATCGCAGTCGCCACCGTCGCTCTCGGCATTGGTGTCAACGTCGCCATTTTCAGCGTGGTCCACTCGGTTCTCCTGCGCTCCCTCCCCTACCGCGACCCGGAGCGCGTCGTCCACGTCCTCAACCGGTCCAACACCGTGCCCAGGCTGGCGGTGGGGCCTCGGGACTTCGTGGACTACCAGGAGCAGGCCACCCTCTTCGAGGGCTTGGGCGCGATGGGGATGCGGGGGGACGCGACCCTGACCGGCGGAGATGAGCCCGCTCACGCGATTCTACAATTCGCTACGGACAATCTCTTCTCCCTTCTGGGTTTCGAACCGGCCCTGGGCAGGGGGTTCCTGCCGGAGGACGCGGCCCTGCCCGGAAGCCAGGAGGAGACGGACTCGGTGCCATCCACTCAGACTCTCCCTGGCACGATCCTGAGCCACGGGCTGTGGCAGCGGTACTTCGGAGGGGATCCGGACATCATCGGCCAGACCGTCGAGGTCAACAACGAGCGGGCTCACATTGTGGGCGTGATGCCGGAGGACTTCGCGATCGTCCCCAACAGCGAGAGGGTCAGGGAAGCCCAACCCGACCTCTGGTTCCCGTTTTTCTACGATTTCCGGGAGGTGAATCGCCGCGTCCGAAACCTCCTGGTGTTTGGACGCCTGAAGACGAACGTGACGGTGGAGCAGGCGCGGGCACAGATGGATGGGATCTCCAGACGGCTCCAGGAGGAGTTCCCGGAGTACCAGAATCAGAACCTCCAGATCCAGGTGTTGCCGGCACGGCACGACACGGTCAAGTCCGTCCGCCCCGCGCTGCTGATGTTGTCGGGCGCCGTGGGCTTCCTGCTTCTCCTCTCCTGCGCCAACGTGGCCAACCTGCTGCTGCTGCGGGCTCGCACGAGGCTGAGCGAGGTGTCGGTCCGCGGCGCCCTCGGTTGTGGCCCCCGCCGTCTGGCTCGCCAGATCCTGATCGAGTGCCTGGTTCTTGCGGGTGCGGGCGGGCTGGTGGGGCTGGCCCTGGCGTGGCTGGGAATCCGTCTGCTCATGACCCTGAAGCCGGCCGACCTTCCCCGGTTCGAGGCGGTGTCCCTCAACGGACCGGTCCTGGCGTTCTCGCTCGGGGTCTCAATGCTCGCGGCGGTGCTGGTCGGATTGCTGCCCGCGATCCAGGCCGGGCGCATCAACCTGGTCGAGGGCCTCAAGGATCAGGCCCAGGGCTCTGTGGGGGGAAGAAGGAGCAGACTCCTCGGCTCCCTGGTGGTGGCGGAGGTGGCCCTCTCCCTGGTGCTGCTCCTAGGAGCCGGGCTGATGATCCGGACGTCCGTAGCGCTTCAGGCGATTCGGCCCGGCTTCGTACCCGAGGGAGCCCTAACGCTCTCCGTCAACCTCTACGACGAGAAGTACTTCGAGTCCGGACCCCAAACGAGGATCGCGTTCTTCCAGGAGTTGGAGGAGCGCCTCAGGGCCCTGGCCGGCGTAGAGGAGGTCGGGAGCACGAACTGGGTGCCCCTGAGCGGAGGAGGAGGGGTCGTAACCGGTTATGCCTGGGACGAGGACAGCGAGGCTCGCTGGCCGGCCGCCCGGGCCAACTTCCGGGTCGTCACCGGCGACTACTTCCGGGCCATCGGCACCCGGCTGCTGGTGGGCCGGTCCTTCTCCGAATTGGAGCTCACGGAGCCCACGCCCTCCGTCATCGTGGACGAGCTGCTCGCGGGGCAATCGTGGCCCGGGGAGGATCCCATAGGCAAGAGCTTCGTCGCCCGCCAGCCCGAGAATCGAGTAGAGGTGGTGGGGGTCGTCGAGCACGTGCGCTCTTTCGAGCTGCGGGAGGAGGGCCGCGGCACCATCTACTTCCCCCTGGGAGCCGTTCCCTACGGGGCCTTGAAGGTCATCGTTCGCGGGTCCGGTGATCTCGGACCTCTGTTCGCGCCCATCCGACAGGAGATCCGCTCTCTGGATCCCGGACTCGCCATCCATCACGTGGCGACCCTCCAGGATCTGTTCAACGTGGAACTGGCCCCTACCCGCTTCGCCCTGGTTCTCATGGGGATCTTTGCGGGTCTGGCCCTGGCTCTGGCTGCAATCGGGCTCTACGGAGTGATCGCTTACAGCGTGAGCCAGCGGACGGCGGAGATCGGGATCCGCATGGCCTTCGGTGCGGACAGCGGCCGAGTCCTGCGCCTGGTGGTGGGGCGCGGGGTGGCGTTGACCGCCGCCGGGGCCGTGGTGGGGGCGGCCGCGACCTTCGCGCTGTCCCGCTTCGTGGCCAGTCTGGTGTACGGGGTGTCGACCGCCGACCCCACGACCATGATCGTGGTGGCGCTGGTGCTGGCGGCGGTCGGGCTCCTGGCCTCCTACGTGCCGGCCCGACGGGCTGCCAAGGTCGATCCGGCGAGTGCGCTGAGAGCGATATAGGGACAGGGTGGGGTCGAGGCGTAGCTCCCGCATCGTCGATCCGACTGCGAATACTGTCGGTTACTGTCGGCTGTAGTGTCGGTTCAGGATGCCAGATTCCGACATGCGAGGAAGGGAACTACGGCAGAATCGTGCCATCCGTCAATGATTTACACGGTTTCTTGTCGGGATTGCGCAGCGGCTGAATCGGCCATAGCAGGACATCATCACCCCGCATCCGGCTCATTCCACAGATCCTCCCCCGGTCGGAGAACGAGCACCGGGTAGACGATGAGCCCTGAAGGCTTGGGCGCGTCGAACCATTTCTCCCGCCTCGTTCCCCCCTCCGAGTAGCAGATCACCTCGCCCAAGATCAGTCGCCGCTCAACCGGACCGAGGGTACGCCAGGTCAGCTTCTCGAGGCCGTAGATCGCGCTCCCGTGCACCATCTCCCGCGCTGAAGGCACCTGATCATATTTCGGCATCAGATCCGAGGAAGGGTAGCCCGAGCGGTCGCCCCACGAACGCCACCAGCTCCCCCTCCAGCCCCTTGGTGTAGAAGTCGAACTCGAAGCGGTTGCGGGAGAAGTAGCCTTCCAGCCGGAGTAGCTGGGGCATGCCGCGTCCACGACCCCGGAATCTCCCCACGCGCCTCACGTCAGAGTACTCGACCTCGAAGCCGGAGATGGCCTCGGGGATCCAGGCAGCCGTGGGGCTGTGCTTCTTCATCTCGCTCCCAATCACTAGCAGCGTTACGCAGCGACTTCGGCGTACAAATCTAATATGTGCTGTGAGAGCAACAACTTACGGGTTCAGAGAAGGTGGGGTTCGAGACTGTGGTAAGGTACCTGAGACAGGGATCTCCGGTGGGGGCGGAGAAGACAGGTCATCGATGAGATTCCGAGAGCCTACGGAGGAAAGCAACCACGATGGAAGAGTATCGGCGGAGGCGATCCAGAACTCGATCTATAAGCGAACGTTTCCCGGCAGAAGTCTCGGTCCCGATTCCCAGGATCAACCCAGAATCGTAGGTGTTTCTGAGTTGCGGAAAAGGTCCAACCACCCTCAACCACTCCGCCTCTACCCGATCCCAGTCGAACACAATCCCCGCCTCGGGGCCAAATACTGATTGCGCT
>JBDHKE010000250.1:0-3106 GCA_039586555.1 Gemmatimonadota bacterium | reverse complement strand
TCCGATCAGGAGTATGGGGCCGTCGGAGCCCGGATCGTCAAGAGTGCCGAGGAGGTGATCGGCGAGAGCGATCTCGTGACCAAGGTGAAGGAGCCGACGCTTCGGGAAGTGGCCGCGATGCGCTCGGGTCAGGCGCTCTTCTGCTTCCTGCACCTCGCCCCGGAGCTGGAGCTCACGCAGCGCCTCCTCGGGCGCGAGATCATCGCGGTCGGATTCGAGACGGTCCAGACCGATGATGGGACGCTCCCGATCCTCGTTCCGATGAGCGAGGTCGCGGGCCGACTCTCCGTGCAGATCGGTGCCCACTATCTGCAGCGCGATCAAGGAGGCCGCGGAGTCCTGTTGGGCGGCGTTCCCGGAGTCCCGCGAGGTCGCGTGGTCGTGCTGGGGGCCGGCGTGGTCGGAACGGCGGCGGTCCGGATCGCCGTGGGGCTCGGCGCGGAGGTCGAAGTGCTCGACCTCAGTCACCGACGCCTCTCCTACCTCTACGATCTGTTCCGCGGCGAGATTGGAACGCTCCACTCGAATCCATCGGCGATCGAGCGAGCCGTCAGCCGAGCCGATCTGCTGATCGGGGCGGTCCTTCTCCCCGGGGCACGGGCGCCACTCCTGGTCGACCGCGCCCTGGTCGACCGGATGCGGCGCAGGGCCGTGATCGTGGACGTGGCGGTGGACCAGGGCGGGTGTGTGGAAACGATCCATCCCACAACCCACTCCGTGCCTGTATACGAAGTGGAGGGGGTGATCCATTACGGGGTCGCCAATATGCCAGGGGCGGTGCCCCGAACCTCGACATTCGCGCTGGCCAACGCGAGCCTCCCCTATCTGCAGGAGCTCTGCGACCGGGGGATCGAGGCCGCACTGAGCGAGAACCGGGCCCTCGCACGCGGGGTGAATTGCTATCGTGGCGCGGTGACACATAAAGGTGTCGCAGAGGCCCAGCAACTCCCGTACAAAGAGGCGCCCTGGAGCTAGCTGCAGCGGCTTACGTCGCAGCGCCTGCAGGTCGTGGAACCTGGTTGAGGCCAAGGCACGCACGCGGTCGCGTGCCGTCCGGCCAGGCGGGCTTGCCCCTCCGTTACGCCGGAAAGACGGGGCGATTCCCCGACGCGCCGTTGTCGCCTTTCCATAGGGAAGGATTGCAAGACAGACGTCCTCCGTTCGCCGGCGATCTGGGATCCGGCGTCTGCGCCCCCTACGGGCTCGTTTCCTCGAGCTGAGCGTCCGAGCTTCCCGTACACGCCCCGGGCTCGGTGGTGTACGCCAAGGGAGGCTCGGTCTCGCAACTCCTGCCGGGGGTTCTCGCCGCGCTCAGCGCTCCTGCAGCCGTGCTGTTCTCCGCGCGAAGGCGGGAACCATCTTTCCATCTGGGCCTCGAACGGCCATGGCTCTATTGGGTTCTGTGGAGGGGTATAGCTTGGACATGGGGTCTCCCGGCGAGATGCCGTGGACCAAAGGCGACATGGATACTCACCTCCGAACCTTCGTGGCCTGTGCGCGTGGTCGCGAGGACCCTCGGGGGTCGTGGGCTCGAGGACTCGGCCTACGCGTCGGGCTCGGCTGGGGCTGACCTGCGGTATTTCTGGGGCTGATACGTCTCCCCGTTCTTCCACATCCGCAGCACCGTGGCGGCGATCTTGCGCGCAAGGGTCACCTTGGCGAGGCTCGGTTTCGTTCCGGCCTGGACGAGACGTCTGTAGTCGCCGTGCATCGGCTCCTCGGGTAGTTTGTTGATCACCGTCGTCGCCGCGCCCTTGAAGATGTCCTTGAGCATATGGTTGTGCTGTCGACTGAGACCGCGTGTCTGCTGAATCGGGGCGCGAATCCACTCCCCGTCGGGGGTCCGGACCCAGTCTGAGCTGGTGCGCATCACGATCCCCAAACCGCTGTAGCTCCAGAACTGCTGCTTGGTGCGGAACCGGTGGGGGGTCACCACGATGGGCAGCAGCCGAGCGACCCGGATCGGCCCGAAGCCCGGCGCCGTTTGGAGCACGGGAGCGATCGCATGCCTTTCCAGCTCCCGGATCAGGTCGATCTCTGCCGCCTCTTTTAGCTCGACCAGGAAGTCGTACTGCTCGTAGAACCTCGCGGCGATCCGCCGCGGGCTCTGCGGAAGCTGCCTCAACCACTCCACTCGACCCCTCTTCGAGTAGACGGAGTGTCCGGGCGTCCGCATGCCCCGCGAGAGGTAAACCGACTTGAGTCGGAGCTGAGCCCGCACCACGTCGCGGCCCACGCTCCAGTGCACCCGCGCCAGTTCCCGGAGCATCGCGAACTCCTGGGGGGCCTTGAAGATCCGCCGCTCGATCGCGCCGGTCCGGAGTTTCTCCGCTAGTCCGTAGGCATCGAGTACGTCGCTCTTTTGGCCACGACTCCGCGTGGCTCCGGCCACCACGATCTCCGCCACGTGGGGGCTCAAGATCTCGTGCAACCACCCGGACTGTGTCCCCTCCTCGAGGCAGAGGTGCTTGCGGCCGGGAATCATGCGGACGGCTTCGACCAGGGCGCGTCCATTGGTTTCTAAGACGATGCTTCTCAGCCGCTTGCCCGCTAGGGAGATGACCGCGAGGGTCGAGCTGGCTGCGTGTACATCTAACCCGAGGTATCGTTCCACTGGTGTCTCCTCTCGTTGGGGGGTCTTCTGGTTCCAACTCGAGGATTCCCAGCGAGCTCGGGAGGCACCACTCCTCCCGCCCCTGGCCCCAGGGTCCGGGGAAGTTGCCTCTGCTGGCGCTCGATGATCTCGGGGGGCTCATCGTCCGCTCCGCAGACGCCCTACCCCTATGATGCTTGGACACAGGCGCGGAGGGGAACGCCCCGAGCGCCCTTCTGGGCGTCGGGCTCTAGCGCGCTCGGACCAGACGCCCGAGCGCCCAGCGCGAAGTGATGGTTCCGGAGGCCTCTGCCTACCTGGTCCGGGAGAGGCGAACGGCGCGGCGGAGGATTCCGGACCACATGCGTCTCGTAAGGAGCCCGGTCTGGGTGTTCTGGCGGGACGGGTGGTAGCTCACGAGGAGAACGGGGCCTGCGTCGAAGCGGTAAAGCGCACCGTGGCGGAACGGGTAGCGCGCCAAGGGCCGGGCCCCGTAATGGAGCAGCAGGCTTC
>JBDHKE010000106.1:0-12652 GCA_039586555.1 Gemmatimonadota bacterium | reverse complement strand
CGTGGATATCGCGAGGGGGGTGGACACGGGTGGGGCTGGCGACCAGGGGATGATGTTCGGGTACGCGTCGGATGAAACCCCTGAGTTGATGCCGGCTCCCATCATCTTCTCTCATCGACTGACCCGGAGACTGGCCGAGGTTCGCAAGAAGGGTCAGATCCCCTGGCTGCGCCCCGACGGCAAGGCCCAGGTTACGCTGGAATACGAGAACGGTGAGCCCCGGCGCGTCCACACCGTCGTGGTGAGTGCCCAGCATGACGAAGACGTCTCCAATGAGACAATACGCAGGGAGATCATCGATCACGTGATCACCCCGGTTCTGCCCGAATCGCTGTTCGATCGCGGGGACTGCACCTTCCACATCAACCCCACGGGCCGGTTCATCCGGGGTGGACCCCACGGCGACGCGGGACTGACGGGCCGGAAGATCATCGTGGACACGTACGGGGGGGTAGGAAGACACGGTGGAGGTGCGTTCTCGGGCAAGGACCCGACGAAGGTGGACCGGTCAGGTGCCTATGCGGCCCGCTGGGCGGCCAAGAACCTGGTGGCCGCCGGTGCTGCACGTCGTTGTGAGATCCAGATTGCCTATGCCATTGGTGTCGCCGAACCCGTATCCATCTACGTGGATTCCTTCGGGACGTCTGTGGTCCCCGACGAGCGGCTTTCTCACGCGGTCCGGCAGGTCTTCGATTTCCGCCCCCGGCGGATCATCGAGACCCTGTCCCTCGCCAGCCCAATGTTTCGACCCACTGCCGCCTACGGGCATTTCGGCAGGACACCGGAACGGACCTCCTATGGGGAAGCGGGCACCCGCCAGGTGGAGCTCTTCACCTGGGAGAAGACGGACCGGGCCGAAGACCTCCGAACCGCGCTGGGTCTCTGACGGACTTCCCTACCGAACCGGTCTACGGGTCTCTAATGGGCAATAGCCTCCAGTTTCCCGTGGGATCAGAACCTCTCGGCGGGCCCGGTACTTGCTGCCCGCTCCACGGGAACCCCCCGTAATCCGAGGGGTTCGACTCTTCACTTGCGGAGTGGATCCGGCGTGAACCCGGCCTGAGTGAAGCCTGGGGACGCGAGGGGCCGTAACGGAGTGAATCGCGTGCTCGTTGAGGTAAAGGTCCAGAGCCTGGGGCTGGATAGGGCGTCAAACACTCCCGTCGTGATCCTGCAGGAGGCGGGGGGAGACCGGGTCCTGCCGATCTGGATCGGCCCGGGCGAGGCCAGTGCCATCGCCATGCATCTCGCCTCCATGGCCTTCGGGAGGCCTCTCACCCACGATCTTCTCGTTTCCGTGGTAGGAGGGCTTGGCGGTTCGCTCCAGCGAGTCATCATCACCCGGGTGGTGAACAACACCTACTACGCCGAGCTCATCATGGCACGCGACGGGCAGATCGTGTCGGTGGATGCCCGTCCGTCGGACTCCATTGCCGTGGCTCTGCGCATGGAGGCACCGATCTACGCGAGCGAGGAACTCCTCGAACAGGCCGCCATCGAGGTCGCCGAGGACGAAGCCACAGAGGAATGGCAGACATCCGCAGAGGCAGAGGAGGCGGCGGCCATGGATGCCGAGCAGCTGAAGGAGTATCTCCGAAAGCTGAACCCGGAGGACTTCGGCCGCTTCACCCCGTGAACGCAGCTCTCCAACCGGCTTCTGCCCGAAAACGTGTCCTCGGGATCGCTCCACTCGCGGCTGCTCTCCGAACATTCAGATCGCTCACTCTCGTCCTGACCGGAGTTGTCTTGTCTCCGCAGCTTCTCGTGGGACAGGCTGAGGCCCGGCCGGTCCTGGAGGGGCGGGTAATGCGGGAAGGGAGTCCCGTGGATGCGGCCACGGTGGTCCTGCACCGGGTGGGGGCGGAGGAAGCGGGAGAGATCGACAGCGTGCGAGCCTCGGCCCACGGTGGCTTCTCTTTCCACCTTCCCCGGGTCCCGGATCCGGGTCGTCGGAGCGTGGTCTACTTCGCGTCCGTTCGCCATCAGGGGATTCTGTATTTCGGCCCTCCCATCACGACGGCGATCCAGCTGGACAGCCTGTACGTCATCCAGGTGTACGACACCGTGTATGCTCGCCCTGGGGGAGAGTCCTTCCCGGTGGCGGTTCGAAACCTCTTTCTTGAGCCGGGCGAGGACAGCTGGAATGCAACGGACCTGCTGCAGGTCCGAAACGAGGGCCAGCGGACGGTCGTGGCCCTCGATCAGGAGCCTTCCTGGGTGTATCCCCTCCCCGCGAATGCCAGCGATCTCGAGGTGGGTCAGAGCGACCTTGCTCCGGACGCGGTCGCGCTCGAAGGCTCGGACTTACGGGTGTTCGCTCCCGTGCCCCCTGGGGAGCGGCTGCTTCTGGTTCGGTACCGTTTACCGGGGCCGGAAATCACTCTCCCACTCCCAGGGCGGACCGAGCGCGTCGAGGTCCTGATACGTGAGCCCGCGCCACCCCTGGACGTCTCCGTCCTTCAGGGAGCGCCGCCCGTCGAGCTGGAACCGGGGACCAGCTACAGGCGATTCACGGGGTCGAACCTCGGAGACGCCACCGTGGCGATCACCCTGGGAGAGGCGGAGCGAAGCATGCCCGTGGCATGGTTCGCGGTGGTCCTGGCGATCCTACTGGCGGTGGTGGGGACCGTGGCCGTGCGTCGGAGCCGGTCGCCCACGGCGGCCCGCACCTCCGCGCCAGGCACGCGGGAGGGATTGCTGGGGCAGGTGGCCCAGCTTGACGAGGACTTCAGCCGCGTGACCTCTCCGGGCGCGGAGGTGGAGGCTGAGTATCGCGAGCGCCGGGCTGCGCTGCTGGATGCCCTCCGGCGCCATCGTTGAGCGGTGCGCGATGGCCCTCGTGAGCACTTCGGCGATTCTGCTCCGGCGCTTCCCCTACAGCGAGACCAGTCAGATTCTCCGCTTCTACACCGAAGCAGCCGGCGTGGTTGGGGTGGTGGCACGGGGAGCGCGCGCGCGCGCTTCGAAGGGGAAAGAGGCTCTCGAGCTCTTCAGCGAAGGCACCCTCGCCATCTATCATCGTTCGAATCGGGAGCTGCAGACCTTCAAGGACTTCGCCGTCTCGAATGCCCATCGGGGTCTCGCGCTCGATGTGGGTCGGTTCGGGGGCGCCTCCCTTCTGTGCGAGCTCGTACTCCGTCACTCGGGCGAGGACCCGCATCTGGAGCTCTTTATGGCACTGAGAGAGGGACTCCAGCGCGTCGAGGCTGCGCCAGCCGATCGCGTTGTGGCCGTCACCCTCTCGGCGTCCTGGAGGATCGTCGCCGCCCTGGGGTATCGTCCAAGCCTGGAGTCTTGCGCGACCTGCGGAAGGAAGATCGCTCCCTCGGAGATGGGACGATTCGATTTCGAGGCCGGCGGGATTCGCTGCCTGGGTTGCGCCCGGGAGGAGGGAGGACCCAGGATCGGTCCAGGAGCCCGGGACCAGCTGAGGCGCTTGCTCAAGGGCGACGCTCCAGAGCACCTGGGCAGGACGCGGGCGCACCTGCGCCTGCTCGGGGATTTCGTCACCTTCCACCTCTCCGGAGGCACCCCCCTTCGGTCTCTGGACATGCTGGCTTCTCTGGCGGAAGAGAACGATGCGTAGGCTGATCCTTGGGACAGCGGGGCACATCGATCACGGAAAGACCGCACTGGTGGCGGAGCTCACGGGGGTCGACACGGATCGGCTCAAGGAGGAGAAGGAGCGGGGAATCACCATCGACCTCGGTTTTGCCGAGCTCGCTCTGGACGACGAGATCCGATTCGGTCTCGTGGACGTTCCAGGCCACGAGGGGTTCATCCGGAACATGCTGGCCGGCGCAACCGGGATGGATCTGGTCCTGCTCGTAGTGGCCGCGGATGAAGGAGTGATGCCCCAGACGAGGGAGCATCTCGCGATCCTGCGGCTCCTGGACGTGTCGTCCATGGTCGTGGCCCTGACGAAATGCGATCTGGTCGAAGAGGAGTGGCTCGAGCTGGTTCGCGGCGAGGTCGGAGAGCTCTTGGAGGGCACCCCCTACAGGGATGCGCCCATCGTCGCGACGTCAGCGAAGGACGGCAGGGGCCTCGACGAGCTCCGACGGACCCTCGCCGAGGCGGGTCGGAGAGCGCGGGCTCGCCACCCGGGCGATCATTGCAGGATTCCCATTGATCGCGTGTTTACGGTTCGAGGAACCGGGACGGTGATCACGGGGACGATGTGGTCCGGACATCTCAAGCGCCATGATCGTGTGCGCATCCTCCCCGGAGACGTTCCTGGGAGGGTGCGCGGTCTCCAGGCCCACGGGCGGGAAGCGGCGGAGGTGGGAGCCGGTGAGCGCGTGGCGGTCGCTCTGGCGGGAAGCGAGGTCGACCATCGGACCGTCGTCCGCGGCCAGAACGTGGTCACCGGGGATGGATGGCGGGAGACTACCATGGTGACGGCTCGGGTACGGCTCCTGCCGGACAGCTCCTGGCATCTCGAAGCGAGAAGGCGAGTCCGGGTGCACCTGGGAACCGCCGAGTCCATGGCCAGGGTGGTGCTCCTCGACCGGAGGCGTCTTGATCCTGGCGAGGAGTGCTGGGCCCAGCTTCGCCTCGAATCCGCCATCGTGGCGCGGGCTCGTGACCGCTTCATTCTGCGCTCCTACTCCCCGGTGACGACGATCGGCGGTGGGGTGGTGGCGGAGCCGCTTCCTCGGAAGCGGAAGCGACTCGATCCCGGGGAGGCTCGGGATCTGGACACCATCCTCTCCGGGGACGTCGGTTCGGCGGTGAGGGCTGCCCTCCGGACGGCATCGTGGCAGGGGATTCCGCGTCCTGATCTTCCTGTCTGGGTGGGAGCGCTACCGGATCAGGTCGCGGAAGTTATCGCGGATGCGGACGACATCGTGTCGTCGGGACCGGTGCTCTTCTCCTCCGAGACGGCGGGGGGTGCTGGCCAGACGATTCTCGGTGCCGTCGAGGATTATCACCGGAGACACCCGCTTCGGCGGGGGATGCCCGTTCAGCTCGTGCGACAGGCGCTTCCTGGCTGGTCCCATCCGGATCTCGCGGATTCCGTTCTGTCGCTGCTTGCCCGTGACGGTGATCTCGAGATTCTTCAAGGTACCGCGGCGTTGCCGGGCTTTCGGCCCCGGCTGGACGAGGATCAGAGCCGGGCGCGGGATGCGCTCATGCACCTCTTTCGCGAGGCCGGACTGGCGGCCCCCTTTCTCGGCGAGCTCCCATCGAGGCTGGGCGAACGACCCGATCTGAGGTCCATTCTCGCCCATCTCGTCGATGAGGGTGATCTGCGCATGGTCGACGACGAGCTGTACGTCTGCGGGGAGGCCCTGGATGCAGGCGCCCGAAGGATCCGGGAACGACTCGGGGGGCGAAGCGGTCTCGGGCCCGCCGACTTCCGGGAAGTGCTCCCGCTCACGCGCCGGCATCTTTTGCCGATCCTGGGACATTACGATGCCATCGGTGTCACGCTACGGCGTGCGGACGGCAGGGAAGTGGAGCACGCGCCCGATCGCTAATGGACCGGGCACATCGGGCTTCTCACCGGTGCCGGCGTCGCCGCCCAGTCAAGTGCCCTTCCGCTGGTCTGGTTCTTGAACTCGCTGCCCCTCCAGGGCAACGCTCAGGGCGCCTTCCGCGTCAAAAGAATGCGGGTGGGGGAGAACTCGCTGTACGAGCGCCTTTCCCCTGTCCGAGGCCCGTTTGGTGGCCTGCCATGTCGCTTGACCCTGTGGTCCCCGGGGCGTATACTGCTTGGTGAGGCGGTATGTACGTTTCCGGGATTTCCTGGAGGGCTATTCGTCGAATTTGCTACAGCACAGAATCTGTGCGGAGGTTGAGATGAGACGCACCTACAGCGTCTTGTTCGTCCTCCTTTCCTTGCTCAGCGTCACTCCCGCTCTCGACGGCCAACTGGCCGCACAGGCAGGAGGGTCGGGGCGGCAGGAGCCCGGGTTCGAGCTCGAGCAGAACTATCCGAATCCTTTCAATCCAGAGACGAAGATTCCCTTCATTCTGAGGGAGGATCTCTTCGACGGCGGTCAGCCGGCTCTCGTCTCGATTCGGATCTACAACGTGCTCCAGCAGTTCGTGGCTTCCCCAACCGCCCTTCAGCACCCTGGAGGGGAGGGCCTTCCGGTGGTCAATCTGGAGTACGCGCAACCCGGCCGGTACGAGGGCTACTGGGACGGTAGGGATCAGTCGGGGTCGCACGTGGCTTCCGGCGTCTATTTCGTGCAACTGGTCGTCAACGGGAGGGACCAGGTACTGAAGATGTTCGTCACCAAATAAGGTGCCGGCGGCCGGAAGAGTACGGATTCGCGGCGCACCCTCAGATGGGTGCGCCGCTTCTTTCATGTGAGATGTGGCCTCTGACCTTCGGGGGCCCACGACCGCGCCCGTCCTGCGGTCTTCAGCTCGCTTTCTCCTCCAGGAGATCCAGGAACTCTTCGGCGGTCTGGATCTCTCCGAGGCGAACGGGAACCTCCGGGTCCTTGGCGAACTGCGCGATCTTGCCCAGAACCGGCAGGTACTGATTCGAGACTTCCAGAGGTGGAGCGACGATCAGGAAGAAGTTGAAGACTGGCCGACCATCGATGGCCTTGAACTCCACTCCCTCCGCCTTGCGACCGTAGGCCAGCCGCAGCCGATTCACGACCAGGGATCGGCAATGGGGAATCGCGATTCCTTTGCCAATCCCCGTGGACCCCAGGTTCTCCCGGCGCTTCAGGGTCTTGAACAGGGTCGCCTCGGCCTTCTCGTCGAGTCCCAGACTCTGGACCAGCTCCTTGAGAATCGGGTCCTTGGAGTCCGCTTTCAGATTCAGGTTGACGACTTCTCTGGTAAACAGTTCTCGTAACTTCATTTCCGCGCTCCCGTAGGCGCCGCGAAACCCGGTGGGGCTCTTGAGAGGATTCCAATATCCGAAGAATGCCCATCCGTGTAAAGCGGTGACATGAGGTGCGCGAGGAGCTCGTCAGGGTTCACGGCCGCCGAGAAGCCTCTTACCTTCTTACCATGAGCTCCGATTTCCTTCAACAGCTCGAGGGCGATCGAACGCCGCTGTATCTGGCTCCTCAGGCAGGGGTCAGCGAGTCACCGTTCCGCCGTCTCTGCCGGGAGTACGGGGCGGACGTCGTGGTGAGCGAGTTCGTCAGCGCCGCCGGCATCTGCAAGGGCACCCGCCGATCCCATCGGTATCTTCGGTTCGGCCGGGAGGAACGTCCCATCGGCGTGCAGATCTTCGGGGCCGATGCAGCCCAGATGGCTGACGCAGCCGCGTACGTCGCTGACTCCTACGCTCCGGACTTCATCGACATCAACTTCGGTTGCCCGGTCAAGAAGGTGGTCAGGCGAAACGGAGGCTCGGGGTGTCTCCGCGACCTCTCCCTGGTCCATCGGATCATCCGTTCCGTGGACGGAGCCACGCCTCTACCCACGACGGTGAAGATCCGCAGCGGATATGACGAGCCGAGACGTGACCCCGTCCGGATCGCACGCACCTGCGAGGGCGCGGGCGCCCGGGCGCTGACCCTGCACCCGCGCACGCGCACCGACATGTACGGGGGTGTGGCTCGTTGGGACGAGATTGGCGCGGTGGTGCAAGCGCTAGCGATCCCGGTGATCGGGAACGGGGACGTCCGGTGCGGGTCGGATGCAAGGCGGATGAGAGACGAGACCGGGTGCGCCGGCGTCATGATTGCCCGGGGATCCCACGGGCGGCCATGGATCTTCAGGGAGGCCAGGGCAGCCCTTGAAGGGCTTCCGGTTCCGGAGTCGCCGGGCGTGGAGGAGAGGTTCGAGATCTGTCTCAAGCACGCCAGGAACGCGATCGCCTTCGAGACGAACGCGGAGAAGGCTCTTATCGAGTTTCGCAAGCATCTGGGCTGGTACACGAAAGGGCTACCCGGCGGCAGGGCGCTCCGGGTGGAGCTGTTCAAGGTCAAGGCCCTGGAAGAGGTCGAGGCCTTGCTCGAGGGCTATCTCTCCCGGGGTGTGGTGGAGATGGCCTAGAAGGGGCCTTCAAGCGGACGTGGATGGGCTTAGGAATAACATGTCAGGATCCCTGTGACGCCTGTCGGGGTAACAGGGATGGCACTGAGAAAGGGGGCGTAAAGGCTTCGACGTGTCTGGTGAAGGCGAAGTAGCGTGCCGAGGTCCCCGGTAGCCTCGCAAAACAACCGGGAACTTTCACAACTGCCAATACTGATCTGGCACTGGCCGCGTAACGATACGCAGCCCGTCTCTTGACCCGCCTGCCCGGGGCAGGTCCTGAGGCGTCGACAAGTCGGGCTGGCTCCCCGGTCGCGCTGTCGGGCCGTGGGGCGAGAGTAGGAGGCAGCTAGCCGCGGATCGGTGGTTCACTGGCCGGCCAATCGGCGAACTTTTTCAGTGATCTACGCACGTAGAGGCTTTGCAGGATCCATTCGCGGACGCGGGTTCGACTCCCGCCGCCTCCATGCCCTCACGACCTCCAGGTCGTGGGGGCTTATTTGTTTCCGGGCATGGAGGTGGCGGGAGGAGAACCCGCCGGGATTCGCGCAGCGAAGACCGGGAGCGCGGTTCGAGCCGAGCGGCCCGCATGCCGACCTTCAGCCCCACGGCCTCCCCGCGAGACGAGCGAGGATCGGTGCGTCGGCGCCGACCGCAGCTCACTCCCGCCGCCTCCACTGTCGCAAAGAATTCGAACCGCCGTCCGGGCCCTTGGCTCCGGGCGGCGCTTCGAGTAGGGCGATGCAGTCGATCGACGTCTGCGCCAGGTAGTAGGGCCGGCCTACGTCGCCCTTCCTCGGCTCCAGGCGAATCGTTCCAAGCAAGTCGCGGAGGAGCAGCGCCGACTACTCGGTCCGTCGCTCGAGGATTTCCTGGATTCGGCTCAACCGCTCCTCGATCCACTCCACCGGCGGGGTCTGGAACACCTTCCGCCGGCTACGGTGCAGGGCGTCCAACTCTTCGTGCAGTGCCTCCACCCTTCTTTCAGTTTCGATCAGGGCATTGGCGAGCGCCTGGCTGCCGCGTCCCTCGCCGATGAAGTCGACGAAGTTGGCGAGGCGGCGTTCTTCAGCACCCAGCTCGGATTCCTTTGTCCGAATCGTCTCGGGCAGGTGCTCGGAGAGCTTCGCGACCTCAGCCGCGACGCGTTACGGATAGGAAGTCCAAACGGCCTTTGTTGGCAGGGGGCAGGGGGAGAACGGATAGGAAGTCCAAACGGCCTTTGTTGGCAGGGGGCAGGGGGAGAGGGAGGGCAACGGGCACGAGCTGAGAGGGGTCGAGCGGGAGGGCACAATGCGGCCGGCGAGCCGCGAGAGTTCAGTGAGCCGGAATGGGCCTCAGGGAAGCGCGGATGGGCGAGGAAGGCGCTGGGAGGAGAATCCAACGGCGGGCCGGACTCAGGAGCCCCAGAGGTCGAAGTCGTCGGGCAGGGCCTGGTCGAACTCGAAGTCCGGGACGGGCTGGGGCTCGGCCGGTTCGAAGGTGGGCGTTTGATCGAGGAGCCCCGTGAGAAGGTCGTCCTGGGGCGGTCCGCGCGCGGGCGAGAGGGGCGGGGGTTTGTGAGGGAGGTCGAGGTGCAGGAGGATGGACGAGACGCCGGGCGGATCGGTCAGAACCGAGGCGAAGCCGAGCTCGCCGAAGGCAAACGCGAGGATCTTCATCGCGGCGCCGCAGACGGGACAGAGCAGCGGCAGCACGTCATAGATCCGCTCGAGCAGGACGGCCCAGCGGATTCGGGCAGGGGAGGCGGGCTCAGGCGCCGGCTCGAAGGACACGCCGGGTGATGCTGCATCTACGTCGGTCGGCGGCGCCTCGGACACGTGCTCGGCTCGACCGAACGCCACGACGTGGGGCCTGAGCCTGGCATTCGGAGCCAGGACACCGTGGTAGCGGTGGCGATGAACACGCGGGGGCGCGACGAACTTCGAGAGGGCGTCGAGGAGCTCGAGAGGCGTGAGCAGCAGCTCAGTACGGCCGTAGACGTCGGGTTTCGGGAAGCGGTAGAGGAGGCGGCTCTCGGGTGAGGCAAGGGCGGGGGCTGATTCGAGGGCGTGCAGCCGTTCGAGCGCGAAGGGCGGGCGGGCACAGTAGCGGACGAGACGCTCGATGCCGGCACGATCCTCGCCCTCGATGCGCACGGAGCCGTCGACGCTGAACCCGCCCGAGCCCTGCCAGGTGAGCATGCCTGCGGCGTCGAGCTCGTCGAGGAGTCCGTGGCGACGGAAGTAGCGAAGGACACGTCGCTGGAGGACAGACTCCACTTGGCTGATGTGATCAGGCGTCGCGCAAAGTACCGGTGTCGGGCGGGACGCAAGCGTCGGCGGCAGAAGGTCCAAGTGCAACGGGAGGTCGCAATGAGGAAGTGGCTGAGACGAATCCGCGGCGCAATCGGGATGGGCCTCACCTGGGCGTTGGCGTGGTTCGCTGCGGGAATGGTCCTACTGCTCATCGTCGGCGTTGGCGCCGCAGACGTCCCGTTCCCCCTCGGGTTTGCCCTGCTCGGCTTTCTTGCTGGCATCACGTTCTCTGGGGTCCTCGGGATTGTTGAGGGCCGTCGCAGGTTTGATCAGATGTCGCTTCTGCGCTTCGCAGTATGGGGAGGCATCGGGGGTCTTCTGTTCTCCGGGATCTTCGTGTCCATCGCGGCCCTGGGATGGGGAAACGTTCTCGTGTTGGGCCCCGTGTTCGCAGTGGCCGGTGCGGGCTGCGCTGCTGGTTCGCTGGCCCTGGCCAGATTGGCGGAGGACCGAGAATTGCTCGATGCCAGCGCGGAAGTGGATCAGGTCGGGCTCACCGAAGACGAGGTGCGGGAGCTGCTCGGAGGCGGGGGCTGATCTCCGCGCCCTGAGCGATAGGGCGCCCGGTGCGGACCGTGATCCGCACCGCGTCAGCAGCAACTGCTTGTCACGCTGATGCCCCGACTTCGTGCCCCACGCGCCTCGCTGAGCTCCGGTAGCCGAAAAGGACAACCTCCTCTTCCTTGCCGCGAAGCTGCAGTGAGGCGATGCGCTCAAACTCGGCGTGCCGAGCTGGGGCGAGAGTGGCTGCAAGAGCCTCGGATACGAGGAGATTGAAGCCGCTTTCGTTGCAGAAGTCTCGAATTCTCGCAGCCGTGTTGAGTATGTCGCCGTGATAGACGTGGGCACGCTGTAGGGTCCCGACCTCCGTCACCATCACATGGCCACAGTGAGCTCCGGCCTTGAACTCGGGAGCGCAGCCGTATCGCTCGCTAAAGGACGGTACTGCCGCCGCGACGCTCGCCTGCATCGCTTCGTAGCACTCCAGCCACTGGGGGCCCCTGGCGCGGCGCTCTCCCGGCCAGACCACTACGACCTCGTCCCCGACATACTGGTAGACTTCTCCTTTTGCGCCATGAATGGGGTCTGAGAGCTCGTTGAAGAACTCGCTCAGAAATGCGCTGAACCTCACATGGCCCAAGCGCTCGGCGATGGACGTGGAGTCGCGAAGATCCACGAACATGAAGACCGCGTAGAGCTCTCGAGGCCGACGGTACTTGCCGAAGACAAGGCGGGCGAAGTTGCGAGTGCCCACAAGCAGCACGATGTGGACGGAGAACATGGTCAGAAAGGCGAAGACCGTCGAAAACACCAAGTCGCGAAGGAACTGAGGCCCGGCGAGCAACGCCGCGAGACAGCCGAAGTAACTGCACTCTCCCAAGGCCGCAGGCTCGACCGCCAAGACGATAGACAGCGCCACCGCCACGAAGGTCGCGTACACCAGCGTGCGGACGAGAACCGCCTGGATGAACGAACGTCCTCGCAGTCGAGGCCCCAGGAAGGTGTGCTCGGCGATCCCCGCGGCCAGCCCGAGCAGCAGGCCGATGACCGCTGCTTCGGCGTACTCGACCAGCGTATGGGGGTAGAACAGCGTGTTGTATAGAAGGCCGAACGCAACGCCAGCAACGGCGAAGACGACAAGTCCTTCAAGAGTCAGCTTCTGCCGCGCGGGCATGCGCTTGACTCCTCTCCCTTCCGCCTGACGGTTATGCGGTTCTGGCGCGGATCAGGATGCGGGTTGACGGCCTGGAACTCAAGGAAGATGCCCTCGGATGGAGAGCCGGCGGCGGGCCTCGGTGACCTCCGGGAGGTCGGGATCGCGTCGCCGCGTGAGCTCATGTGCTAACACCACCCTCACTGCTTGTTACGAAGCCACCCTCCCGCGATCGCGGCCACGACCAGGCTGGTCGCCATCGTACCTACCACCCCGTCGAACGCCGACCTGACCGGTGATGTGGCCGCCGTTGCAGCCACCAAGTCCGCCACCTCGTCCTCGGCCAGTCCCATGTTTACGTACGCTTCCCGATACCCCTCGGCCATCGCCGTGAAGTAGTCGGGGAATACCGCCGTTGTCACCAGCCACGACGCGACGAAGATGATCACCGAGCCGACGAGTCCAACGACCAGCCCGTTCTTGACCTGGCCCAACCAGCCCTCCGACGAGGCCCGCTCGCGCAAACAAAGAACGACCGTCGTCACGTTGATCAGAATCGCTATAAGTAGTGTCCCGAAGATTGTGTAAAAAGGCGGAGCAGCTGGAGGAGGCTGGACGGTAGGGAAGAAAGAGAGGAAGCTCCTTGGAGTTGTTCATCGTCATATGAACCCGGGGAGTCCGGGCCTGCGCCAGCAGGACCGGAACCGGAAGGAGCTTCCTCATGGAGAAGATGGCCGAAGTCGAG
>JBDHKE010000249.1:0-3137 GCA_039586555.1 Gemmatimonadota bacterium | reverse complement strand
TGGTGGGGTTCACGGCACGGAAGGAGCGCGGGGTGGGCACCTTCCTGGCGCGTGAGGAGCTGGAGAAGTGGCGGTACGACACGGACATGGCCGGGGCCCTCAACTCGCTGCCAGGTTTCAAGGTGAACTGGACCATTGCAAGGTCCGGAGGAATACGGGTCCAGTCGAGTCGCGGCCCACCCGGCCTCCGCGGAAGCTGGCGGCTGCTGGCAGAGCAGGGGATTGGGCCCAACGGGATCTGCTTCCCGACGGTCTACCTGGACGGACTCAGGATGCACCGGGGCGACCAGTCCTACCTGGACAACCTGAGACCCGAGGCTGTAGAGGCGATCGAGGCCTATTCAGGACCGGCCACGGCTCCCGCTCAGTTCAACTCAGAAGCGATCTGCGGCGTCATCGTGATCTGGACGCGGCGGTGATCGGGTTCCGGGGTCGAGACCCCCCGAGGATGGCCCGAGTTCGGGGCTCGTAAAGGGAGAGATTGCGACAGCGTCGCGAAACTGCCCGCAGACGGTGGAGTCGCGACAGTGAGTGTCGCCAACGGGCAAGTTATCCGGTGCGGATCCAGAGAGAGAAGCTTGTGTGAAAGAACGTGAGTGGGAGTTGGGAGAGAAGCCCAAGTCGATCCTGGAGTGAAGCCCGGGAGGATCGAATGGTAACGAGGAAGTCCAGAGGTCTGGTCTTGACCGTCGCAGCCCTAGGTGGGTGCGTTGGGACCGGACAAACCCAGCCCACGCGGGAGACGAACGATCGGCAGACACTAGAGGCAACGAAGGACACCGCCCGGAGGAAGCCGAGAGTAATCGTGCTTTTCGAGTGCAACGCGCCACTGCACTACACCGGTTTATCTGCCGTCGACTCAAGGCGGCTCCGCGAAGAACTGGCTCCGGGGCTGGGCAGGCTGTCCCTGACCTTCAGGGATTCCACGAATGCGCCCGAATACAGGATCCGGGGAAGGGACGTTGGGGTGATTCGTCTCAAGGATCCCCAGGGGATGACCTTGGATTCAACCCAGTACCGTCCCATGGAAGCAGACACCGCAACCTTCACATCTCGCCAGGGTGAGGTCCAGGTGACGGCCGGGTTTCTTGGATATGTCTGGGTGACGGTGGACTTAACCATTCGAGCAGGGTGGGATGATGTGTACGTCATTCCCATGAAGCAAGCAGCACTCTGTGAAGGCCCGTCGGTGCCAGCCTGGAGGGATGGAGAGGCAGCCAGGGGTGAGATAAGTACCCTGGACGACATTCCAGGTTGATGACAGGGGGACTCGCCAACCCAACCTCGGTTTCGGAGCGTCTCCGGAGTGTATGGACATTCTTACGCACCGGATAACAGCACGCCTACCGCGGCTCGCCTTCGGCTCGCGCCCTTCGGGTACGGGCCTCAGGCCCGTCCGGTAGCGTGCGGGACGTTATCTGCGATACCGGGAACGCCCTTGTGGAGGATGAGGAGTGATTCAACCGAGACCTAAGAATGTGGCGGCCTTCCGACTCCGCGTGAGCCTAGCCGAGATCGAGCCATCGATTTGGAGGAGCGTCTTGGTGAGGGCCAACGTCACTCTCCACGAGCTCCATCGCACCATTCAGATGCTCTTCCAATGGTACGACTATCATCTCTACAGGTTTGAGATTGGAGACCGCGGGTTCGAGGCGCCCGACGATGAGGCCGAGGGAGAGGACTCGACACGAGCAAGGCTGGATCGGCTCGGGCTTCGCGCCGGAGACACTTTCGAATACACGTACGATTTCGGCGACGACTGGAGACACCTCGTTGAGGTGGAGGCGCTGGAGAGCGTTAGCGATCAGGCCTGGTTGCCGTGGGTGCTCGATGGCGCACGGCGTGGGCCTCCCGAGGATTGCGGTGGCCCGTATCGCTATTCGGAAGTCCAATGGCTCCCGCAACAGCCGTTCGAGGATCTTGATGAGGACGATCAGGAGATGATGGAATGGCTCGGCGAGGATTTTGACCCGGAGGAGTTCAGCCTGGCACAGGCTCGTCATGATCTGATGTTGGCATCCGCCTGGGGCATTCTGAAGCGAAAGCGATGAAAGTCGGCAGGCCGGTGGTTGGGGTGTGTACTACAGATAACAAAGCGGCTGCCGCCTACGCGGCCTCCGGCCGCTTCGGAGAAACCGGCGCGAACGGTGGTGAGCAACGGAGCGAACGTGGAAAGCCGAAGGGATGTGAGCCTGTGATTGCCGAGGACCGCAGGTTCGGCAGCCGCAGGAACGTTGATATGGAAGGGCCCTGTCAAGTCATTCGAGAGGCGAAGGAGGGAGCCCGGGGCGTCTTCGACGATGCATCCTGCTGATATTCGATGGTTGAACCGGGGGTCCAGAGCATCATGAGACGGATTCGTCGGGAGCTGGCCGGAGTCTATACACGGGGATTGGGCGAGAGCCGGACCCCGTAACGTTTCGGGGCGTTCTCCTATCGTGCCCCGGGACTCCCAGATCTCGCTGGCGGATTCAGGCGGCGGCGGTCACCTCCTGGAGTTGGGGGACATCGAGGTCGCGCAGCACGGCCCAGAGGAAGCCGACCGACTCACGGGCGACAGCGGTGGCCGCGACCTGCCTGGGTTTCTTGACGGCGAGGCGATGAAAGAGGGTGTAGAGGCGGTGCTGGCACTTCCAGGCGTGGCGGATGACGTCGGGATCCTGTCCACGTTGGCGCTGGCGAAGAGGAGCACCGACGGCAGGCCGCTTTCGGTAGTGCCAGGCAGACTGAATGAGGATGTGGCGTACACGGGCGTTGCCGGCCTTGGTGATGGCGCCGAGGCGTCGTCAGTCACCGGAGGAATGCTCGCTGGGGACAAGGCCGACATAGGCCATGAGCTGACGGGGGTTCTCGAAGCGGCGCACATCGCCGAGTTCGGTGGCGATCACCATGGCCGCCTGGGTCTTGAAGCCGCGGAAGCAGCAGATGCGGTCGACCAGGGGCTTGTAGCGGGGCGTGAAGGCGAGGGCCTCGATGCGGCCGTCGAGTTCGTCTCTGCGTTGGAGCTTGTACTCGAGGAGGGCCAGGTACTCGGAGAGCACGGTGCGATCCTCGTCGGCGAGGGTGCCAGGGACGAGGACCTGGCGGATCCAGTTGAAGTGACGGACGGTCCAGTTCTGGCCGTCGCGAAAGACGAA
>JBDHKE010000248.1:0-3139 GCA_039586555.1 Gemmatimonadota bacterium | reverse complement strand
GAACAGGCCGAGGGGCCGGCGCAGCTTCCACGAGCGCCAGTAGCGCGTCTGCCACAAAACGGTCGGAATCTTCTCACCGTCTGGTAGATCTTTCGGCAGGTAGAGGTCGATGGCGATCTTCACGCCGTCCCTCATCGTGAGGTAGAGGGATGAGCGCTCCACCTCGTCGTAGATCCGCTCTCCGACGTCGTAGAGCGCGGGCTCGGCAACCACCTGATCTGTCGGCTCGATTCCACCCGCGACTCCGAGCGTGGCACCAAGGATGAGTGCGACGGCTCCGGCCACCGAGAGCACTCGGTGCCCGAGGCTACCCCAGGATCCACTCCGCATCTTCGTGAATACCCGGTTCCGGGTTGTTCCTGGCTTCTTCATGGGGCCGGATTCTAACCGAAAAGGCATTTCAGCAGCGGAGACCCCGATGGGTACTCACTGAAGACCAACAAGGTGCTGGCTATCGGTGGACCCCCCGTGGCCGGGATCCGCCATATCGTGTTCGCAGTGGTGCTAGGGTGGGTCTGACCCGAGCGCAGGAGGCAACATGAGGGAGGGGAGGCCATGAGTCAGAAGGCTACGGGAGGCCTGACGATGGGGAACCTCCTACGCGTCGCCGCTGTGCGATACGGGGACCGAGAGGCCGTCTTCTGCTCCGCGACCGGACGCAGGTTCAGCTTTCGGGACGTCAACGAGCGGACCAACCGCCTGGCGCACGGGCTGATGGGGCTCGGCCTGACCAAGGGAGATGTGGCCGGCTTCCTCTGCACGAACCGCGCTGAGATCGTGGAAATCTACTTTGCGTTGGCAAAGAGCGGAATCATCGGCGTGCCGTTGAACTACAGGCTGGCTCCGGCAGAGATGGTGGAATTGCTGGCCCACTGCGGAGCCAAAGCGCTCCTGTTCGACCCCTGGTTCCCGGAGGTGGCCGCCGGGATACGCAAAGAGCTCCCCGGGATTACGCACTTCGTGGGTATCGGCCGCGACCTTCCCGAGTTTGCCCGGAACTACGAAGAGCTGGTTCGGACCTCTTCTCCCGACGAACCGGACGTGGAAATCTCGGAAGAGGACGACCAGTACCTGAACCTCACCTCCGGAACCACGGGACTTCCTAAAGCCTACCTCCTGACCCATTACAACAACGCGACCGGGTCCGTCATGGCCTCCCTGCACGACCTGACGCGGGAGGACGTCATCCTCACCGCTTTTCCCATCTTCGGAAGGGTGGGCTTTGCGTGGTGCTCGATCGGGCTTTTAGCCGGGGCACGAAACGTCATCCATCAGTTTCAGCCCGCGCAGATGCTGGAACTGATCGAATCCGAGAAGGTCACCATATCGAACTGGGTGCCGACCATGGCCAGTTTTGTGCTTCCTCTCCCCGAGGTGGACAAACACGATCTGAGCTCTCTTCGTGCCCTCGTCTTTGCCGCATCCCCCTTGACCTCTGCGCTCCAGGACGAGGTCAAACGTCGCCTCTGCCCCAATATCTACGAGTACTACGGGCTGCAGGAAACCGGAATCCTGACCAGCCTCGGCCCCGAGGAGAAGAATCGAAAACCGGACTCCGTCGGACAGGTGGCCTTTGGCGCAGAAGTCCGCATCGTGGATTCCGCCGGGAAGGACGTCCCTCTGGGCGAGGTAGGCGAGATCCTCGGGAGAGCGCCGACCGCGACGGCGGCCTACTACAAGGATGAAGAGAAGACCCGTCAGGCCTTTGCAGGGGGCTGGTTCCACACGGGCGATCTGGGGCGGTTCGACGAGGAAGGTTTTCTCTACCTCTCGGGCCGGGTCAAAGACATGATCATTTCGGGAGGACAGAACGTCTTCTCCGTCGAAGTGGAAGACACCCTCATGAGCCATCCTGACGTGGCCGACTGTGCTGTGATCGGACTGCCTCACGACACGTGGGGGGAGATGGTGACCGCGGTGGTGATTCGGGCTCCCGGTGCCCAGGTCACCGAGGAAGGACTGATCGGCTACTGCAAGGAGAGAATGGCCGGCTTCAAGGCTCCCAAGCGGATCGTCTGGACTGAAGAGCCGCTTCCGAGGACTCCGACCGGTAAGGTGATGAAATTTGTACTGGTGGAGAGATACTCGGAGACGTAAACAGCGACCGGGATATTCGGGGGCTCGCGGGAAAGGCGGCGGCCGGGTAATCTAGCGGGAGCGCTCGCAAGGAGGTGTTCGGTGGCGATCACGAAGAAGAAGCTACTCCAGGAGCTCAACAAGGACCTCGAGTGGGAGTACGCCGCGGCGATCCAGTACGTGCAGCACGCAGCCGTCCTGACCGGTGCCCAGTACGAGTCCATCCAGAAGGAGCTGATCGTTCACGCGCAGGAGGAGATGCAGCACGCCCAGATGCTCTCCGATCAGATCGACTACCTGGGTGGAGTCCCTACGACAGAAGTGGAAAAGCGTGAGACTTCGGCGGACAGCCTGGAGATGCTCAAGCAGGACCTGAAGGGTGAAAAGATGGCAATTGCCAACTACAAGAAGCGCATCGCCCAGGCGGAGTCGCTGCGAGAGTACGGCCTTCGCCGCGTGCTCGAGGACATTCTCATCCAGGAGGAAGAACACGAGCGCGACCTGAGGGGAGTGGTGGAGGACTAGGGGGTCTCCCGGTTCCCGCCCGTCTCTCTCCCTTCGGCCAGAGGACGCCAGACGGCTCGTGCCTAAAGCTGCACCGAGATCCCGTGATCCCGCAGGTACTCTTTAACCTGGCGGATGCTGAAGACTCCGAAGTGGAAGACGGACGCGGCCAGGAGGCCCTGCGCATGCCCTTCCACCGCGGCTTCGAGGAAGTGCTCCAGGCTTCCCGCGCCGCCGCTCGCAATTACGGGCAGACCCGTTGCGTCGGCTGTAGCCCGGGTCAGCTCGATGTCGTACCCGTTCTTCGTGCCATCCGTGGCCTTGCTGGTCGGGAGTAGTCGCCCCACCCCGAGGTCTGCCATCTCCTTGGCGAACTGGACCGCGTCCTTTCCCGTGGGTGTCCGTCCTCCGTCGATGTAGACCTCGCGGCGGGAAGGGCAAGATTCGTTGAAGTCGGCATCGATGGCCACAACGATCTTCCCAGATCCGAATCGTTGGACGGCCTCCTCGACCATTCGCGGGTCTCTGAAGGCCGCGCTCGAGATCGAGACCGCGTCCG
>JBDHKE010000105.1:0-12853 GCA_039586555.1 Gemmatimonadota bacterium | reverse complement strand
CCTCGCCAGCTGCCGGAGAGGCTCCCGGAGAGGTCGAGAGGATTGGCCGGAAAGGGCAGAGGAAGACTCCATGGACGAGGAACACGGATCATGACCGGCATGAGGTCCGTGTTGGAACGGTGCAGGGCCCTCCTTCGGAGGGGCCGTATGGACGCGGACATGGCCGAGGAGCTCCGCTTCCACATCGAGATGGAGACGGAGAAGAACATGCGGGCCGGCATGGAGCCCCGTGAGGCCCGCCGCCGTGCCCTGGTGGCCTTCGGCGGTGTGGAACGCTTCAAGGAGAAGACCAGGGAAGAGAGAGGTTTTCGGCCTCTGGAGGACCTGGTGGTGGATCTCCGGTTCACCATCCGGACCATGCGCAAGAACCCCGGGTTCACGGCAGTCGCCCTCCTCTCCCTCGCTCTCGGGATCGGGGCCATTACTGCCATCTTCGGACTGGTCAACGCCATGCTGATCCGGGACCTCCCTTACCAGGCCCCGGGGGAGCTTGTGAATCTCTACCGGGACCGGGCCCAGGGGAGCTTCGACGCCATCAGCTACCCGGATTTCCTGGCGTTGAGGGAGGGAACGGAGGAGGTCCTCCAGGACCTGGGGGGATATCAATACGCCCTGGCCCACAGGGAGATGGGGGCGACCCAAGAAACCCTGGTGGCGGAGATGGTCACGGGAAACTACCTGACCCTCCTGGGCATCCACGCCGCCCTGGGACGCCTCCTCCTGGCCGAGGACCATGTGGACCCCGGGGGCCACCCGGTGGTGGTCCTGGGGCACCGGTTCTGGAAGGAGGCTTTTGGTTCCGATCCCGCGGTCCTGGGTACGTCCATCCGGGTGAGCGGCCGGGACTACACCGTGGTGGGGGTGGCGCCGCCGGAGTTCCTGGGGTCCAACAGGGGGATCGCAGCGGATCTGTTCGCGCCCATCATGATGGTCGGCGAGCTCATGCCCCTGGAGGCTAACCCCCTGGAGTCCAGGGGCTCCAACGCCTTCTTCCCCGTGGGGAGGCTGCGGGCCGGGGCTTCCATGGCCCAGCTGGAGGGGGCGTTGGCCAACGTCACGGCTTCCCTCTACAACGGTTTCCCTGGGGTCTGGCAGAGGGAGGAGAGCGTCGTTGCGGTGCCCACGAGAGAGGTGGTGTTCAATCCATCGGCGGATCGATTCGTCCGTTCGGCAAACACCTTCGGAATGATACTGGTGGGATTGGTCCTTCTCATCGCGTGCACGAATCTGACTTCGTTCCTCCTGGCCAGAGGGGTAGACCGACGAAAAGAGATGGCCCTCCGCCTGGGTCTCGGGGCCGCCCGGGGACGCCTCATTCGCCAGCTCGTCACCGAGACCGTCCTTCTTGGGGTCCTGGGAGGCCTCCTGGGGTTCGTCCTCGGCTCCTGGCTCCTGGATCTAACCATGGGAGTGAGCCTTCCAACCCCTCTCCCCCTGGGTTTGGATCTCTCCATCGACGGGAGAGTAGCGGCCTTTTCCCTGACCTTAGCCATCGTGGCCGGCGGCGGAGTGGGCCTCCTGCCCGCCCTTCAGGTCACACGCCCGGACCTGGCCGCCACGCTAAAGGAAGTAGATCGCCCCGGGGCGGGCCGCGGCGCCCTGGCTCTGAGCCGGATGCTGGTGGCGGGGCAGATGACGGTCTCAGTGACCCTTCTGGTGGCTGCTGGCCTTCTCTTTCGAAGCTTCCACGCGACTCGTCTGGTGGATCCCGGGTTCGGGAAGGAGCCCACGGCTCTCGTCTCCTTCATGATCCCCTCTGCGGAGTACTCGGCCCAGGAGGGGAGGGCCATGATCTCCACAATTCGAGAAGAGGTTCTCTCACTGCCTGGCGTCACCCGGGTGGGCGTCATCTCCAACGTCCACCTGAACACCGTGAACCGGATGATGCTGGAGGTGAACGTGGAAGGGGTCCCGGCCCCTGAAGGGCGGGCCGCCCATCAGGTGGACTTCACCTCGGTGGACGGGGCCTTCTTCGAGGCGGCGGGTCTCTCCCTCCATGAGGGCCGAACCTTCGATGAGACGGATGGTCCCGAGGCACCTCCCGTGGCCATCGTCAACGAGGCCATGGCTCGCCGGTTCTGGCCGAATGAGAGCCCGCTGGGCCGAACGATCCGAGTGGAGATGCCCGGCTGGCAGGATCCCACGGTGATCGGGGTGGTGTCCACCGCGAAGATCAGGTCCCTGGGGGAACCCCCCACTCCCTTCCTCTATCTTCCCTACAGCCAGGAATACAACGCCTGGGTATCCATTCTGGCGGTCACCCGAGCCGATCCCCGTTCCCTGGCCACCCGGGTCTACACCCTCCTTCGCCAACGCCACCCCGAGGCCATCGTTACGAACACGACGACGCTGGAGGAGCACGTGGGGTTCATGCTCGTTCTCCGGCGCGTGACCGCCATCGCGTCCGTTCTCTTTGCGCTGGTGGCGCTAGGAATGGCGGTCATGGGCCTCTACGGCGTGGTGAGTTATGCCGTGGTTCGAGGGTCCCGGGAAATGGCCATTCGCCTTTCCCTGGGGGCCGTACCGGCCTCCGTGGTGGGTCTCCAGCTCCGCAGGGGCATGGGTTTGGTGGGGGTGGGCGGTGTCCTGGGCCTTCTGGGAGCTTGGTTGGCGGCTCGGGGGATGTCCAGCTTCCTCTTCGGGGTCACGCCTTCGGACCCTTTCACCATCGTGGCCGTCGCCCTGCTGCTGGCGGGGGTGGCGTTCGTGGCCGCCTTCATCCCGGCACGGAGGTCGGCTCGCGTGGATCCAGTGGTCTCCCTCAAGGCCGAGTGAGGAAGGGAGTCGAATCGGCTCGGGCGGAAGTGAGGTGCCCCCCTGAGACTGGACCCGGTCTCGTCTCACGGGGGCACGCCAGTCCAGGTCGATCTCCCCCCGCCTGGCCAGCATACCGACCGCCAATGCGACGAATTGCGAGGAAACCGATCCCCCGCCCTTACGCTTCACCCGCCCGCCAATTCCGGAAAGGTGGGCAAAAGCCCCAACCCGATGAAGACCGGCAGGACGTTCAGGCAACGCCACATCTCCACCATCTTGCCGTCGGCGAACCGGCTTATGCGGATCCCCGCCTCCTCCAGACCTCGCCCCAGGTCTGCCACGGAAAGGTCCACGACCCGATCCCCTTCGGCAAAGAGATCGCGGATGGCGATCTGGGTGGGGTTCTCGGGGTCGATATGTCCCTCGATCCACTGGCGATAGCTATCGAAGTCCGTGACTTCGGGGTAGATGCTGTGGAACACGAAGATGGGAGCCACGACCTCCAGCGCCGCGGCTGCGTCCCCTCGATTCCATCCTTCCTCGATCTCCCGCACACAAAGAGCCTTGTTCGACTCGGGATCTCCGGGGTCCCCGGTCATCTCCGACGCATCGCCCCACGAGAACTCGCCGGGATCGGTGCGCCGAGCAAAGGAGAAGGGGAACCTTCCTCTGGGATGGGTTCGAAATACCCCAACTGTTGCCCCAGCCCCAGGAGGTCGTAGCTGCGGTAAACCTCCGCGATCCTGCCGCTCTCCAACCGATAGAGATTGATGACCTTCATCGTGACCCGGATGCCTGTGGCCGGGATGCCGAGGAAGTCTCCCCGGTGTGTTCCGGTGGCCGTGAGGCGGGCGCCTACCTTGTCCCCCTCGGCGATCAGGTCGTTGACTTCGACGTGGAGGTTCGGGAAGGCGGCGTGCCACCTGGCAACCCACTCCCTGAAGCCGTCGAGATCGGCGCCGGGGTTGGGATCGTGATTGATGAAGCCGGGGACGAAGAGCTCGTTCGTCACGTCCAGGTTTCCCTGGTTCCAGATCTCCTCGACTACCCGCCGGACGATCTCCTTGGTCGTCTGGGCACCGGCCCGGGAAGGGCCGCTGACCCAGGCAAAGAGAAACACCAAGGGGATTGCGGTGAGGAGTCGTGCGGCCATCGCGCTTGCCCTCCAGGCCAAGGTCGCGTTCACGGATCGAAGGTCACCCACCCAGGAGCGGCACTCCAATCTCCTCGGCCACCGCCTGAAACCGGGGATGGTCGTATAGCTCGTTCCAATCCGAGAGACCGAGGTACGGGAGGTTCGGGTCATGCTGCTCCAGAGAGCGCTCCAACCAGTCCAGGGCCTTCTCCACCTCTCCGGCGTCCCTGAAAAACTTGGCGATCCAGAAGGCGCCCAATTGGGTCTCTTCGAAGCGGTCGGCGAGTGCCTCCGCAGCCCGTCTCCGGGCCTCCCGGCTGCCGCCGGCCTCCATACCCTGGTCCATGGCTGTGACAACCCAGTCCCAGCCGTTGATTTCCATTTCGGCTCGGTACGCCCGCGTTTCCTCGTCCGGCAGGCCCGCTCGTCTGTAGGCCATTCCGAGTGGTTCGTAGCCGAAGCCCGCACCGGGATTGTCCTCGAACATGGCCTCGAGTACCTGGATCCCCTCCTCCGGAGGCCCCGAGAGGGCGAGGATGGCCCCGTAGAGCCCCCTGACGAAGGGGTCCCGGGGATCGAGCCGCACCGCCCGCTCTCCCTGTTCTCGGGCCTCCTCCGGCCGACCCATGATCATGAGCATGTGGCCGTAGAATGCCCGTTCTCGGGCGTTGTTGGGATCCTGGTCCAGGCACCGGACCGCGTTTTCCATTGCCTCCTCGTACTCCCAGCCGTGCCAAAAGGGGCCAGCTGTTCCGTGGCATGGGCCCGCGTCAAGGCCGGGATCCAGCTCGAGGGCCCTCTCATGATACGGTCTGGTGATCTCACGAGCCTCCCGCCGGGATCGCCGCCGCGACGGATCCGATGTCTGAGGGCTTCCCGCCGAAAACTCTTGCTGCAAGCCTGCAACCCCGCAGAATTGACCTTATCGGGCCATGGCATGACACCGGTTGCTCTGCACCGCATGTAGGCGAAGGAGGTGCACGGTGAGCACCCTTGCCCCCCACACTTCCGGAAGACATCGTGGTGGGGTCGAATCCCGCAAGGGAAGGGTCGGTCTTGGATGCTGATGATCGTTCAGGATGTTCGCCTGGGCATTCGGGGGCTCCTCAAGGCCCCGGGGTTCGCCACTGTCGTTATCCTGACCCTCGCCGTCGCTATCGGTGCGAACACGGCGATCTTCTCGGTGGTGGATGCGGTCCTGCTCCGGTCCCTTCCCTACTCGGGGCCCGATCGGATCGTCCGGGTCGCTGCAACCACCCGTCCGGAGCTTGGCGGAGACGGGTTCGCGCCCTTCTCGGACCGGGGGTACTGGCACTTCGTCGAGAACAACCGGTCTTTCGAAAAGTTCGGCGGCTACCTGGATCAGCTCCAGTACGTCCCTCTGACGGGGGACGGCCCGGCGATCCAGGTCGCGGTCAGCCTGATGACGCTCAGCGCCTTCGAGATCCTGGGCGTGCGGCCGGCCCGTGGACGGTTTCCCACCGCCCAAGAGGACCTCCCGGGCGGACCCGAAGTGATGCTCCTGAGCCACGATCTCTGGGTGAGTCGGTACGGCTCCGATCCGGATATCCTCCACCGGACGATCCTGGTGAACGGGCGAGCCAGGGAGGTCATCGGGATCATGCCCCCGGAGTACGATTTCCCCTCCCCCGAAACCGACCTGTGGTTTCCTCGTCGCCTGAATCCGGGGAGTGAGAACTTCGGAGGTCACCACATCACGGGCATCGCGCGGCTAGCGGATGGGGTGACCATCGAATCGGCGGTCGCCGACGCCGCGGCCCAGGTGGTGCGCTTCGATGAGGTCGGATACGGTCCCAGCTGGTTCACCGGGGTCTTCGACGGCGGCGCCGCCGTGTGGACGCTGAAGGAGGACATCGTCGGCGACATCCGCCAGCCGCTCCTCATCCTCATCGGAACCGTGGGCTTCGTGCTTCTCATCGCCTGTAGCAACATCGCCAACCTCCTCCTCGTTCGGGTGGAGGGTCGCAGCCGGGAGAGCGCCATCCGTCTGGCCCTGGGCTCCGGACGCGGGAGGCTGGTGCGGAAGACGTTGGTCGAGGGCATCCTCCTGGCGTTGGTGGGCGGCTTGGTCGGCATCCTACTCGCGTGGACCGGAGTGCGGGTCCTGGTCGCGGTGGGCCCCACCAGCATCCCCCGCCTGGGCGAGATCGGCATCCAGGGAACCGTCGTGGCCTTCACGGCCGCGATCTCTGTGCTGGCGGGGATCTTGTTCGGGCTTTTGCCTGCTCTTCGTCAGGGGTTCCGCTCTTCGTACTCGTCCCTGCAGGACGGGGGCCGCGGGGCCACCATCGGCCGGGAGCGGCACCGCACCCGCGGCGTCCTGGTCGTCACCCAGGTCGCCCTGGCCCTCGTCCTCCTCGTGGGCTCCGGGCTGATGATTCACAGCTTCGCCGAGCTACGGAACGTGGAGCCGGGCTTCGACGCCGAGCGAACACTGACCTTCACCGTCAGCCCCCTACCCACCAAGTACGAGAGCCCCGAGGCCGTCGCCCAGTTCTACGACCGGCTCCGAGAGCGGCTGGAGGCGGTGCCGGGAGTGAGCGCCGTGGGGGCCATCAACACTCTTCCCCTGACGGGGGGCGGTGCGGTCCTCACGACGATCATCGAGGAGTTTCCCCCGGAGGAGGACGAATTCCCTCCCACCTTCCTCGTCCGGCGGGCCACCCCGGGGTACTTCGAGGCCATGGGGGTGCCAGTGGTGGAGGGCCGCACCTTCATGCCGGACGACCACAACCTGCGCATGGGATCGGTGGTCATCAGCAACTCGGTGAAGAAGGAGTACTGGCCCAACTCCAGCGCCCTCGGGAAGCGAATCGTCGTGGCGGGGATTCCCACCCAGGTCGTGGGCGTCGTGGGCGACCTCCACGATACTTCCCTGGAGACGCCGGCTGAACAGTTCATGTACCTGCCCATGCTCGACTCCATCGGGGGAGGCGTCGGGCCCATGACCATGACCGTTGGGACCCCCCTCGAGCCCCTCAGCCTCGTCCCGGCCATCCGCAACCTCATTGGAGAGATGGATCCAGACCTCGCCATCACGGAGGTGCGATCCATGGAGGAGGTCCTCGCCGACTCCATGAGCCGGACCACCTTCACCATGACGCTCCTCCTTCTGGCGGCGATCATCGCCCTCTTCCTGGGCTCCATCGGGATCTACGGCGTCGTCTCGTACACCGTCACCCAGCGTACCGCCGAGATCGGAGTGCGAATGGCCCTTGGGGCCGACCCTGGCACCATCCGGAGCTTGGCGCTCCTCCAGGGAATGCGGCTCGCCGTGGTGGGGGTGGTGATCGGGCTCGCGGTTGCGGTTGGGATGGGGAGGGTGATCGAGTCGCTCCTCTTCGGCGTCAGCCCCCTCGATCCCTATTCCCTCGTCAGCGGCTCCACGACTTTCATCGCCGTGGCGGCGTTGGCCACTCTCGTTCCGGCCCATCGGGCCGCCTGCATCTCCCCAGCGGTGTCCTTGCGGGAGGAGTGATTCCCGGGTAGGGCCCACGAAAAGCGATCCGGGGAGGACCCAGCGAGACAAGGAGCTGCGGGCCAGGATGGCCGTCTTCGACTTCATCGAGGGGTTCTACAATCCTCGGCGACGACCGTCCGACCAATCAGCCCAGAGGGCCGCGCTCGCCGAGCGACAACGGGTCGAGACTTCCGGATGGACAGTACAAGCCGACAGTATGCGATGGTCCACCGGAAGGCAGACAGCCCTGCCAGAGGCGTAACCTCCAACAGGGCTTGACCTTCCCTCAATGTCCCCGGCAGGACTCGAACCTGCGGCCTACTGCTTAGGAGGCAGTCGCTCTATCCACCTGAGCTACGGGGACCCATCCTGGATCCTCCCGTCTCTACACCGCCTATGGCGGTGGTGTGTCCCGGTGCACCGAGAGGGTGTGCATGTTGGTGTGCATGTTCGGCATTCATCTCGCCTCCCGAAGCTCACCGGCCTCCAGGACAACCCGTAACATAGTGGCCTCGTCCGCCTGCTGGTAGGCACGCTTCAGGCTCGTCGTCTCCTTCCAGCCGCCCGCCGCAGCCACGTCTTCGTTGGGCAAGTGCTTCCTCACTGTGGCCCACTTCCGGCGGTAGGCGTGCCGGAGGCTCCATGCAGCGGAAGGCGGCCGGGCGAACGTCGGGGGGCGGGGGCTCCCCGGTTCCGTCGCCAGCAGGGCAGCCGCCTACGGCACGTAGATGAGAGGGCGCTCGGCCGTCTGGAGCAGCACGGTGCTCATGAACGTGTTGTAGTCCCACGTGCGCGGGCCTGACCACGGGTCGAGAATGGAGAGCCTCGTGCCCGAGATCCCGTTGATGACCACCCAGTGCCCGCTGGCTAGGCCGGGCCAACGGCCCGCGTAGATCACCGGGCCCTGCTTGAGCATGGCCCACATCCCGGCCTCGGTGAGCGACTCGTAGAGCACCGCGAAGCCGAGCTTGCGGGCAATCCGCTCGCGGTCCGAGATCCCCTGGTTGTTCCGGTACATCCGATCCGTTTCGGGATCTTCAGAGGGATGGACCAGCCTCCGGCCGCGGCCCTGCCCGCGATAGTAGTCCACCACCATCGCGAGGCAGGTGTACCAGCACATCCTGGTCTGCGCCTGGCTCATCCCGCCCACGGGGTGGGAGATCGAGGAAATCATGGGCGGCGGCAGGTAGACGTGGCCGGGGTTGGCCGAGGTCGAGAACTTGTAGTTCTTCCCGTCCGGTGTCACCACGTCGCAGCCTACGTACTCCTGAAGGTACCAGTTCACCTCCAGCGCAGCCCGCCGGTTGTCGGCCGGGAGATTGGGGTAGTTGTAGCGAATGAGCACCCACGGGTCCATGTTGACCCGCCGCGCGAGCGACACCCAACTATCGCCGTCACGCACGCGGTAGCGGGTGCCGCCCTGGGGCACGAAGTTCCGGGGCACGGGGGTTGCCGGGGCGCGAATGCAGTTCCTCTGGACTCTCGCCATGGAGCGTCCCTCCGTCTGTGGCACCTGTTGATGTCAGTAGCCGGTTCAAATGGCCTCTCGCGCCAGATCGAAGGACGATGGTCCCGTGCGAGGGAGGGCGCAAGAGGGGTTGGAGCGTGCTGGGAGAAGCCTGTGAGAAGGCGCGTGGAGCTGGTGACGGGTCATCGACGCCCGAGTCGTGACCCGATGCGCACAGGCGCCGAGAGGATAGCAGAATGGGCGATGAAGGACGAGCGCGTGAGGCGGGCCGCAGGTCAGGCGAATTCGTCGGGGAGAGACTGATCGAACTCGTCGTGGGAAGTGACCTCATCCGCCTGCTGGTAGGCACGCTTCACGGGATGCAGCGTGATCGGGTGGGACGGATCGGTTGCAGCAGCTTCCCCCAACCTTCATGACCGGTCAGGTATCCAACTGAGCGGACTGACCCAGCAACTCATGCGTGTGCCCCTCGCTGTCGATGGAGCCAAGCCCATGGGCCTGATCAAGGACCTGCGACACGCGTTCCGATTGTTCCGTAAGCGTCCCGGTTTCACGGCCATCGCCGTGCTGACGATCGGGGTTGGCGTGGCAGCGACCACCACCATATTCAGCGCCATCGAGGGGACCCTGCTTCGCCCCTGGCCGTTTCCGGGCTCGGAACGGCTCATGGTCGTGTTGGCCACCTGGCCGGCACGCGGCGTCACCTCGGGCTCGGTGAACTACGCCGACTACGAGGACTGGCGCGAGGCCGGCATCTTCGAACATGTCACCGTCTACGGAATCGCTGCTCGAGACCTCGCCGATGGGTCGGGTGAGCCCGAGCGAATCGACATGCTCATCCACAGCGAGGGTTTCTTCGAGACGCTGGGGGTCGCTCCCACGCTTGGCCGCCTTCCGCACCCGGACGAGTACGGGACCGGCGTGCCGGCCGTCGCGGTGTTGACGTACGGGATATGGCTGAGCCGGTTCGGCGGCGCCCGTGATGTGATCGGGCGCACGATCCGACTGGACGGTGAGCCGGCCACCGTGATCGGCGTCATGTCCCCGGAGCTGGACCTCCTTCCGGCGCCCGTCTTCATACCGCTACGACCGTCTCCGGAAATGCTGGAGGGCTGGCGCGACAGAGACAGCTTCGGCTTCTCCGCGATGGCGCGATTGCGGCCGGGCCAGACAATCGAGGAAGCGCGCGCCGAGCTCGTCGCCATCGAGGCACGCATCGAGCGGGACTACCCGCAGTTGCGCGCCGGCAGCTCCGCGGACCTCGTCCCCCTCGCCGAACGGGTGGTCGGGGAAGAGACGCGCACGATCCTCTGGGTGATGATGGGGGCTGTCGCGTTCGTCCTGCTGATCGGATGCGTGAATCTGGCGAACCTGCAGCTGGCGGGGGCGACGCGGCGCGAGCGGGAGCTGGCCATCCGCTCGGCGATCGGCGCCGGGCGAGGCCGCCTGGTTCGGCAGCTGCTGGCGGAGAGCATGCTGCTGGCCCTGGCTGGCGGTGCGCTGGGGGTCGCGCTGTCCCTGATCGGCATCGACCTGTTGACCGCGCTGGCGCCATCCGATGTGCCGCGCATGGATCAGGTGGGTCTGAATGCGCCGGTGCTGGCCTTCGCGCTTGCCGTGTCCCTCGCCTCCGCTCTCCTCTTCGGCCTGCTGCCGGCGGTGCGGGCCACCAAGCACGGCCCTTCCCGAGCTCTGGGCGACGCCGCGTTCGGCAGCACGAGTGGCCCCAAGGGTCGTCGCTTCCTGAGTGGGTTGGTGGCCGCGGAGCTGGCGCTGGCCGTTGTGCTCCTCGCCGGCGCGGGTCTCATGCTCCGCAGCGTGGCCAGCCTAAGGGACGTCGACCCGGGCTTCGAGGTCGAGGGGATGATCACCTTTAAGCTGACTCTGCCGGCCGCGCGGTACGAACGGGGCCGGCCGGTCACCCGAGCCTACGAGCAACTGCGGGAGCACCTGGAAGCGGTGCCCGGCGTCGAGTCGGTGGCGGTCACCTCGGCGCTCCCCCTGGGCGGCGGCGGTTTCATCCTGTCCCGAGCGCACCTGCCGGAGGGCCGCCCCGAGCCGCCCGACGGCGAGGAGGTACGTGGAAACTGGGATGTGGTTCACCCAGGATATTTCGCCGCGATGGGCCTACCCTTCATCGCCGGCCGCGACTTCACCGCGGCCGATGACGAGCGCTCGCCCCCGGTCATGATTGTCAACCGCGAGTTCGCGCGACTCATGTTCGGCTCGGTGGACGAGGCTTTGGGCAAGCGGGTGCGCTCGTGGCGCGACGAGAACATCTACCGCGAGATCGTGGGCGTGGCCGAGAACGTCCGCTATTTCGGCGCCGGCGACGAGACTCGCGGAGTTGTCTACGTGCCGCACCGACAGATCACCTGGCTGCGCGCCGCGGCGATTGCCGTGCGAGCCAGGGACGCCGCGGGCGTGAGCGGTGCCATCCGTGCGGCGGTGCGCGAGTTCGATCCCGAGGTCGCTCTGGCATCGTTCACGACCATGTCACAGATCCTCGAGGACTCCATCGCCGAGCGACGGTTCGCCGGCCGGTTGCTTACCGGCTTCGCGGGGCTCGCTCTACTGCTTGCCGCCCTGGGGATCTACGGCGTCCTGTCCTACGCGATCGCACAGCGGAACCGGGAGTTCGGCGTCCGCATGGCGTTGGGCGCCACGGCGGCGGACGTGCGGAGCATGGTCTTTCGCGAATCCGGTTGGAGCGTGCTCATCGGAGTCGGTGCGGGTCTCGCGGGCGCTTTTGCCATCACCCGCGTCATGTCGGGCCTGCTGTTTGGTGTGAGCGCCACCGACCCCCTGAGTTTTGCCGGGGCGATCATGGTACTCGCCCTGGCAGCGCTCGCCGCCACCTGGGTGCCGGCCGTACGGGCGACGCGGGTGGATCCGATGCAAGGGATGCGTCCGGAATAGTGCGGCGGGGTGGGTGGCAGGCCAAACGAGAGGAAGCCACCCGGCCCGAGAAGTTGCCGACGACTGAGAGGGGCTCGCGAGCCTCCTGGGGTTCGCGGAGGGCGGAAGCGAGAGCTCCGAGGTGGTTAGGGGGCCCCTCCCGCGATCCCCGGCCGACCCCCATCACAGGCTCAGCACCACCGCACCCGAACCCGATACTCGACGGTCGTCTCGCCGTGCGCCGGCACCTCGAGCTGGAACGTGAACGTCCACGCGTCCACCTTCGTGGCTGGGTGGCTGGAGGACAGGATCCGCCAGTCGCCGCCGGCGGGCTCGACGAGCGTGACCTCGACTTCCTCGTCCTTGTGGTTCCGCAGGTCCACCTGCCAGCTGCTTTCCGACACACAGCTCGAGATGACCGTGTAGTCCATCTGGCGGCGATCGCCGACAACGTCGAAGGCCTCACCCATCTTGATGCGCAGCTGCTCGTCCCGAGGCGTGTGGTCGATCAGGTCCTCTCCGATGAACTGCTGCGCACCCCTGTCGTCCCGCTTGTAGACCCGGACCGTGCCCTTGGGAAGTGGCATCCCGAGCCCGTTGTCCTCGCTGTTCTCGAAGTCCAGGAAGACGCCGACCTTCTGGTTCGAGGCGACCTGGCCGTACGCGCCGCGGTAGTAGTGGGTCGCCCCGTGGAAGATCAGCCGCTTTTCGACGCTGAAGTCGTCGGCCTCCAGGAGCGTGACCTGTTTCTGCTCGTTGTTCATCAGGTCGGCGGGACGTCCGAGCGTGTAGAGGTGGTACTCGAAGAAGCCCTGCTCGACGAAGCCGTCGACCGACTGCTCCATCACGGCGTCGGCCATCATGGCGCGGCGGAGGTCGGACCTGCTGCCGGTAACCCGCTGAACGTCGCCTGCCACGAGCTGGAGGGTGGCCCCTTCATACGCAGCGCCACTCTGATTGGTGAGCGTAACCCACCCGGTCAGGTCGGCCGCGTCGTCGTCCTCGTTCAATACCATCACGTAGTCGGACTTCCAATTCAGGCTGTTGCTGAGGTACGAGACCTCGACCTGCTGACGCCCACTGGCCGCGTCCAGCAGCCAAACCAGGGTCGGCT
>JBDHKE010000104.1:0-12922 GCA_039586555.1 Gemmatimonadota bacterium | reverse complement strand
TCATAGCCCCACACCTGGTTCAGCAGCTCGCCCCGACGGACGACCTCGCCGGCCCGTGACGCGAGATAGCGAAGCACCCCGAACTCCTTGGGGGTCATCTCCACCGGCGTGGTCCCCTTGCGCGCCTCGTACTGCCGGAAATCGATGGTGACATCCCCAAAGTGGAGCTGGTCGGGCAGGCGCGAGGTTGGATTCGCGCGGCGCAGGAGGGCACGCACGCGGGCCAGCAGCTCGCGCACGGAAAAGGGCTTGGTAACGTAGTCGTCGGCGCCCAGGTCGAGACCCAGGACCCGATCGGCCTCCTCCCCCCGAGCCGTGAGCATGAGGATCGGGACCTGGCTTCCCTCGCTCCGCAGCTTCTGACAGATCTCGTAGCCGCTCAGCTTGGGGAGCATGAGGTCGAGAATGATCAGGTCAGGGTCGTCTTCCCGGCTCAGCCGGTAGCCCTCCTCTCCGTCAGCCGCGGTCAGAACCTCGTACGACTCCGCGGCCAGGTTGTCCTTGAGCCCCCGCAGGATCGCCGCGTCGTCCTCGATGATCAGGATTCGACTCAAGACCGGGCTCCTTCCAGGGGAAGGTGGATGGAAAACGTGCTGCCCTTACCCGGGGAGCTCCGCACCGTGACGCGCCCGTCGTGGGCCCTGACGATGTGCCGCACCAGGGTCAGTCCCAGACCGGTCCCGGGAATGCGCTGATTGTCCGGGCTTCCCACACGGTAGAAGCGCTCGAAGATGCGAGCCTGCTCGGCCGGCTCGATGCCGACGCCGCGGTCGGACACCTCGATGAGCGCGCTCCCATCCTCCGCGCGCAGCCGCAGTTCGATATCCCTGCTGTCCCCGGAGTACTTCATCGCGTTGGCCAGCAGGTTCAGGATCGCCTGTTCGACGGCGTCCCGATCTACACGCACGGGAGGGATGTCCTCCTCGACTTCCACGTGAAGCTGGAACCGCTGCTGCTCCAGCGGATAGCGCATCGCTCGAGCGGTGGAGCGAACGATCTCGGCCACATCATGCGGCTCCCGTCGATAGGTCTTCTTCCCCTGCTCGATCTTGGAGAAGTCGAGGATGTTGTTGAGCAGCCGCGTCAGTCGCTCGCTCTCGTTGACGATCGTCTCCAGGTACTCGGCCTGCCCATCCGGGTCCGCGGGCCTACCCATGTGCAGCGTCTCCGCGAACATGCGGATGGAGGTGAGCGGCGTCTTGAGCTCGTGGGAGACGGCGGACACGAAGCGGGAGCGCATCTCGGCAAGCTGAAGCTCTCGACGCACGTCCCGCCACAGCAGGTAGGCGCCGAAGAGGGTCACACTCACGACGAGAAACAGCCCCAGCAGGTAGAACCAGCGTCGCACGTTCCACCCAGCGGCGCTCGCGCTCGGATCGGTGGAGGTGAAGCTCACCGCGAGACCGGGGAAATCGGGCCCCAGGGGCTCTCCCGCGGAGGTGCCCTCCGACGCCAGGGTAACCTCGGCCACGAGCTCACGGGACGAGGTCGTCCCTCCCTGGAGAGAGGCCAGGACGGGCCCGGCTCGGACGGCCACCACGCCGCCGTCCTGTCCATCGATGGAAGGCGCCGCGCCGACCAGCCAGGCCGGCGCGCCGTACGGAATCCAGCCATCTCCCTGCTGGGTTGCTGCCCCCTCGGCTCGAGTCAGCCCGAGGCGCGAAAAATCCCGCTGCAGCGCCAGCGCTCGTTCGGTGCGCTCCAGAAGGCTCGACACCCGTCGACTCAAGAGCTCCGCGCCCTGACGAAGATCGGCGTCCGTGGCCTTCTCCACGAAGCTGCCCGCCAGATCGCGCAGCATATACAGGGTGGCGGGAGACGGCCACCGAGGCTCATCCAGCGGGCCCCGAAGACCACCCAGCACCGCCTCATCGGCGAGTCCTCCTTCCAGCAGTCGACCCGCGGCATACAGGGAGACTGGAACGCCGTACTCGTCGGTCACATCGGAAGCGGCGGCCAGAACGGCTCGGTACGCCGCCGAGGCATTCCCTCGTCGCCCGATCCGGTCCAACGTGCGGGCGAGAGACAGTCTCGCCTGCACCCGCTGGACGGGGTGCTGGGCCAGCTCCATCGCCTCGCGATACAGATCCGCCGCTCTCTCCAGCCCCCCGGTCACGAACTCCTCGTGCTCGGCCTGTCCGACCCGCCCGGCGAACTCTCCCTGCTCCAGGAGCCGTCGAGCGCGGGCCGGCCCGTCGTCGTGTTGCCAGGGAAGGACGAGCTGACCATCTGAGATGCGAGCTACCAGCGCCACCTCTGGATCGTCGTATTCGAAGGCCTGGAGACGCTCGGGCTGAGCCGCGATGGCGGTGGCCTGCTGGAGTGTGATCCGTTCGAGGAGAGAGGACAGCTCCTGGCGGAGCTGCCGCATCACCTGACGCCGTTCGTCAGCAAGGCGGTTCTCGGCGAGCTCGCGCTCCTGGACGGTCATGCGGAGGCCCAGCGCCACCAGCACGGAGCAGGGCAGGAGAATCGCCGCGAGAAAGAGCAGAACTTGTCGCCGGTGGGCATGTGCAGCCATGGCCTGGGCCCGTCTCGAAGCGAGTCGAACCGGTCGGTGCGATCGCTACCAAGGTAGTGCAGATCGCTTGCTCCAATGTCATTGGATTGTCACGCGGGGGCAATTTTCCTGCTTTCTGCTTTGCGGCGATGGCGTGGTCCATGGAAGGAGCGAGCCCCGCAGGAACTCTGTCCGCGGGGCTCACTTGTGTTGGAGGGGCCAGGCCAGCCTTCATGCCTCAGTTAGCCGCCCGTATCGGTGTAGTTGACCAGATCCTGGCCGGTCGCCTCGAACAGCCAATCATAGGCGAGATCTCCCTCGTCGTAACCGCAAGTCGGGGGATAACACCACAGACGCGTCTCTGTGGCGTCCGCGTCGCCGTTGTCGTTTCGATCGTTCGTTAGGCGCGGCACACCCTCGGGGTTTGCCCAATACGGGTCTTTCTCGTCCGTCCCCGTGCAGTCCACCCAGTTCTTGCGCACGATCCAGACCTTCCCATCGGTGATGGTTCCCCCAAAGTCGTGACTGCCCTGAAGCGTCAGACGTCCACTCCCGCTGGCTTTACCGTCACCCAGACAGACCAGGTCCCTTCCCGGCCACGGATCGGGATAGTAGATGAGCACGTAGTGGTGGTATCCGTACGCCCACCCGCGGATTGGGGGAACGAACCCCTCGCCTCGGAACTTCCACTCGAGCTCAGGCCCCTCCGACATATAGGTGAACGTTCCGGACGGCCCGTACTCTCCTGCTTGCGTGCTCTCATCGACCCCACAGGACGGACCCGAACTGCCAATCTCGGGTCCGTTCCAGCCGGCGTAGTCGTCCGGCCACGGCTCTTGTATGCCGTTGATCTCGTCGACAACGGCTTGCTTCGCGCAGAGTGTGATCTGGCGCTCCGCCGGGTTGTCGGGTTTCGGGGGCTTGTCGGGCTTCCCCGGCCCATCCTTCGCGAACTGTGGACCGCTGAGTAGGACCGTGGAGTTGTCCTCATGGCAGGCTGCCAGCACCAGGGCTAGCAGTAGAAATGGGATGATCCGTTTCATGGGAATCTCACTCCCTTCGGGACGGTCGGCCGGGGCGGCGCGTACATCTTCCAGGCAGGAGCCCAGACCTTCAGGACGTCTCAGGAAGGATTGACTTCGATGTCGTCACCGGCGTTGTCTTCTTCTTCGTCCAAGATGCTGTACAGAACCTGCGGAAGAAGGGGCTTATCCTGACAGTACCTTTGCGCAGTCCAACCCTCGGGATCGGGGAGCAACCCATGGCATCCATGGTCGGGGCTACCCCAGACCTGGTGACCCCCCGGCAGGTGCGCGCACGCCATGGTGGACAGGTCGGGCTGGGTCGGATCATCGTTCCAGTCTTCCACCCGCCACACGACGTGGCTGCCGGGCTGACGAGCTCCCGCTTTCACCGTTTCGCCGATCCAGGCCCGGTTACCTTCGATGGTGAAGCAGGTGATCTTGCCCTTGCTCCTAGTCGGCCTGGGAGATTCCGCCCAGCGGTTCTCGGAATTCCATTCACCCTCTACGGTGTCATCCCCATACCTCTCAGCCCAGAAGTTGAAGCTGCGATCTCGGCGCTGGCAGGGTCTCGCCCCCCCCGGAGCGGTTTCGTCATATCCAGCAATGCACTCCTCATACGTGTCATAGGCCACCGACAGACCGTAGTGGGTGTCTTCGTACAGCTTGCCCCACTCCCAGAGTACCATGTGGTACTCGCCCCTGACCGACTCGAGAACCGGCGGCTTCGGCTTGCCCTTGCCCTCCGGTGGTTCCTTGGCGGCCGTCAGGGCATCCTCAACTTCTGCCATGTCCGGCTCGAGAGTGTTTTCCTGGTGACAGCTCCACACCGCAGCCACTGCCAGCACGAGGACGGCGCCCCCACCCGTGCCTCTCTTCCAATTCATGAGTTTCCCCTTTGTCGCTCGACCTTTGACCGGTTCGAGCGTATCAATTGAGCTGTCGGCGGCCGCGGAGCGCTCAATTGCGGCGGCACCTGCGGCGGGTTATTCCAGCGGCGTGCGCTCGCGTCGCAGGAACAACTTCTAGTGCTTGTCTTCCCAGTCCGGCTTGAGGAACCACCTCGCTCATTCTCTAGGTCGGCCGACGCGTCCAAACGTGACACCTGGCGGAAACACTGTCGCGCCCCTGCCCTCCTCCCTGGGCTCACGTTGCGTAGGCCCTCAGCGCGGCCGATGTTACAAAACGAACCTCAATTCCCGCAGGACCTCTTCACCGGTCGTGCCTAGCCGGGCGCACGATGCTTCCGCCCGCATCTGCCCGGGGGAGGCAGTGGTGGTATCCGCCGCCGGACAGCCGCAGCCGGAGGTGATCGAGCGGCTGCGGCTCGGGCTCCAGATCATGGCATTGCGAGCCCTCGGAGACCCCGAGGCCGCCGAGGAGGCGGTCCAGGAGACGCTGGTGCGTGCCCTGGAGGCGCTGCGGGACGGCCGGGTCGGCGATCCCGAGAAGCTCGGGGCCTTCGTCCGCGGAATCGCGCGTCACGTCATTGCCGACATCCACCGCGCCCGCCAGCGCGCAGCCCCTCTGCACGCGATGCCCGGAGCGGGCCCCCACAGCACGGGCGACGATCCCCTCACCGCTCTGATCACCGCTGAAGAGCGGGAGCGCGTGCGCCTGGCCCTGACTCAGCTCTCGGCCAGGGATCGCGAGATCCTTCGTCTTTCCTTCTTCGAGGGACTCGGCCCGGTCGATATCGCCGAGCGGTCGGGCGAGCCGGCTCTGCGGGTCAGGAAGCGGAAGTCCCGCGCCCTGAGCCGGCTGCGCCGGGCTCTGCTGCGAAAGGAGCCACCTGTCACGAATCGAGGCCTTCCACGACAGACAAGTGAATGAGGTACGCCGGCACCCGTCCGCGCGCTGAGGACCTGGAGGAGAATTGAGTGACACTCTGAGCTGCGATGCCATCGTCGACCATGGGCTGATCGAACGCTACCTGGCCGGCCTGCTTTCCGAGGCCGAGGTCGAAGCGCTGGAGTCGCATTACCTGACCTGCGCGCGCTGCCAGACGGAACTGCGGTTGGCAGCCGCGATCCGGGAGGTGCTCCCGGCAGTGCAGGACGCCTCGGTCGGTACCGCCGAGGTTCCGCAGGTTGTCGCCGGACGACGGTTTGGCCGGCTCGCAAGGACCGGCACCATCGCTGCGGCGATGGCTGCGGTCCTCGCCGGGATCCTGCTGTTGCGGCCTTCGACCATGGAAAGCCCGTCGCACCGAAGGGCCGCCCCGGAGACGGAGATCGCTCCCACAGTGCAGGTGCCCCTCGGCGAGGTTGGTGTTGTCCAGGAGTTCCGCTGGACATCGGTCACCTCAGCCGACCTCTACGAGGTCACGCTCTACGACGCGACGGGAGATGTCATCTGGCGGGTCGATACCCGGGAGACCCGCGTCCCTCTACCCGACTCCGTGCCGCTTGCACCCGGCGGGCTTTATCTCTGGGAAGTGAACGCCCGTGTGGGCTGGGACCGGTGGGTGAGCTCGGAGCTCGTTCGTTTCAGAATCTCCGAACCCTAGTCAGGGCCGCAGGATTATGGGCCTTCTTCACAGCCTGCTCATCGTCACCCTCTGGGCCGCGCCGCCTCAGGAGCCCCAGGGCGCGCCCAACCTGTTCGGTCTGCTGGAATCAGGAAATCAGGCCGGGCTGCTGGAAGAGGCGCGCACGCGGCCCGACGATGTGCGCGACGCTCTGGATGAACACTTCCGGCTCATCGTTCGGACCAACGATTCTCACGAGCGTGTCAGACTCCTGAGCCACGCTCGGCTTCTGTCTCGCGCCTACGCACAGGCGTGGTCCGACTCATTCCTCGTCCGGAAGGTCCAACAATTCGCCGGCTGGTCCGCCGAGGAACGCTCGGAGAAGCTGGAGGCGGACAGCGTGCGACGCGCCGGAATCGAGGTCTTCTACCGTGAGGGGCCCGAGGCTGCCATGCGCTTCTGGGAGCACAGCCTCACTCTCTTCCGCGCGCTGGACGACGACGCAGGTCAGGCCGCTGCCTTGGGCAACCTGGGCGCCGGCCACTACGCAATGGGTGATCTGGACCGCTCCCTGCGCTACCACACCCGATCCCTCGACCTGGCCAGGGAGGCGGGGGACCATCGCACGGCAGGCAATGCGCTGGGCAACATGGCAAGCGTACACAAGGACCGTGGCGAGCTCGCGGTGGCCGCCGAACTCTACGAGGACGCCCTGAAGGCCAGAGCGTTGACGGGCGATCGCCGGGGTCGGGCGGCGGACATCAACAACCTGGGGCTCGTACGCGAAGCGCTGGGAGACCTGCGTGGTGCGGAAGAGTACTACCGTCGCGCCCTCGAGCTCAATCGCCAGGACGGCCGCAGTCGCGCGATTGCCAACAACCTGACGAACCTGGCCAACATCTCCACGCGGCGAGGGCACTACGACGAGGCGCTCATGCTCTATGACCGGGCACTGGCCGAGCGACTGGAGGCGGGCGATCGCCAGGGCGAAGCGCTGGACCTCCAGAACCTGGGCCTGCTCCGCCTGAACTGGGGCGACTACCCGGCGGCGCTCGGATCGCTGCAGGCTTCGCTGCGCATTCTCGAGGAGATCGGGCCGCCGGTTTGGCGGGCCGAGGTGCGGGGAAACATCGCGGCCGTACGCACCGCCATGGGCCATCTGCAGGAAGCACGCGCGGACCTGGCCGAGGCCATCGCCGAGGCCGGGGACGACGAGGCTCTGGGGCCCTCTCTGGCCATTCAGCAGGCGGACCTCCTGACCGAGCTAAACGAGCTCGACCTGGCTGCGGAGCTCTACAGGGAAGCGAACGCCGGGTACCAGCGGCTGAACGACGCGACCGGCCAGGCCGAGGCCGAGGTAGGGCTCGGGTTCCTGCTCATGACACGCGGTGACTACGATGCCGCGGAGGACGCGTTCAGCCGAGCACTTCAGGTGCACCGGAGCCTGGGCGATGTGCGACCCGCGACCCTCACCCAGCTGCGCCTGGGCGACGTGAGGTTTCTGCGAGGCGACACTGCCGCGGCACGCAGCGCCTATGGGAACGTCCTTGCCGCGTACGAGGCGCTCGGCGATCGGGTCGGAGAGGCCGTGACCGTTGGGGCGCTAGCGGATCTCGACCTCGAGCTGGGCGCGGTCGGCCGCGCCGAGACGGGGTACCGAGCGGCTCTGGCCCGCATCGAGGGCCGGCCGGTGGGATCCGTCCGCTGGCACCTGCGCCTGGGACGGGGCCTGGCCCTGCGCGGCCAGGGGAGACTGGCAGAGGCAGCAGCCGAGCTCCGTTCGTCCGTGGAGGAGGTGGAGGCCGTCGGTGCCGGCTTGCCCGTCGCCCAGCGCCGTCACGGATACATGGCGGATAAATGGAGCGCCTACGCGGAGCTGGCCAGAACAGAGTTGGCGCGCGATCGAACCGTTGCGGCGTTTGATGTCAGCGAGAGGATGCGGGCCCGCCAGCTGGTCGATCTTTTGGCGCGGGGCCGGACGGGCGCCCCGACCCCCGAGCTCGCGCTGGTCCGTGAGGAAGAGAACCTGCGCCGGCAGATCGCACACCTGCGTGACGAGCTCTACCCCTCGGTGGGCCAGACGCGCAGCCTCCGCGAGGCAAGGACTTCGGACGCTCCACTCGACGAGCGGCGGGAATCCCTGGCCGCACTCCAACAACGCTACCAGCGGCTGCTGGTGAGGCTCCAGGAGTCACGTCCGGAGTATGCCGCCCTCTTCTCTGGAGCCGTGGCTGCGGTACCGGACGTACAGCGCCTGATGCCCGCTGGTGCCGCGTTCATCGAGTACCTCGTGTCGGAGGATTGGACCCTCGCCTTTGTCGTTTCGGAGCACGACGTATCGGCGACTGATCTCCCGATCGATGGCAGGACGTTGCGCCAACTGATCAGGTTCCTGCGCGGCTCCATGGCGCCAGATGACGAGGAGGAGCTGTGGCGAACCCCCCTCAGGCGACTCCACCGCGCGCTGATCGCTCCGCTGGAAGAGGCGGGGTATCTCGACGACAAGCGGCTCCTCGTCTTCGCACCACACGCAGAGCTCCACTACTTGCCCATGCAGGCGCTCCTCCGACCCGGCCCGCGGGGCGAAAGCTTCCTGGTGGAGTCGTACGACATCGCCTACGCGCCCTCGGCGACCGTGTGGATGGAGCTGGCAAAACGCGACCGCGGGAGCCGCGGGCGCGGCATTCTCGCAATGGCGCCCAGGCCCGACGCACTCGCCCACTCGGCGGCTGAAGTGCGTGGGATCAGCGGCGGCGACGCGTCGGCTCAGGTCCTCATCGGGTCGCGGGCAACCGAGGGAGCGTTCAGCCAACTCGCCCCGAGCCGCGAGGTTCTTCATCTGGCCACGTTCGGCGTGCTGAACAAGCGGAACCCCCTGTTCTCGTACGTCCAGCTCAATCCGGATGAAGGGACCGACGGTCGGCTGGAAGCCCACGAGGTGTTCGGCCTGAGACTGGAGGCCGACCTGCTGGTGCTGAGCGCCTGCGAGACCGGCCTCGGCAGCGGTATGCGCCACGATGTGCCGCCCGGGGACGACTGGGTGGGGCTGGTGCGCGCGTTCCTGTACGCGGGCGCACACTCCGTGGTGGCCAGCCTCTGGCCTGTCGACGATCGGGCGACGGCCCTACTCATGGAGAGGTTCTACGCGGGTCTGGATGCGGGCCGTTCCAGGGCCCGGTCACTGGCGGACGCCCAGCGGGCGATGCTCGAGGACGAGCGGCTCGCAGACCCGTTCTACTGGGCTGCCTTCCAACTGAATGGTGGGGTGGAATGAGCACCCCGCGGATGTCGATGGATCACCTAGCGCCTTAGCTAGCTAGCCGGGAGGGAAGGATGTCTCCGGCAACGTTCTTGATATCGGGTAAGAGAAAGGTTGGAGCCTGGCGCCTACCCATGACACTGGCGCTTGCAGCCGGCCTCCTGAGCTGTGACGACGGGTCGACGGGGCCCCAGGACCCGGATGCCTTTATCCCGCTTCCCGGGCTTACCGTCTCCGATCCCACCGTTGCGCTCTCCGGAAGTGTCGATCTCGGCCCGGCCACCGCAGGTTGGGGCGCCTTCGCTTCCGCTACCGCGAACGTATCCTACGTGTCGGCCTGTCCGGGCACCTTCCCGGACGCCGAAACCATCACCGTCACCAACCGTGCCAACGGCAGAGCCCGCACCGTCGAAGCGATGGATGGCGGGTTCGACCCGGTGGCGCTGGAGGCGGATCCAGGAGACGAGCTGGAGCTCCTAGTTCAGTACTCCGACGGCGGCACCAGCACGCACGTGATGGTCGTGCCGGCGAGCAAGCGGCCGGGCGTCGTACGCACCGTGCCGCCCAAGAGCGCCACCGAAATCGCGCTTACCGTCACCATTACCGTCGTGTTCACCGAGCCGGTCAACGGCAGCACGCTGACCCCCGAGAGCTTCCAGCTCGTTCACGAGGGGGGTCCCGTGGAGGGGACGCTCAGGTTGAGCCACGACGGCCTGCGGGCCGAGTTCCAGCCGGCCGAGCCGCTGCGGAAGGAGACCACCTACGATCTGGTGATCACCACAGGCGTGCTCGACCTCGACGGGGAGCCGCTGGAGGAAGCGGTGCAGGCGACGTTTACCACGGGACTTGCCTCGGAGGTCGAGCTGTGCGCGAAGCAGGCCGTTGTCGACGAGATCAACGGCATCCAGGAGCCCTGGCCGGACGACTACACCGGCTGGCAAGGACCCACGGTCAACAGCACAGGCCCCAGCTGTGGGGTATCGCTTGGGCTACCCGGTCAGGATCCGCTCCAGCCGCGTGGAACCTTCACCTACACGACCGAGGGCCGGTGGTTCGACTGGCAGTTCACAGGCGAAGGGTTCTACCCCTCACCTCCCCCTCCCGGGGGCATGTGGCACAATTACACGCTCATCGTATATCCCGGCCCGTGGCCGGGAGCGGACCTGGTTTGCCTGCACGGGGAGGCGGAGCCGGGGGAGGTGGGATATGGCGACGGGATGCCAGATTCTTGGGGCAACGTGCGGTGGGACGGGAGACACTACTTCGGCCACGACCTCAGCGACGCCAGGATCTGGATCGTGCGCAGGGGCTGGGTGGACTGCACGGGCAGCGACAAGCTGGAATTCTACGGCGGCGCCCGCTGGAACAACCCCGACGGCGTGCCGCGCCTGACCAATGACCTGAACGACGACGGTGAGGCCGACGCTAGCTGGACGCTTGGCCATTGCCTGCCCGATTGCGACTACGGAGAAGGGGCTCTGGCATACGACTGGCTCTTCGAGACGGCCCTCATCAACTACCGCTATGTGTCACCTCCAGGGGACTGAGAACTTGGCGCCTTGGATCGTCGGTCGGGAGGGAAGGATGTCTCCGGCAACCTCATCAGTTTCGGGTTCAGCATCGGGCAACAAGAAATCCCCCTCCCGGCTCCTGTACACGCTGCTGGCGCTCGCCGCCGGCCTCGGAAGTTGTGACGACGGGTCAACGGGACCCCAGGATCCCCCAGGAGAAGTGCCTGGGCTCACCGTCTCTGATCCCACCGCCGCAGCTACCGGCGGCATGGGGTCCGCCGACCCTACCTCGGGGTTGGGCGACTTCGCTGCCGCCACGCCGGGCTTCACCTACGTCTCGGCCCGCCCGGGCACCTTTCCGGACGCCGAAACCATCACCATCACCAACCGGGCCAAGGGCAGAGCCCGCACCGTCGAAGCGATGGATGGTGGATTCGACCCTGTGGCGCTGGAGGCCCAGGCGGGAAACGAGCTGGAGCTCCTCGTCCATTACTTCGACGATAGCACCAGCGAGCACGTGATGATCGTGCCAGCGAGCAAGCGACCGAGCGTCGTGCGCACCGCACCGCCCAAGGGTGCCACCGAGATCTCGCTCTCCACCACCATCACCGTCGTGTTCACTGAGCCGGTCGACGGCAGCACGCTGACCCCGGAGAGCTTCCAGCTTCAGCTCGAGGGCGAGCCGGTGGATGGGACAGTCAGCTTGAGCATGGACGGCCTGTGGGCCGAGTTCACGCCGGCCGATTCTTTGCGGGCGCTGAGCCGCTACTCTCTGGTGATCACGACCGGGGTGCTCGACCTCGAAGGTGACCCGCTCGAGGAAGAGGTCCATACGTTCTTTACGACGGAGGTCACGACGGAGGTCATCGAGCTGTGCGCGAAGCAGGGGGTCGTTGAGGAGATCAACGACATCCAGGAGCCGTGGCCGGAGGACTACGCCGGTTGGGAAGGGCCAGTAATCAACAGCACGAGCCCGGCCTGTGGGGTTCAAGGGTTCTATGCGCCACGAGGAACATTTACGTACACCACTGCGGGACCAGAGCTGGACTTTGAATTCCATGGGGAAGGGTTCGTGCCACAGACCGAGATTGGAGTCCACGCTCACATGCTCGTGTACTATCCCGACCCGTGGCCGGGAAGGGGCCTAGTGTGTCTGGGAGGCGGTCTTGCAGATCCCGAGGGGACTCTGAGAATCGAACGCGTGGTCAACCTCGGCAGGGATCTTAGCAACGCGAAGATCTGGATCGTGCGGGACGATTGGGTGGACTGCTCGGGCGATGAAGCCAATGATCCATTCTGGGAGAACCCGGACCGCGTTCCGCGCCTGACCAACGACCGCAACGACGACGGTCGGTCGGATGCTACGGAGACCCTGCTCTGGTGCAGGCCCGATTGCGACTACGGAGGAGGGAACCTGGCGTACGACTGGCTCTTCGAGACGGCGCTCATCAACTACCGCTACGTCCAACCGCCCTATTGAGGGCGTACCGGCCGCGTATCAGATCGTGTAGGTGAAGTGACGGAGCCGACCAGCCACCCTCAGCGGCGAGCAACCCTCAGCCGCGTGTAAGCCCCGGCTGCGCGCGAGCCTCAGCGACGAAAACCCCTCAGCGACGAGCTGACCCTCAGCGGCCAGCCATCCCCAACGATGCCGCCCAGCGGTTCGCCTCTTCCAGACGATCCGGTGTTCCTACGTCAATCCAGTCGTGTGCCGACACGTCGAGGGGCAGGATCACGCGACCCTGGGAAGCCAGATCCAGGTAGAGGGAAATGATGGAGAACTTCCCCGCCCGGCTGCACAACTGAAACACGCTAGGCGCCAGCACGTGAATCCCGGTGAACGACCACCTTCGCAGCTCTCCCACCGGAGCCCGTGCCCGGTGCGTCCCGGCTGGAGCACGGTCGCTTGCCCGATTCTCCCAGCCCATGAGACCCCGGTCGTCGAAAAGGAGCTGGCGACTCGAGCTCCCCGATCTCACCGCCAGGGACGCGACCACCTCTCCCCCCCACCGATTGCTGCCAACCCGATGCTCCGCCATGAGCCCGTCCAGCGGAATATTCGAGAGCACATCCACGTTGTGAAGGAAGAAGGGACCGTCCTTCTTGAAGAGCCGGGCCGCCGCCATCAGGCCCCCACCGGTGTCCAGTGGCCCCTCGGGC
>JBDHKE010000247.1:0-4629 GCA_039586555.1 Gemmatimonadota bacterium | reverse complement strand
GACTCCCACTATGTTCAAGGGAGCTCCCGGGTCCCGCTGCCAGTTGTCAGCACTCATGTAGACCTCGGCGGGTCCGTTTGCGACTGTTTCGAAATCCATGGGGAGACTTTCGAAAGTCGTCTCGGCTCTCGTCGGGAGCGGCCACCCCCACTGCATAACAACCACCATTAGCACCGAGATTTCGCCTGCCCCGCTATCCGCCATCAAGATTGGGGTGCCGTTTACCTTGACGGAATCTACCCGGGTCCCGTTCCCCATCGACATAACAGTGGTGAAAAGAGGGTAGCGATCCCGAATCTTCGCTCTTGTATTCGCCCCCGCGAACAGCGCCATCACGATGCTCATCAGGAGGAGCGACTTCAGGCTGAAAAGGAACCATCGCCGCCGGGGAGTCATTCCTCCTCCTCGTCGATCCAGCGGAGGAACGTTCGGAGGAATCCGTCTGTTCCCTATCCGGTTCGCTCAATAGCCCTCGGCACCCTCCTGTGGCTCCACGCTCCCTTCCGGCCCCCACGGTACAGCCCGTCGTAGGTCGGGCCCTCCACCCGGGAGCCTGTCGCCCTTCCCGAAATTCCTGCCGTCTAGAAGCCTGAAATAGGTAGAGGAACTCCCTCCTCCCTGGCAGGCGGAGCCATCCGCCGGAAGGGAGGAAGCGATGAGGGAGGATCACCTCAGAGAGGAGCCGTCGGCATCGGAGGGAGGCCGTAGGCCGACCGGAGATGCCGACGGGACCGCGGCCCCCGCGGGTCGGGAGGAGGGGGCCGCCGCGGCGGAAGCCATGGAGGAGCACGAGGGGGCGCGGAGCCCGGCGGCCAGGGAAGGCGCCGGGCCCCCTGCCCTGGATCCCCTGCCCCGGCTCTGCCCCCATCGCAAGGGTCGACGGCTGGTGAAGAGGGAGGAGGGGCGCCAGGACGGCCTGACGCCGGAGCAGAGGCTGCTGCTGCTGGATACCTGGCAGCGATCGGGGCTGTCCGCGAAGGACTTCGCGGCGCTGGTCGGGGTCTCCCGGCACACCTTGTATGGCTGGAAGCGCAAGTTTGCGACCTACGGCCCCGAGGGGCTGCTGGACCGACCGCGGGGAGGCCCTCGGGGAAGCCGTCTGCCGGACCTGACGAGGCGAGCGATCCTGCTCCTCAAGAAGGAGCACCCGGACTGGGGGTGCCAGAGAATCAGCGACATGCTGCTCCGGGGACCGGCGCTTCCGGCCTCGCCGCAGGCGGTGCTCCGGGTGCTGAAGGAGGGGGGGTACGAGCTCGAGGAGGTCGTCACGCGGCCGCACCCGCCCAAGGTGCAGCGCTTCGAGAGGTCGCGGCCCAACGAGCTCTGGCAGACGGACATCTTCACGTTCACCTTGAAGCGGCAGAACCGCCGGGTGTACCTGGTGGTCTTCCTGGACGACTACAGCCGGTTCATCGCCGGCTGGGGGCTTCAGGCGTCCGGCTGGGGGCTTCAGGCGTCCCCATCGGCGGCGTGGGTGATCGACGTCTTCCGCTGCGCGGTCGCGTCCTTCGGGCCCCCCGACGAGGTGCTCACGGACAACGGGCCCCAGTACGTGACTTGGCGTGGGAAGAGTGCCTTCGCGAAGGAGCTGGAGCGTCGAAGGGTGCGGCACGTCGTGGCGCGACCCCGCCGGCCACAGACGCTGGGGAAGGTGGAGCGATTCTGGGGGTCCCTGTGGCGGGAGTGCGTCGAGACGGCGCTCTTCGCGGACATCGCCGATGCCACGGTACGGGTGGGCCACTACGTGGACCACCACAACCTCCAGAGGCCCCACCAGGGAATCGGAGGGCTCGTGCCGGCGGACCGGTACTTCGGGGCGGAATCCGAGGTGCGGCGGGCTCTGGAGGAGCGTACGGCGGACAACGCCATCGACCTCGCCCAGGACGGGGTGCCGAAGGAGCCCTTCTACCTGACGGGGAAGGTGGGCGGCAAGGGGTTCAGTGTGCACGCCGACGGGGAGCGGGTGATCCTGCTGCCCGAGGAAGGAGGCCGGCGGGAGATCGAGCTCGTCGGGCCCGCAGGGCGCAAAGGCCCGGACGATGGGATCAGGGATGCCACGACGGAGGAGAAGGAGAGATCCAATGCAGAACTCGACGGCGGACAGGGCGAAGGGACGGAGGCCTTCCCGGGGGAAGACCGGAGGAACGAAGAGGACGAAGGCGGCCAGCCGGCCCTCGTCGAGCACCCGTGAGGCGCGGCGTGTGGCGGCGGCGATCCTCGAGGTGCTCGCCGGTGCGCGCACGGTGACGGATGCCGCCTCGGCCATCGGAGTCAGCCCGACCCGGTACTACCAGCTTGAGAGCCGTGCTCTGGAAGGGCTGGTGGTGGCGTGCGAGTCCCGCGAGCGGGGGCCGCGACCCTCGCCCGAGCGAGAGTGTGCGCGGCTCCAGAAGGAGGTCGCACGGCTCGAGCGGGAGCTCGGCCGGCAACAGGCGCTTGCCCGGGCGGCGGGCCGTGCCGTCGGGCTGGTGGCCGCCAAGCCGGAGCCGCCTTCGAAGAAGACGCCCAAGAAGAGGCGCCGCCGCACGACGCGTGCGCTCCGGGCGGCCCGTCGTCTACAATCGACCCCGACCCCGGAGGGAGACGGAGCGACGGACGCAGGCCGTGAGGCCGAAGCCTCGGCGGCGGCCGCGGCGTCGTAAGTCGTGAACGTTCGTCGGGACGGGGCGGCCGGGGCGAAGATCGTGGAAATCCGACGCCCCCCGATCGCCCCCGCTCGACGCCGGCAAGGTCGCGAGACCTATGGGTCCTCCGGGATCCGGGGATGGGGTGGGCCCATCTCCGGGGCAGGGGAGGAGACGCGATGGCAGGGGGAAGACCGCCGAAGGGTCCGCGGCTGGTGGACGGGGTGGAAGGGTCGAGGGAGGCGAAGAAGAGGCTCAGGGTGATCCTCGAGACGGTCGCCGGGGAGCACACGGTGGACGAGGCCTGCGAGAAGCTGGGCATGGGGCCGGCGGCGTTCTACAAGCTGCGGGAGCGGGTGCTGCGGGATGCGGTGGCGAGCCTCGAGCCACGCAAGGTCGGCCGGCCGAGGAAGGAGAAGAGCCCGGAGCAGGAGAAGATCGAGGCCCTGCAGGCGGAGCTCTTCGAGGTGAAGAAGGACCTGCAGGCGGCGCGCATCCGGGAGGAGATCGCCGTCGTGATGCCCCATCTTCTTCGGGACAAGTCGGGCAAGAAGAAGAAGGAAAAGGGGGGGCGCCGACAGAAGCCCTGACGGCCGGGGAGGGCCCCTCGCCGGTGGCAAGCCGGCAGGAGCGACGTCACCGGGGGCGGCTCGAGGCGGGGTGGAAGGCGAAACATGGGGGCAAGCGGAGGAGGCGGGGGCCCGCGGGGCAGGCGGATAAGCGGGATGCGGAACGGCGGGTGCGTCGTGCCGCGCTGGCGTTTGCCCGCTGGGCACGAGGCCGGGGGGTGATCTTGACGGAAGCGGCACGAGTGCTGGGGCTCTCGGAGCGGACGCTCCGGGACTGGGAGCAGCAGGAGAGGGAAGGCGCAAGGGATGCCTCGTCTCGGGGCCGGCCGCCGACCCGGTCGTCGAGGGAGCAGCGCAACCTCGCCATCGCCGTGATGCACCTCTTCGGGCCGGCGACCGGCGTGCCCGTGCTGCAGGGGATCTTCCCGAAGATGCCTCGGCGTGAGGTGGAGGACATCGTGCGGCGGTACAAGCGCCTTCACCGGCGAGAGAGGATCCTGAAATTGCACATCCTCCGGTGGCTGCGACCCGGCACGGTGTGGGCCATGGACCTCGCGGAGCCGCCTTCCCCCGTGGATGGCGAGCACCCCTTCCTCCTGGCCGTGAGGGACCTCGCCAGCGGGGTGCAGCTCGCCTGGGTGGCGATGCCCAACAAGGAGGCCGAGACGATCGTGGCCTGGCTCGAGGCCCTGGTCCGGGAGTTCGGCCGGCCCATGGTGCTGAAGTCGGACAACGAGGCCGTCCTCCGGTCGAAGGAGATCCAGAAGTCTCTCCAGCGGTGGGGCGTCACGCCGCTCTTGTCCCCCAAAGGGGTCCCGGCCTACAATGGCAGCTGCGAGGCCGGGATCGGGTCCATGAAGAGCCGGACACACATCGAGGCGGCGCGGCACGACCGGGCGGGGCTCTGGTCGGCGGACGACCTGGAGGCGGCGCGCCTTCAGGCGAACGAGACCGCCCGGCCGCAGGGGCCCCGCGGACCGACCCCCGAGCAGTCCTGGGGCGCCCGGACGCCGATCCGAGACGAGGACCGAGACCACTTCGGCCGGGAGCTCGAACGCTGCCGTCACGAGATTCGAGAGCAGGCGGGGGTCCCCATCGGCGAGGACATCGACGCCGAGACCGCCGCAAGATGGGAACGTAACGCACTCACCCGCGCGCTCGTAGCGTGCGGGCTCTTGGAGATCCGGAGGAGGCGAGTTTCTCTACCTCTTAAGCGCCTCTTTGCGGCAAAGATTTCGTAGGGGGTACAGATATCGTGAAGGGGCATGTGAAGCCGGACCACGTGCACCTGCTGCTGAGCATGCCACCGCAGATATCGCCGAGCCGAATCATGCAAGCCGTGAAGGGGAAGTCCAGTCATCACCTGATACGGGACTTTCGAAGGATCCAGAAGGAGTTCTGGGGCCGGCACCTGTGGGCACGGGGGTACTTCGTCT
>JBDHKE010000246.1:0-3858 GCA_039586555.1 Gemmatimonadota bacterium | reverse complement strand
CTCCAGAGCAGGTGCAGAAGGGCGCTCGTGTCGACAGCCCACAACTCGAGCCGGTTGTCACCCCTCCAGGTGACGTAGTACTTCGACTCCGCGGCCTCCGCCACCTGTGGTAGAGGGTTCTCATCCACCTCTGCTTTGACGTGGACCGCCTTGCAGCCGGACAGGATGAGAGCGGCGAGCGCCATGAAGGTCGCGGCTGCAATCGCATTGCGAAAGCGAATTCGGCGCGTCACTGTTCGAGTACCTCCCTTCCGCTCAACTAGCCGCGTCGCGTTCCAACGGCTTGGCCTTGGGCTCGATCGCCGGATCATCCCCCGCGATGCCAACGGTGAACCAGATGTGCCTGGCCCCGGACGAGCCGGGGGCCCATTCTACGAGACACCGAAAAGGGGGCGATCGGGGAGAAAAAGTGGGGAGGCTGCGAACTGCCTGAGGCGGGGTCTGCTGGGGCGAGCAGCTAAGCCACCCGCCCGGCTGGCCTGCGCCCCTTTGGGCCGACCCTGTGGGCTTCTGGGCAAGGGGGGGGATAGGCCTCGCGGCCTAGCCACTGGGGTGGGGGCTATTCGTCCTGTTGGTCGGGGGGTGTCTCCGCGTACACCGGCCGGTAGGTCTCGTGTCCCTCCGGATGCGTATTCCGGGGGATCACCGATTCCAATCCATGGGGATCGCGGATTCCAATTGAAGGGGATCGCGGATTCCGACGGAAGCGGATCGGTCATTCCGGCAGATGGGGATCACCCGGCGTGAGCCGGTCCTGCCGAAGGAGCCCCGTCCGGGGCGAAATCGACGCTGGATAGCCTGGAGCAGCTATACATCCACCTTCCAGAAAGGAGGGTGGCGATGGCTGCGGCGAAGCTGTCCATGCGGAAGATACTGGAAACATTGAGGTTACGCTGGGGGAAGGGCCGCAGCGAGCGGGATGTGGCCCGGAGCGTGGGCGTGTCTCCCTCGACAGTGGTGCGCCTGACCCAGCGAGCGAGCCGGGCGGGGCTGTCCTGGCCACTGCCCCCGGACCTCGATGAGGGGGCCCTGGAGGCGATGCTCTACCCCCCCTGCCCCGCGGGCCCGAAGAGGCCTCGGGCCCCCCTGGACAACAAGGAGATCCACCGGGAGCTCCGCCGGAAGCACGTCACCCTCCGGCTGCTCTGGGAGGAGTACCGGGTCGACCACCGGGAGGATGGTTACGGCTACAGCCGGTTCTGCGAGCTCTACCGGAGGTGGGCGAAGAAGCTGGACGTCGTGATGCGCCAGGAGCACCGGGCCGGGGAGAAGGGCTTCGTGGACTTCTCCGGGGATGGGATTCCCATCGTGAACCGCCGGACCGGGGAGGTGACCGAGGCGGCGTTCTTCGTGGCAGCCCTGGGGGCGAGCAGCTTCACCTACGCCGAGGCCTATCCTTCGGAGGAGCTCCGCTGGTGGATCGAGGGGCATATCCGGGCCTTCGAGTACTTCGGGGGGGTCCCGGAGATCACCGTCCCGGACCAGCCCCGGACCTCCACGTCGCGGCCCTGCCACTACGACCCGGACATCAACCCCACCTATCTGGAGTGGGCCCGGCACACCGGGACGATCATCATCCCCGCCCGGCCGCGGAAGCCCCGGGACAAACCCAAGGTGGAGTCGGCGGTCCTGGTGGCGCAGCGGTGGATCCTGGCGGCGCTCCGGAACCACACCTTCTTCAGCATCGACCAGGCCAACGAGGCGATCCGGGAGAAGCTGGAGGAGCTCAACGACCGGAAGTTCCAGCGGCTGGACGTCAGCCGGCGGGACCTCTACTTGAACCTCGATAAGCCGGCCCTGCAGCCGCTTCCCTCCCGGCGATACGAGTTCGCCGAGTGGTCGAGGCCGCGGGTGAACATCGACTACCACGTGGACGTGGAGCGGCACTTCTACAGCGTCCCGTTCCAGCTGGTGCACGAGGTGATGGACGTCCGCCGGACGGCCCGGACCGTGGAGATCTTCCACAAGGGCCGGCGGATCGTGTCGCACGTCCGGAGCTACCAGAAGGGCGGCTACACCACGCTCAAGGAGCACATGCCGCCGGATCACCAGCGGTACCTGGAGTGGAGCCCGAGCCGGATCCTCGCCTGGGCGGGCCGGACGGGGCCGAAGACCCGGGACCTGGCCGAGACGATCCTGCAGAGCCGCCCTCATCCGGCCTTGGGGTATCGGGCCTGCCTGGGGTTGCTCCGCCTCGGCAAGCACCACGGATCGGATCGGCTGGAGGCGGCCTGCACCCGGGCCCTCCAGATCGGGGCCTGCTCCTACAAGAGCGTGAAGTCCATCCTGCAGAACGGGCTCGACCGGGAGACCCTGACCCCGACGGCCCGCCGGTCCCCGGTGCTCCACGAGAACATCCGGGGGCCGGGTTACTACGACGGAAAGGAGGAGGCATGCTGAACGAGGAGACCTACGACAAGCTGGTGGCCATGAAGCTCCGGGGCCTGGCCGCCTGTTTCCACGACCTGCTGGAGCAGAAGGGCCCCGACAAGCTCACCTTCGAGGAGCGGTTCGGGTTGATGGTCGACCGGGAGTGGACGGAACGGCAGGAGCGACGGCTCATCCGGCGCCTCCAGATCGCCAGGCTGCGGGAGCCGGCCTGCCTGGAGGACCTCGACTACCGCCATCCCCGGGGGCTCGACCGGTCCGTCATGCAGCGGCTCGGGACCCTGCGGTGGGTCCGGGAGCACGAGAACGTGATCATCACGGGCAAGACCGGGGTGGGGAAGACCTGGATCGCCTGTGCTCTGGGCGACCGGGCGTGTCGGGAGAACTTCTCGGTCCGCTACTTCCGCCTGCCTCGGCTCCTCGAGGCGGTCCGGATCGCCCGAGGGGACGGGACCTACGAGAAGACCCTCGGGCAGATCGCCAAGACAACCGTGCTCATCCTGGACGACTGGGGCCTGGCCCCCCTGGAGGACCAGCCTCGGCGGGACGTCCTGGAGATCCTGGAGGACCGGCATGGCCGGGGCTCCACGGTGGTGTGCAGCCAGATGCCCGTCAAGAAGTGGCATGACACCGTCGGCGATCCGACCATCGCGGACGCCATCCTCGACCGGCTGATCCACAACGCCCACCGGATCGAACTGAGCGGACCGTCCATGCGGAAGAACAAGAGGAAGAAGAAGTCGAAGGAGTAGGACCGAGGAGAAGATCGGTGGGAGCACCCTCAGGCGACCGAGAGCATCCCAGTGGGACAGGGAAGAACCCCTCCGGGGTCACGCCCCCACCCGCCTCGCCTCGCGCCGTCGGGCCGCTCAGCGGGCGGGGGCGATCCGATCAAACCAGGAGGGTCTTGACAGCCAGGCGGGAACCTGGCATCAGAGAAGAGTCACCAGCGTCGCTTCGCTCCGACAGGGATCAGGATCTGCCAGAACGGCTGATCCCCATCCCCGGACCCAGCGATCCCTATGGCCCGGTCCAGGTGATCCCGTTCCTTCGGACTGGGTGATCCACTTCAGCGGAATACGCATGCCTCGACCTTCCGAAGCAACTCAGCGGTATCCACATTCCAGAAGAGCACCTCCTCCCCCCTAAGATCCACCTTGGCGAATAGCACCGCCGAGGCCAGGGTCCTGTCCCGATCCACGAACTGGACGTCCGTGGGCCCGACGTCCCACCTTGGACCCACCTTCAGGCCTCCCTCGTCCAGATCCCAGAGGGTGGTGTAGTGATGGCTCCCCATGCCGAACTCGAAGAAGACGTACCTTCCCGTGCGAGAGAACTTGATGCGCCTGATACTCCCGGACGGTCCCTGAGGTGTCTGGGTGCTAAGTGCGCCGGTCGGAACATCCAGTAGGCCAAGGCGGGGGGGGGAGTCGAGTACCATGGCGACCTTGCTGCCATCGGGGGAGACCG
>JBDHKE010000245.1:0-3228 GCA_039586555.1 Gemmatimonadota bacterium | reverse complement strand
CGTGCAGGTAGACGGAAGATCGGGTTAAGTTCCCGAGATCGCCCTCGCCCTCGTACGAGAACTCCGCCCAACCCTCCCGGAAGACGTCTACTCCCCGCTCCCGTCCGCTCACCTTGCCTGCGTTAGGATTAGCCACGAGCACGGCGGTCTGGTAACCACCTCGGTGGAGGTGCTGGGCCATAGTCGGGACGTCTTCGGGGACGACATTCCAGCCATCTCTGGAGCCGCCCAGCGCGCTGTGTTGAAGCGAGGTCATGAAGGAGGCCGTTGAGGGAAGAGTCCAGCTGGAGTTGCTGTAAGCTCGCTCGAAGACGGCTCCCTCGGCGGCCAGGCGGTCGATGTTCGGCGTAGTGCGACGGTTGTAGCCGTACAGGCTCATGTACTCGGCACCGGCCCCATCGATGATGTAGAAGATGATGTTGGGTTTGTCGGTGGCGCGCGGACCGGTGAGGGTCGGCGCTCCCCAGAGGGCGACACCCCCCTCCCTTTCCGATTCCGCTTCCAGGGAAAGGGTGACGACCTGTCCTGCGTAAGCACTAAGATCGATGGAGTGCTGGGCCCAGGTTCCCGGATCGCCGTGAGTCTCCTCGAAGAGTATCTCGGCCTCCTCACCGTCCGGTGTCACCGTAACCCGGAAGATGATAGGTGGTTCTGACCACAAGGTGCCGAGGCCCGAATCGAACCGTCCTTCGTCCGGGACCCGCACTCGGTATTCGAGTTGAGCCGGCGTATGCACAAAGAGGGAGCGCCGGTACCGGCTGTCCCGTTCCACATGGCGTATCCCCACCGGCTCCTCGGCATACAAAGCGTCCATGGGCACGACGGTAATGGAGAGGATCTCGACCTCAAGGGGGTCGTCGGCCCAGATCTGAAGGCAGAACTGCTCTATTGGACCTTCCCACGGGTCTTCGGGCTCCACCGGCAACTGGTACGTCTGTACCGTGCTGTCACCGACGAGGCGGGTGCCCTGTGCCCCCCGCATCTCGTAAGGAACCGCCCGCCCCTCATCGGGATGTTCCTCCCAGTCCCACACATTGAACGCCGGGCGGATATTGCCTGGACCCGAGCTTCGGGCCCGGATCACCACATGGGCCCAATCCCTGTGATTCCACTCAGGGACATCCACGTGGGCACCCCCCACTAGCACGCCTTCTGGGTGAAGTGCGGAAGGCCCCAACGTGATCTGCAGCGCATCGTCCATTTGGGAGACCGTGGCCGGACGAATCCCTGCTGGGAAGGGCCGAGAGATAGTCGCCTTCCAGCCTGGCTGCGGTTCGTCGAAGCGCCACTCGACAGGTTGGGGAACATCCGCCGGCACCTCTGAACCAACGATGGTGGCCGCCTCGAGGTGCTCCTCCAGGTGGAGGGGCATGTCTACGGTGAGTGGGGTGTCTTCCGCAGGCCGGCAACCGACCAGCCAAACGAAGACGATGGCGACGAAGAAGACCTTCCGCCGCCTCAACTCAGCCAGGAAGATGCGGAGCTTGGAGCCCATCGAAGTGGCTCCCGTGTGTGGAGACTGCCCGGACCTAGCCAAGAATCAAGATGCCTCGGGCCTCAGAGTGGGGTCAAGCGAGGAGAGTCCTGCTGATGCAGGAAGGCGGCCCCCGGAGGAGCCGCCCGTGCGTCGTGTACCGCTCACCCCGGTTCAGGTCACCTGGAACGGCATGTCTGGGAAGCGGGATGGCGAGGTCCGGGTGGGCCGTACCGCCACGTAGTACAGGACCCCTGACACCAAACTGATGGGGACTGTGCCGTTGAGGGTCTGAGGGTTCGGTACGGCGATGCCTTCCCCAAGGGTTCCGGTGGCTGGATCGTCGCCCTGCGGATAGAAGAGCACCAGGTCGCCCTCCTGGAGTCGCCAGCAGGGATCGGTGATCGTGAAATCCGTGCCGACGGGACCTTGCCCAGGTGCAATTTGAGCGGGACTCCCACAGTCGTCGGGACACATGCCCGGCACATCGCCGTGCGCTAGGTGGGTCGCCTCCTGCTTCGAGTCTGGTCTGATCCATACCGTTCGATAGCGACCGCTGTGCTCTTGGCAGAGCGGGACGCGCCCCCGGATCCACGGCCTCGGTGCGGCGGCGATCACCAGCTCAGCATCGGGAGACGCGGGGGTGTCCGCACAACCCGGGAGCGTGAGCACAGCTACAGCCAGCAAGACGAGACGCTTCATGCCACACCTCCTGCTTTCGCGGGGATCTCCGACCCGCAGGGCTGCCCGCTGACGGATGGAGGGAAGTTCTGCCTTCCGCAAAACAGCGGGCCGTCGGGTCCAGCTTCCGGCCGAAGGATTGGCGGGAGGTCCAGCGGTCAGTTGTTGGGCCTCAGCGGCCCGGTCCAGCGGTTAGGCTCAAGGTACGGTGTGGAAGGACTGTGCGCTACGGCGTCACAACTGCACGAGCTTGCCTCGCTTCCCAGGTCCTCAGTCCCGCCCGACACACCGGGCAGTACCGCACGAAGGCGAGCTTCTGTAGACGAGGCTCGCACCCGCCCAGCACATGCGTGTGAGCGTTGGGGAAGCGCTCCTGCATCTCCCAGTAGTCCTCACCGAAGGCGGGCAGACCGTAGACAATCGGCACCAGGTCCAGCCTCGGCTCCGCGCCGTGCACGTGGGCATCCTTCACGAGGCTGCCGAGGAGCAGTGCCGTGCCGAGGAGGATCAGGAGGATGGCTGATCCAACGACGGTGAAGCCTGCGAGGGCTGTGCTGCTCTTCATCTCTGACGGATTGGCAACCAGGACCTCCTCCTATCCTGTACCATTCACTGATAGCCAGACGTTGATGAACTCATCTACTCGGTCTGCAAACGGACCGGAAGACACCGTCACCCGCTTGGTGAATCGGGACCAACTATCCCCCTCCGCCAAGAACTCCCTTGGGAGCATCATGACATGTCCAGGACCGCTTCCCCTGCCCAGCTTGATCTGGTCGGCAGAGGGGCACCTTGAGCGGAGGACGAACGATGGGGTGGCCAGCGATGTACTGGGGTCCGGTGATCGACCCGACGCAGCCAGCCGGTAGGCAGGAACGACGGGGTGAGCTTCCCGAGCGGCTGCTCAGAGCACCGGAGGTAGCAGAGATTCTCGGCGTCTCACAAGCCAGGGTCTACGAACTGGCCCGACAGCGGATCGTCCCCTCGATCCGGCTCGGTCGCCAGATCCGCTTCGACCCCGACGCGCTGCGCCGGTGGATGGACGACGGGGGGCAGCGCTGGCCGGGATGAGC
>JBDHKE010000244.1:0-5371 GCA_039586555.1 Gemmatimonadota bacterium | reverse complement strand
TTCTCGGTCACGTGGCGGCAGGCTGGGAGATCGAGTGGACTCCAGGCCGCCCCCAAATGGGAACCCATCGGGCTTATTTGCAGCTCGTTGCCTGTACCCGTCCCTGGCAAGACATTCACTACGAGTTCGGCGGCTTCCCCGGCGAGTGCCGCCCTGCTGGAGTGGCCTCAGGACCTCTTGAGTTTGGCGGTTGCTGCGAGGCATTTTGGAGCGTTCCGTTCGTCGTCACCGATGTCGCGATCGAGGGCCTCGAGATCACACAATCCATCCAAGAGAGCATGGCCCCGTTCGAGCTTCGAACCCACCTGGAGCGCAACGACCATCAGATGCCGGTGCCGCTGATTGCGGGCAAGCCGGCCCGGCTCCGTCTGTTCCCGTCCGAGGTCCAGGAGCCCACGCCTATAGAGGGCGTGATCTGGATGAAGCAGCTTGCCGACGCACGCGATCTCCAGGATCCGAACTTCCCAACCGACCTCGGCGAGCTTTGCGATCCAAACTGGGCGGGAAGCTGGGCAGGCGACGATCCGAACGACCCAAACACTGCTTTTCGCTGGGAGTCGTTTCGCGCTTTGCCCGGGTGCACCGCGGAGGACCGGCGGAACCGGACACAAGACGAGACGCGTCGGTGCCGTTCGATCGACCTCAAATTTGAGCCGGGACAAATGGAGGAAGGAGTCTACGTACTCTGGGTCGGACTATTCTACGACGAAGAGGCGGTCACCCGGCCTTTCCTTGGGGACGCATTCGGCGAGCTGAGCGATTTGACCGACAGCTTCATCTCCGAGAACGGCTACGAGCCAGGGTTGGATCCCTGCGGCAGTCCCCACGGCGCATCGCTCTTCTCGGATCCGGTCCTAGAGGACCACAAGTTCGTGTTCCGTGTGAACCGGGCCGACCGAATCGTGGTGCACGGCGTGTCGGTCTGCGACGGTCTCACACCATGCGGAGATGCGAATAAGCTTGACAAGATCGCGAACCTCTTTCGCAAGCTGGCACCCACACACGAGGTGGAGGCCATCCCGAGCACCTTCAAGGCGTTGGGGGTCCAGCGAACCACTCTGTCCGATCCCGACAACCCGCGCTGTAGCAACCTCCTCGGCACCTTCTGGACGGACGACCCGTGTGATCGGAGAGTCGTCTACTGTGAGGGTACGCTGTGGCTCGACTGGGCCCTTTGCAGGCTGGATCAGTTCTACCAGCGGTCGGTACGATCCCTCAACACTGCAGACGAGCAGCACTACGTCTTCGGCATTGCCCCGCCGTGGTGGCCCGCGGCCAACGGGACAACAGGGGGAATCCCGAGCAGGATCGGCGTCATGAGGTCGCCCGTTGAATTCATGGAAGCCGAGTTTGACGCCGGTGTGTTCGCACACGAGTTCGGACACATGCTGGGCTTACGTCACACCAATCAGGGTGAGCCCAGGACGGGAAGCCGACCGGGCTGTCTTGCGGGTGCAAGCAGTTTCGCCCGGGACCCGAACTCCGGGTGGCCTTACAGTGACAACGAGCTGCAGTCTCGGGAGCCCGGGAGTTACGACCCCAATCAGCCGGGCAAGGGGTCTCCCGAGGTGGGCTTCGACGAGAAAGACAACGAGGTCCGCCGCTCGGATGAGAACTTCGAGCTGATGAGCTACTGCGCCCCGGTGTGGGCCACCCCATGGAGCGCATGGGGCATGATGGACGCGCTGGCGCAGGTTCCCAGGGGACCGGATGCACCGCCTCCGCCGAGGCGCTCCCCGGGTGAGACGGCTCGGCGAAGGGAGACCCTCGCGAGAGGAGCCGCTTTGGCACCCGGGACGTTCTGGCTGGTTTCTGGACGGATCCGCTCCGAGGGGACGACGCTGGACCCGCTTTTCACCTTGGAGACCGTCGGTGCCACCGGTTCTGGAGTGGGATTGCACCGGATTGAGATTCTGGATGCCACGGACAGTGTGCTGTTCGCCCGGAACTTCGATCCCGCCCAACCTGTCGATGAAACTCCCGGAGGAGAGGGTCCAGGAAGCCCCTTCTTCACGGAGCTCGTACCGGTACAGGCCGGAGCTGCACGGATCGCCGTCTTGGGACCATCCGACACTCCCCTGGGGAGTCTGGACCTGGGAGGCATCGCACCCACCGTCGAGATCACGTCGCCTGCGGGCGGCGAGCTGTTGGACGCTCCTCTCACTGCGATGTGGAATGTAGACGATCCCGACAGCCCGGAGCATTTCTTCTGGGTGGATTATTCAGCGGACGGAGGGACGAGCTGGGAGGCGTTGTCGTCGAGCCTCAGCGCGCCTAGCCTCGAGCTTGACCCCGACGCGCTTCCCGGATCGGACGGACTGGCGCGAATCCGCGTTCATGCGACGGACGGAACCAACACGGGGGTCGCGGTCTCCAACACGTTCTCCGTGCCCCGAAAGCCCCCCGAGGCGACCATTCTGCTCCCCGAAGAGGGCGAGGTCTTCGCTGCAGGTGAGACGATCTGGTTGCAGGGAACCGGCTTCGACCCGGAGGACGGAAGCCTTTTCGGGCCCGCTCTCCAATGGGAGACCTTTGACGGTTCGCCCCTCGGCAGCGGCCGCAAAGTTTTGCTCAGAGATCTCGTTCCGGGCCCGTACACCGTGATTCTCACGGTGACCGACGGGGATGGTAACGAGGCTTCGGCGAGCGTGAGCTTCTCCGTCGAATCCGAGCCTCTCGTCGAGGCGACCTCAGGCGGAGTACCGGTGGCGCGACCCGGCGGACCCTACTCGTTCTTCGAGGGCCTCCCCGGGGAAGTCAATGCTCTGGCCTCCTACGATCCTGACGGAGGTCCGCTGACCTATCAGTGGGACCTGGGAGATGGAATCGTCGTCTCTGATCCCATAGCCGAGCGGGTGTACGAAGACAATGGGCAATTCAGCCTGAGCCTACAGGTCACGGACGACGAGGGGCTTTCGAACAGCGATTCGACGTTGGTGCAGGTCGTGAACTCCGCACCCAGCGTCACTGCAGCGGAGCTGTATCTCGTCTGGGCGGGTGCGTTCGACGGAATCGCACGGCTGCAGGCCGAGTTTACAGACGACGGCTTATTCGACAACCCCTGGACGGTAACGTGGAACTTCGGAGAGGGCTCCACGCCTACGGTAACGCAGGTCAACTCCCAGGGCCTGATCGAGACGCAGCATGCCTACCGACTCGGATCAGGACGGAGCTCTGAACGCAGTCGACAACTGCCGATACGTAGCGAACGATGATCAAGCCGACACCGACCAGAACGGCATCGGTGATTTCTGCCAGTGCGGCGACGTGAACGCCGATGGGTCCACCAACATTACGGACGCACTCACGATCGCACGAGGATTCGTCGGGTCCGGGGATCCCAACTTCGACAAGTGCGATGTCAACGGGGATGGCTTCTGCAACATTACCGACGCTCTGATCATCGCCCGGGGACTACAGGGCTCGGCGCACGAGGACCAGCACTGTCCGGCGTACCACGGGCCCTAGGTAACGGGGGATCTGCCCAACTCCCTCCCCAACCCCGTCGCCCCGTCGTTGGCCAGCACGGTGCAGTTCAGGGCTGGGGCAGAGCTTCTGCAGTCTTAGAAGCCACATACGCCGGTTATTGCTAGTCGAGAAAATTCGACACTCGCCTGAGCTCACGTAGTAAAATGAAGGTGACCGGCAAGCGAGCTCCCAACAGTCCCCGCTCGTCAAAGTTGAGGTCACCGCGGGAGCTGGTTCTCGCGTGCGTCGTAAACACAGGCGGCAGGTGGAAGCCTGAATGTCGCAAGGTGCGAAGTGTCTACTGGCTGTCGCGGCGTGGGTCCTGATCTGTGCCGCAACCGCCTCCGCAGGGGGCGACCCCTGCATCGTCGAGGACAACGGCACCGGAACGGTGACGCTGCCGCCGCAGGGCTGTGAGTACCGGAGCCCGCACGAGGTCTTTATGCTCATCGACGGGCTGCCCCCTGGCACGACCATCGAGCTGGACCCGATCCACAGCGACTTTGTCTGCCTCCAGTCTCCTAGCCCGTTCTGCTCGCTGCCGCTCCCGCCGGGGCGCTGCGAGACGCAGGGGGGCTCGCTCGGCGGCGACGGCCATTGTTACGAGTCGCTTCTCGAGCTTCAGGTCGTGGGCACGGGCTCGCTCGCAGGCTTCTACAGGACCTTGTGGGTGCCCGTCTCCGGTGAGGTCCACACCGACCCACGCAACTCCGGCGATCCGGTGGAGACGTTCGCGAGCGAGGTCTACCGCTTGCAGGGCGAGCTGTTTGGTGATTTCGACTTCTGCACCTTCCGGCTGACGGGCGGAAGGGACTACGGTCTCCCGAGCCCAGGGACAATTACGCTCACGCAGCTCCCGAGCGGGGATTTCAACGTGTACAGCTTCTTCGATCTCACCTACCAGCTCGAGTTCGAGGGGTGCCCGGACGGCCAGATCAGTGACTACATGGGCACCACGACCGGCACGCTCCGCATGGAGACCGGCAACGAGTGCGGAAATAGCGTCGTCGAGACCGGGGAACAATGCGACGACGGAAACACGGAAAGCTGCGATGGCTGTTCCCACGCCTGCCGGACCGAAGTCGATTCGGATGGAGACGCGGCCGTCGACGCCTGCGATAACTGCCCGAACGTCCCAAACGGACCCCTGGCGGGGCCGAATGATCAGCTCGACGCCGACTCGAACGGCATCGGCGACGCCTGTCAGTGTGGGGACTGCAATGGCGACGGCTTCACCAACATCACGGACGCACTCAGGATTGCACGAGGATTGGTCGGGGCTGGCAGCGAAGCCGAACGGCTCGGGGATGTCAACAACGATGGCGTCTGTAACATCACCGACGCTCTGATCATCGCCAGGGGGCTACAAGGCTCGGCGCATGAGGATCAGCACTGCCCGGCGTACTGGGGCCAGTAAGCGGCGCGGCGAAGCGGCCTCGTGGCCGCTAGGCAGCCTCCTCCTCCCTCTCCACCTTCAACCGCTGCAGCTCCCCCGACGCCAGGCCCTCCAGCAGGTAGTAGAGCCGCCGCTTGTCCCACGGCACCCGTCCGGCTCCCTTGTGCGACCTGTAAGAACATCGCGTACTTGGCGTCGGGGAACGCCAGGCTGTTGACCTGTTTTGAGCCTGAAAGCGCGGTTCGTCAGTCATCTTCCACGTCCGCATACGCTGGAAGCTCAATCACGGGGCGGCACTGGAAACCACGCGATCCGTCCGTCTTTTAGCTTCCTGAATCCTTGTCGCTGCTCTTCCGGAGTCCACGCGCGCCGCGGTAGATAGGGATCCTCTTCGGGCTCACCTGTCTCGTCTCCGTCATGGGCGGGAGAGGCAAGGTTCACCGGCTCAGGAGAACTGCTGGAGTCACAGGGAGTTTCTCCGGTGCCCCCAGGTACCCGCGGGCAACT
>JBDHKE010000243.1:0-3230 GCA_039586555.1 Gemmatimonadota bacterium | reverse complement strand
GAGGCCCGCGGTGGTCGCGTCGTGCTCGCCCCCCTGGTCAAGGGGCAGTCCACCACCTCCTTGCTCGATCGCCTGCGCGACAGCGCCCCGGACTGAACGGGTTTCCGAGAGCCGAAATCCCAAATCCGAAATTCGCTCCGCCGCGGATCAGTCCCGTTCGAGAACCATCGCCATCCCCTGCCCCCCCCCGATGCAGAGGGTGGCCAATCCGTACCGGGCGCCTTTGTCCTTCATCTGCATGGCGAGGGTGTAGGTGAGCCGGGCGCCCGTGGCCCCGATGGGGTGCCCCAGGGAGACCCCGGATCCGTTGAGGTTGACCGCCTCCTTCTCCAAGCCGAGTTCCTGGATGCAGGCGAGGGCCTGGACGGCGAAGGCTTCGTTGATCTCGATGACCTCCATCTGGTCGAGCTCGAGCCCCAGCCGATCCAGCACTTTGCGCGTGGCGGGGACGGGGCCCAGCCCCATATACGCCGGATCTACGCCCCCGGAAGCATAGCCCTTGATGCGGGCGAGGGGCTCGAGGCCCAGCGCCTTCGCCTTCGCCTCGTCCATGACCACGACCGCCGCGGCGCCGTCGTTGATGCCCGAGGCGTTCCCCGCCGTGACCGTCCCGTCCTTGGCGAAAGCGGGCCGCAATTTCGCCATCTTCTCCACGCTCGTTTCCATGGGCCGTTCGTCCACTTCGAAGATCACGGGATCCTTCTTCCGTTGAGGGACGGAGACGGGCACGATCTCTCGGGCGAAGCGGCCCTCCCGGATGGCGTCCAAGGCCCTCTCATGACTCATGACGCCCAGCGCGTCCTGCGCTTCACGCGAAATCCCCATCTTCTTCGCGATGTTCTCTGCGGTCATCCCCATGTGGTACCCGTTGAAAATCTCCCAGATGCCGTCGTGGACCATCATGTCGATGATGGAACCTTCAACCATGTCCATGCGGTAACCCCATCGGGCTTTGGGCATGGTGTAGGGGGCGGTGCTCATGCTCTCCATCCCCCCCGCCACCACGGCCTCCGCCTCCCCGGCGCGGATCGACGTGGCGGCCAGGGCGACGGCTTTCATCCCGGACGCGCAGACCTTGTTCACGGTGATGGCCGTGGTCTCCTCGGGCAGCCCCCCGTAGATGGAGGCTTGGCGGCCCACGTTCTGCCCCAGCCCCCCTTGGAGGACGCACCCCATGATGCACTCGTCGAAGAACACGGGCTGGGCGTTCTCGTCGAAGTCGTAGTGCTTCGCGTGGATCTCGGTCCGATCGTACTCGCCGAAGACCGCGGGCCGGCACCGGCGCGAGCGCTCGTCGATGACGGGCCTCAAGCCCGCCCGGCGAACCGCGTGACGGATCGCGATCGCCCCCAGTTCCTGCACGGGGACTGTCTTCAAACTCCCTCCGAAAGACCCCACCGCGGTGCGGGCACCGCTGACGATGACGGGCGTTCCCATGATCGACCTCCTTCGCGTGTTCGCTTTGATCCGTTCCCCTTGGCTCTCCGTGTCACAACGTCCGCACTCGGCGACCGCCTAGGGAACGTCCCGGCGGCAGTACGCCCGGGCGGACTCCACGTACCGCGGTACGAACCGGGCGCTGTACTCCCGGTCCGCGTCGGTGGTTCGCCGAACGGGCCTGGCCGGAACGCCCATGGCCACCCACCCCGGTTCGATCACCGTCCCTTCGGGGACCAAGGCTCCGGCGGCCACGACGCTTCCCTCGCCGATTTCGGAGCGCGGCAGCAAGATCGCCCCCATGCCGATGACGCAGCCGACGCCGATCCGCCGGTTGTGCAGGACGGCGCGGTGGCCGACGATGACGTCGTCGCCGATCACGAGGTCCTCCCCCGGATCGGGATGCACCATGGTGAAGTCCTGGAGGTTGACGCGGTTCCCGATCCGGATCGGGGCGTCGTCGCCTCGGACCACGGTGTGGAACCATACGCTCGACTCCGCCCCGATTTCCACGTCGCCCGTGACCAGGGCGTTGAACGCGGCGAACCAGCCGCCTCGATCGGCCATCATCTTGGACATGGCACCACCCCCCGGGACGTCGCCCAGGGCTCAGGATCTCCCCTCGACGAACGTCTTGAACTTCGTAAGCGTCTTGTCCATTTCCTTGGTGAAGTCCGCATCCGAGACGGCCCAGGCCATCCACATGGGAAACCCGATTTTGTGGCGATACGCGATGCGCGTCCCCTCCCCTTCGGAATCGAGCTGCCACTCCCCTTCGTTCCCGGTGAGGGTGTTGGAGTCGACCATCGTCCACGCCAGGCGCGAGGAAGGCGTCAGCGTGTATTGCAGGCGATATGTGACCTCCCGAATGGGAAGGACGATGGTGAAAAGCACGGTGGCTTCCCCGTCCCCCTCGCGTTCGACGTCGGCCCCCCTTAATTCCGTGATGAACTGGCCGTAGGAGGGGAAATCAGTGATGGCCCCCCAGACGACCTCGGGCTTGGCCTGGACGACCAGGCTCTTTCGGAACTCGGGCATGAAACCTCCCGATCACGCGCGGCTCTCAGAGGGGAAACCATACTGAAGTTGCCAAAAAAAGCAAAGACCCGGTGAACCCGTTCGGCTCGCCCTTTCCTGTGCCCTGTTTGTTGCATTCCGCGTGAACCGCAACCCAGGCGGAATGCAACAAACAGGGTACGGTTTTATGGCAACTTCAGAACCATACCAGATCCCCCGGGGGAGGGAAGGGGGATTGGGGGTTGGCCGGAGTATCCGTGGACCGTGTGTCCGTAGGCCGTGGACCGTGTGTCCGCGACATTTTCCTCACGCGGGTGTGGCCGGGAACGTACGATACCCATACTCTAATCCCCGGTGCGCCCCCAGCCCGGTGGGTGGAATCGTGGGGCGAGCACCCTGGATCGTTCGAAAGGGGAAACCATGAAAGGGAGAAAAGGGCTGGCCCTGGGGCTCTCCGCCATGCGCAACCGGCTCCTGGACCGCGACGTGCTGGAAGCCCTCCTGTCGGGTGCGGAGGAGGGATACCTCGGCGACGCGCTGGTCGAAGGAGGCCACCTGACCGAGTCGGAGCGGCAAGCCCTGGAGGTCATCGAAGCGGGCCGTTCGGCCCGGGGCGTCAAGGAAGTGGCCTTGGCTTCCGCCTCGGCTTCCGACGAAAACGCCACGGTGGAGATGAGGCCCCCCGGTCCCGGGGGGACGCTGGGGGCCATCACGCCATGCGAAACCGCCTCGGAACGCTTCACGATGCTCGACGAATTGGGCCGCGGCGGCATCGG
>JBDHKE010000103.1:0-13145 GCA_039586555.1 Gemmatimonadota bacterium | reverse complement strand
TCATGACCTCGGTGAAGGCCTCGAAGTCCATCTCGTATGGGTTGGCCCTTGAGGGGGGTTGAAGGAAGGTCTTGCCGGCCTTCACGTCCCTGGACCCCCAGGACTTCGACGTCAGGGGCTTGACGATCTCGTCACCCCTCACCAGGATCACGGTGCCGTTGCGGAAGAGCTCGCAGATCAGCCGGTACGTCTCGCCCCGGACGAAGAGGTGGAAGACCACGATCCGGTCGAAGCCGTGCTGCTGGACGTTGACGATCCGCGCGTTGGAGACGTGCTTTCGCAGCAGCATCGCGTAGGGCGACGGCTGCTGCGGCATCTCCTTGAACCGCTCGGTGATGCAAAGGAACCTCCCGATGTGGATGAGGAGCCGTCGGCGGGGCTTGTCCCCCCCCGTGATGGTGAGGACGACCTCGTCGTACGAGGGCTGGTAGGCCTTGTCGATATAGCCTCCGGTGAGGGCCTCGGACAGCTCCCGGACGAGCACGTGGATGTCCAGCGAGGAGAGTTCCTTCTTCACGGCGCGGAAATGGGGTAAGGGGGGTTATAATACTTGGCCAGTTTTTTCAAAGGATATGAAATCACGGTGCCTGGCCAGAAACGGCGAGAGGCGGAGGACAAGGGTTAAGTAGACCTGCCTCCATCCCCCGGAATGCGCCGGTGTGGCTAAGGGGTATAGCGACACCTTGGTACGGATGTGGCCCCCTCGCCGCGTCCCCGAGAAGGTGTAGGTCGGGGGTTCAATTCCCCCCACCGGCTCCACTTCATTTCTCCTGCACCCTCCGCACGGAGGCCACCACCGCCTTTCGGGAAGGATTGATTTATCCGGACCTCCCTACATCGGGGCGCGCGGGACGCGTAGCACCAGGGGGAGACGGATACGTGCGCTAGCAGAGAGGGTGATGACATTAAGGTCCCACCCAAGGGGCTGGGCGAGGAGTTCATTGAGGAGCTCCTCGGAGGCAGCTTCGGTTCGGTTATAACGAGCAGGACTCTCAAGGACTGGGTGTTCTACGGGGTGGTCCTCGGGCTCTTCGCGGGGGTGATCATCCTATGGACGTGGCCGTGATACGGTGGCTGAGGGACCACCGCTACGTGGTGGCCTACCTCCTCATCGGCCTCACGATACGGGTGCTGTACGCCGCCTACGGCCCCACCAACACCTTCGATTGGACCGAGTACAGGGCGCCCATCGCCGAGAGGCTCAGCGAGGGGGAGGTCCTCTATCGGGACGTGCCCTACGACCACATGCCGCTGTACCCGTACTACACCGCCCTCGCATACTCGTTGTTCGGAGAGAGCTACCTGGCCCTCATGTCCCTGGCCATCGTGGGCGACAGCCTCATCGCCCCCTTCCTGTTCCACAAGACGAGGAACCACTGGATAGCCATCCTATACATCGTGAGCGTGGTGTCCATAGTCTCCTGCGGCAACGCCCGCTGGGACGGCCTGACGGTGCTGTTCCTCCTCATGGCCATCTCCCACGACGAGGACAGGCGCTTCGGCCTCTTCACCGCGATCGGCATCACCCTCAAACAGTACCCGGTCGTCGCCCTGGTCAGGGTTCTCCTGGGGAAGGCGGAGCTGAAGAAGCTCCTCTACACTGCCGTGACGGTGCTCGTGATCCTCTTGCCTTTCCTCGTGTTCTTCCCAGGGGACTTCGTCGATAATCTCTTCGGGCACTCGGTATACCAGATGGAGGAGGAGCAGGAGAGGCTCAGGGTGGGGATGTTCATCAACCACATCTCAGAGGAGGTCTGGGCCTTCATGTTCTCCGCCATGGCCGTCATCACCCTCTGGACCTTCAGGCTCAACAACTACAGGAACACCGTGGGCATCCTCGTCTTCCTCATCACCTTCATGATGTTCGTCACCCACAAGCACACCGAGATGATATTCGTGCCCTTCACGCTGCTGCTGCTGCAGCGCTCCCGGTACTGGATTTTCGCCTACCTCTTCGTGCAGTACTTCATACTCATGCGGATGCGCAAGCTGCCGGAGGTGGACTTCTTGCTCCCCCTCACCTTCGTCATCTGGTTCTTCCTGGTGAGGGAGAACATCCTAATCCTGGGCGATTCGTACGCCGAGCCCCACGACATCCTGCTCGCCTCGAAGGGTGGCGGCTGAGCCCCCACGGGCCCAATCGCAACTCACAAATACTCGCATCCCCTCCCTGCCAAGCTGGGGGCAGGCCTGGTGCGGAGGAGGACGAAGATCATCGCCATGCTCGCAGTGGCGGTGCTGCTCCTCCTCGTCATGGTGCTCAGGGCCGATCCCAGGGACGTGGCCCACCAGCTCCAGCAGGCCGACTTGAGCCTCATCGCCGCGGTGGTCGTCCTCTACCTCCTGAACACCGTCGCCAAGATAGCCAGGTGGTACGCCCTGGTGATGAAGCCCGATTACCGGCCGCCGCTCCGGAGCGTGGCCCTCTTCTTCCTCATAGGCCTCGTGGTGAACAACACCACGCCGGGCCGCATCGCGGGTGAGCCCGTTCGGGCGTACCTCCTCAAGACCAGCACGAACTACCCCATGGGCCGGGGCATGGCGAGCATATTCCTCGAGAAGACCATCGACACAATCGTCACGATATCCCTCGCGGTGATCGCCATCTTGCTGCTCATCAGGGTGATCTCCCACGACGCCACAGTCTCTCTCCTCCTGTCGGCCGGCGTCATCGCCCTGCTCATGGGCGGACTGATCTTCTTCGTGGCGTACCCCTCGAGCCCCCGCAGGGTCGCCGCCTGGGCCTTCGACCGCCTCCGGCGCAGGTGGTCCAGCGAGCGGGTGGAGGCCGCCGAGGAGTACGTGGGAGGGTTCCTGCGCGCCTTCGAGAGGGGCACGAAGGACATCGCCAAGGACCGGCAGCGGGCTGCGGCGGCAGTGGGGCTCACCGTGGTCATCTGGCTCAACGAGGCCCTCCGCCTGTGGTTGGTCTTCCTCGCCCTGGGCTTCAACGTGAGCTCGGAGCTGATGATAGTGGCAACCAGCCTGTCATCCTTCGCAGCGCTGCTCATCCCCATCGGGGCGGGCAACAGCGCGGCCATCGCCGTCATCTGCACCCTGGCGGGCATAAAAGGTGACCTGGCCACCACGGCCAGCCTGATCTTCATCATGACCTCGATCTGGCTGTCCATACCCCTGGGGGCAGGCTCAATGGCGGTCGCCGGAGTGAGGTCGGAGTCGCTGTTCCCCAACATGAGGGAGGAGGCTAAGGTCGAGCAGGCGCCGGTCGAGGACGCCAAGGACGAGGCAGAACCGGGGGAGGCGTGATGGCTCCTGAGGACACCGTGGAGGGGGAGGAAGCACCGGTCGAGAGGACCACCTCCCGGACCACGGCCGCAAGTGATAATCCCGTCCGACGCCTGTTCGAAGCCCTCACGGACGACCCCCGAGCCGCCATCGCTGGCTGGGTGATATGGGCGGCGATGATGGTCGCCGTCGTGGTACTGGGGGTCTACCACGTCTTCTACGGCCTGTTCATCCTCGGGTACCTGCTCGCCGCCAGCCAGATCAAGCTGCTGGGGGGGTGGTCGCCCCTCGTTCGGCGCGTCATCGAGTGGCCGGGCTGGGCCCGCTTCGCCCTGGTCTTCGTGGTCGCCCTTGCCCTCCGGTGGCTCTTGCTCCTCCAGGACCAGGTGATCACCCACGACCTCGAGACCTACGTGGCCAGGGCCGAGCTCATGCTCGACGGCAAACTACCGTTCCTTGAATTCGGCGGCGGCACCAAGCCCCCGGCGTACCAGTACATGCTCTACCTCATGGGTGCCGCGGTGGGCCCGGACACCCTGAGGTTCCGTGCCCTCTTCTCCATCGCCGACGCCGCCGCGGCCGGGGGTGTCTACGCCCTCTGCAGAGCCCGCTTCGGCGTGGGCCACAGCCTCGCCATGGGGATGGTATACGCCCTCTGCCCCGTTGGCATCGTGACCATCGGCCTCTCTGGCCACTACGAGGGCGTGGTGAGCCTCTTCGCCATCGGGTCCCTCCTGGCGTTCTGGAAGGGCCACAGGAACCTATCGGCCATCATGCTGGGCGTGGCCTTCGCCCTCAAGATATACCCCGCGGCCATGATGCCCTTCCTCGCGATAGCCGCGGCCATGATGGTCCCTGGAGCGGCCCAGCGGACCGGCCTCACCCGATGGCTTCCGACCATCAGGTACGGCTGCCTCTTCTTCGTGCCCTTCCTCCTCTCCCTCGTGCCCCTGCTGCTCATGGACCCCGCCGCGGTCGAGGCGTACTTCGCAGAGCGGGGCGTCTTCATAGGCTGGGGCTCCTTCACCACCTTCTTCAGGGAGGTCATGGAGGTTACCGAGATCGGAGGGGTGGACATCGGGTACGTGCCCCTCGCGGTGATAGGGCTCATGATGCTCATGTTGCTCGTGGGGTGGGCCCGGAAAGGGCCCGCGGCCCTGCGCAGGTGGACCAAGATTACCCTCGTGGTCCTCGCGGTGCACTACGGCATCTACCTGTCGCTCTACTTCCCATACTACCGACCGGCCAACTGGGAGTGGTTGGCCCTCGCCTTCCTCCTCCTCTGGTTCGCCGTTTTGGTGTACGTTCTCCCAAGGGTCCTCCGGGTCCTCGACGTGGGCACGGACGCCGAGCTGTCCATTGAGAGGACAGGTCTGGCGGTCGTCTCCACCCTCTCCCTGACGCTGTTCATGCTGGCGATGCCCACCCTGGCCACTTGGTACGCGCTGTGGCCCCTCCCCTTTGTCCTCGCCATGGGGACGAGGGACACCCGGCTGGTGTTCCTCTGGCTCCTGCTCTGGCATGTCGTGGGGGTGGGGGTGTCGTTGCTGCCAGGGCTGCCAGCGATCAACTGAGGGACCCAGGCGGGCGCACGCTAGGTCGGCGGGCCCCCGGACAGGTTCCTACTAGGCCAGAGGGTGATGCCCGAGTCCTCCACGTTCCAGATGCTCAGGGCAAGTATCGCGGTCCTGATGCGGTCCTCCTGGACGAGGAGGACCAAGGAGACCATCCAGACCAGGTACCAGGGGTTGTTCTGGGTCGATGAGAGGAGCAGGAGCATCACGCTTAGGCCCATGACCAAGTAGAGCCGCTCTCCCTCCCCCAACGACGGCCACGGCTCCATGAACCTCCTGAGCAGGTACCAGAGGGGCACGGCGCCGAGGGCCAGGCACACGGCCGCAATGACCGCGCCCATCGCCCTCGGGGAAACACCCTCGGGTGCGAGTTCGTACTCGACGACGCTCCCCGCGATGATCATCGCGTAGAGGACGAAGTAGCTGACGGCCACGACCCTGAACCAGTCCCTCGCGTGGCCGTCCGGGTCCCTCTCTCGGCGACGCACCCAGTCCAGGAACATCACCACCAGCAGCAGGAGGAAGGCCACCGTCACCGCCTGACCCGCGATGATGGCGGGATCCGAGTCCCTGGCCCAGCCGGCCAGCTGCATGATGCCGTAGGAGATGCTCTTGACGGGGAACCAGGTCGACTGCCAGCTCGCGTACTGGCTCAGGGCCGCGGGGTTCCACAGCAGGATCGGGACCCACGAGAGTGCCATGGGGACCAGGAAGGTCACGGCCCCCCCGACCCGCCGTCGCCAGCCCTCCTCCCGCCAGATCAACCACGGTACCAGGACCACAGGGTAGAGCTTGAAGGCGAAGCCGAGCCCCAGGAGCGCCATGGCCTCCCACCAGCGGCCCCTGCCGTGGAGGAGCAGCCCCGCGAGGACGCAGAGGACCACCACCCCGTCATAGTGGCCGGCGAGGCCCACGCTGAACACGCCCACGGGGAAGAGCGCGTAGAGGAGGCCGGCGGAGACGCCGGCCCGGGGGGAGAACCTCTCGGAGCCGACCTGGGCAAGCACCAGGACGACTAGGGCATCGAAGAATCCCAGCACGAGGCGCACCCCGAGGACGCTCTTACCGAAGAGCGAGGCGATGCCGCCCCCTAGGAAGAGGTACATCGGTGGCTTGCGGACCGGGAAGTCCTCGTAGGGGACCTTGCCCTCGACCAGCAGGTCGCCGCGCATGGCCAGCTCCTCGGCGCCTCCAAGGGTCACGCCGGGGGAGTTCTGGAAGAGCAGCATCCACCGCAGAAGGAGGGCCACGAGGAGGAGCAGCAGCGTGAGCCTGCCCCATCCCATGCCCATGAGCCTTTCGGGCATGCTGGAGCGCGGGAGGCCCACCGCGGCGACGAGCCAGCTCGCGCAAGCTATCAGGGCCAGGGTCGTGAAGTACTCCCAGAGGGCGGCGGCCATTATCAGCGCGACCGTGATGACCAGGCCCGCAAGGGTGCTGCGTTCGGAGGGCATCCACCAGGGCAGGCCCGCATCCTCGGAGGGTTCCCCTCCAGGGTGTCGGTCCGGTCCCCCCTCCGGAGCTGCCTCCACCGAGCGAACCTCCCTACCTTGGCTTGGGACCGATGAGCACCTCGACCTGGAAGGTGGCTGCCCTCACGATCGCCTCGAGGTCGGGCGTGTCCACCACGACGACCTTCTCCATGGTCACGGCGATGCGAATGTAGTTGTCCTGGACGCGGCGCAGGTACCCGACCTTCTCGAACTTGGTGGGGGTGCCACGGCTGGAGACCCTCGATAGGCAGCTCTCGACGTCGTCGACGATGAGGAGGGTGAGGTCGGGCGCGCGCCACCATGGCCTTTGGAGCTCCATGATCCAGGCAACGGGGTCCTTCCCCCGCGGCTCCCACTCCTCCTCGAGGTAGGTGCCCTGGTACGCCGCGCTGGACAACGCGTACCGGTCGCAGACGATCCAGTTCCCCTCCCTCAGCCGGGACTCGATCCAGCGGGTGTGGTCCGCGCGATCGGCTATGAAGAGGAACAGCTCGGTGTAGGGGTCCAGCCCCAACTCGATGACGCCCTTGATGAGGCGTCCCACCGAGCTCTCGGTGGGCTCTGAGGTCCCCATGGCTTGGATGCCCCTGCCCTTGAGGTGCTCCAGGAGCTTGCCCACCACGTGGGACTTACCCGTCCCGTCGATGCCCTCCACCACGATGAATCGCCCTGGTTCCCCCTCCCGCTCGGCGTCTGCCTCGGTCACGGAAAGCAGCTCGTCCAGGTCCTCGTCCGAGATGGAGCCGATGTCGCCCTCCGGTGCGTCGCGCTTCTGCATCACTGTGGTTCTCTCCTGGTTCAGTCACGGGCGTCCTGGGCGGCCCTAGCCTCCCGGGCCGCCTTGGCGAGGTCCCTTGCGGGGACGAGATGGGTATGGAGGCCTAATACCTTGTCCTTCATCCCGAGGGCGAGGCCGATGAGCTGGGTGAGGTGGAGGGAGGGCAGCCGGGGCGCCCGCATGCCGAGGCGCTTCTGGCCCTGGTCGAACTGGAGGTGGCAGAAGGGGCAGACGTTGACCACGGCCTCGGCCCCCGCGTCGACCATGAGGTGCAGCTTGCGTTCCAGGATGTCCAGGGAGGTGGCCTCCTCGCCCGACCATACGCCACCGCCCGCCCCGCAGCAGGAGAGCTTCTCCGGGAAGGGGATGGACCTGAACCCAGCGAGCTCGACGAGCTCGTCCAGGATACGGGGATCCTCCACGTCCCGCCCGTACCGGGAGGAGGGGCGGAGGTAGTGGCAACCGTAGTGGACCGCCACGGGCGCGTCCAACCGGTGGACCACCAGGTCGGCCAGTGCCTCCTTGGCCTCTCGGGTGTCAAGGAGATCGAGGATGTGCAGGACCTCCACGCCCGCCGCACCCTCCCCGCCCGGTATCCCGGCCCCGTCGAGGGACCTCACGACCCGTCGGTCGAGCCCGGGATTCTCGTTCAACCTCGCGGTGGCCTCCTCCAGGGAACCGAAGCATCCGTTGCAGATGGTCAGGAGGGGGAGTCCCTCGCGCGCCGCGATGGCCAGGTTCCTGGCCGCCAGGGTCGCCCAGGTGGGCTCGTCGTAGCTCCTCAGCACCCCGGGGGGTGGACAGCAGCCGAAGGGCAGGTCGACCAGTTCGAATCCCAGCTCTGCGAGCACGAGACGGGTCGAACGCTCGATGGCGGGGTAGAGGTTGGTCGAGATGCAGCCCGGGAAGAAGGCGAACCTCTCCTCGGTCATTCGGGATCACCCCCATCGTCCTCACCGTCGTACGGCCGTCTCGGGGGCACAAGGGACTCGAACCCGATGTTCTCCAGCAGCCGGTGGAAGGCCGCGAGCTCATCCGGCGCGTGGTTCGTGTCCGCGGGCTCCCGCGGCAACGAGAGCTGGCCTCGGACGGTCCGGACCTCGGGCTCGAGGGGGAAGACGTTTCCGGACCGGGCGAGCTCTGCCATCGCCGTCGGGTGGGCGGCAGGGTAGCGCCCGCGCCGTGCGGCCTCCGCCCGGAGCCACAGTATTGCCTGGGTGATCAGCACGCCCTTGGGGCACCGCTCCTGGCAGCTGAAGCACGTCGTGCAGTGCCAGATGTCGTCCCTGTCGATGACGGGTGTCACGTCCCCGTCCTGGACGGCCCTGATGACGTTTCGCGCCCGCAGCGAGGAGGGCAGTGCCGCGGGGCAGCTCGCGGTGCAACGGCCGCACTGGATGCAGGCCTCGACATCGGCGCGGGCCAGGATGGCGCCCACGGCCTCCTCGAGCCCGTCGTCCGCGCCTCCGGTCACCCGCTCTCACCCCCAGTGAGGCGCGAGGCGACGACCTCCACCACGTCCATCACCTTGGGCCTCGGGCCTCCCGTCCGGGCGAGCCCCGCAGCCCCCTGCCTCAGGTTGCCCTTGCAGGAGATGCAGGCGGAGGCCACCACGTCCACCCCCCCGGGCAGGGTGCCCAGGCGCTCGACGGCGATGGACTGGCTGACCTCCGCGTCGAAGGCCCTCAGCCCCCCGCCGCCCCCGCAGCACATGGCACTCTCGCGCGAGTCGGGGAACTCCACCATCGTGACCCCGTCGAGGGACCCGAGCAGCTCCCGGGGAGCGTCGTAGACCCCCGCGTGCCTGCCGAGGTCGCAGGGATCGTGGTAGGCGATCGTAGTCCCCTCGGCGGCGCTACCGAGGGGCAGCCTGCCCTCTTGGACGAGCCTCAGGAGGTACTCCACGAGGTGGAGCACCTCCACCTCCCCCGGCCAATCCCCCGAGACTCCGGGATAGAGCTGGGAGAACGTGCGATGGCAGCCGGAGCACGGTGTGACCACCACTCTGGCGCCAGCGGATCGGAATCCCTCCATCCGGGCGGACGCGACCTCCTCGAAGGCCTCGCCGGCCCCCGCCAGGTAGTCCACGTAGCCGCAGCACCCCTCGGCCTCCCCGAGGACGGCGTAGTCCACCCCGGCGGCCTCGAGGACCCTCGCCACGGTCGCGAGGGCCCTGGGGTCCTGGTACGAGTAGACGCAGCCCAGGAATAGGAGCACCTCCGGATGCCCACCCTCCTCCTCGCCGAGGATCCTCGCCTCGAGTTCAGGTGGATAGGCCTCCGTCCTCTTACCAAGGGGCTCCCCGAAGGGATTGCCGTGGTCGTCCACCGAGGTCACCATCGCCGCCACGTCGGGGGGCGTCAGTCCCTCCGAGCAGAGGGCGGACCGCACCTCCATCACATGCTCGAGGACGGGCGCGTCCTGGGGGCACTCGTGAACGCATCGCAGGCAGAGGGTGCAGAGGTGGGCCGCGCGCACGGCCTCGTCCGTCAGCCACCTCGGGACGGGGGACTTAGGGATCGGTCCGAGGAGGCCGGTAGCGGTCCCCGTGTCGGGTTCAGGGGGCTCGAGCCGGGGCGCATCCGGCCCCCTCAGGCCCCCGAGCTCGGCGACGAGCTCGCAGATGTCGGCGACGCGCAACAGCGGCACGCTGGAGGGGTCATCGGGGTCGTAGCCCTCCTCGTTGAAGTAGCAGTCGAGGTGGACCTGGCACATCGGGCATGCCGTCACCAGCGCCTCCGCCCCCGCCTCGACGGCCCGTCTCAGGATCCCCTCCCGGTGCGACTTGGACCAGGTGTTGCAGTTGACCCAGGCCGAAACGCCGCAGCACGGCTCCTCTCCCCGCGGGTATCCGAGGTCCACGACCTCGGCCACCTTCGACAGGAGCTCCCGGGGCTGGTCGTAGGCACTGCGGTAGCGGCCCAGGCGGCAGGGGTCGAAGAAGGCGACCCTCGGCCTGGTCGTGGGAGGACGCAGCTCGAGCTCCCTCCCCTCCAGGAACTCGGTGACATGGACCGCCTCCATTTTGTAAAGGTCCCTGAGGGCGTGGGCGTCCTCGGCGCTTGCGCACACCACCGCGCCTCCACCGGTCCGTTCAAGGGCCTCCTCCAGGGCGGTCCGGGTCCGCTCCTTCAAGGCCTCGAACTCGTCGAGGCGCCCCTGGTAGAAGAGGTCGTGGCCCGTCGATGCCCCCACGACCAGGGGGCGGACGCCCGCTGCGGCCATCAGCAGCAGCGCCCCGTGGGGACCGGCGGCGTACTCCGCATCGCGCTGGAAGAAGGCGTCGAGGAGGGCGGCCTCGCCCGGGAGGAACACCACGTCCTCACCCGGGGCCACGCCGGAACGGGTCGAGTGCCACTCCCCTACGGGACCCGCGGCACCCTGGGCCGCGAGGGTGGCGAGGGAGGCGAAGAGGCCCTCGTGGGAGGTCGTGGGCGCGTCGAGCCATCGGGAGGTAACCACCACCCTCGCCAGGTCCAGGCGGGGCGGGCAGACCTCCTCGCAGATGCGGCAGCTGGTGCACTCGGCGGCGCCGGTCGGTCCGCAATCGCACCCCAGGGGGAGCCCACCGCTCACGGCCCGTCACCCCCCTCGTCGCCCGGTGCGAGGCGCGCGGCGTCGCATATGCGCGCCATCCGCCCGGCCGCCGCGCGGAACTTCTCCGCGTCGGCCGAGCTGGTATGGACCAGTTGGAGGCGGTCGGGGTCGATGCCCATCAGACCGAGCAACCGCCTCGCGACCTCCAGCCTCTCCGCGAGGGCGGCGTTGCCGTCTATAAAGGTGCACTGGTCCGGCAGGCAGGCGGCCACCAGCACGCCGCCCGCACCCCTTGTGAAGGGGTGGACCAGGTCGTCGACGGAGAGGCGCCCGGAGCACGGTACCCAGAGGGGAAGCACGGATGGGGGGTACTCCGCGCGCCGGGTGCCCGCGAGGTCGGCCGCGTTGTAGCCGCAGCTGTTGCAGGAGTAGGCAACGACGGGGGCCCCGACTCCCTCAGCCGGTGCCGCCTGGAGCATCGCGTCCACCTCGGCCCGGAGGTGGGACGCGGGAAGCTCCCTGAGGTCCAGGGCTGAGGAGAGGCACACCGCCGCGCACTTGCCGCAGGCCTGGCACGCGGCCTCGATGATGCTCACCCTGCCGTCGTCGGTGGCCTCGATGGCGTCGTACGGGCACTCCGCGATGCACAGGTCGCATCCGATGCACCTCTCCAGGTCCAGGTCAGGGTACGCCCGGGCGAGCTCGAGGGTGCCCGCTGCGGCAAGGGACCCCGCGCGCTGGGCGGCCGCCCCCGCGTCGGAGATGCAGTCCTGGACGAACTTGGGGAACTCGACGGACCCCGCGACGTGGATCCCCCTCGTGGCCATGTCCACGGGCCGCATCTTGGGGTGGACCGGCCTCAGGAAGCCCTGTGGGTCGGCGGCCAGGGGCAGCTTGGAGAGCAGGTCCCGGGTGCCATCGGAGGGCAGCAGCGCGGTGGAGAGGACCACCAGGTCCGCCTCGAGGTCGACCCGGCCCCCTCCTGCCAGGGTGTCCTCGGTCCGGACCGCGAGCACCCCGCCGTGGGGGTCCACCTCGGCGACGCTGCCCCTGAGGAACCTCACGCCCGCCCTGCGGGCCCTGTCGTAGTACTCCTCCGCGTCCCTGCCGGAGATCCTGATGTCGGTGTAGCAGACGGTCACCTCCGTGTCGGGCCATGCGGCCTTGATGAGGTTCGCGTTCTTCACCGCCTGGGAGCAACAGACCCTCGAACAGTGGGGGTGGTGGCTCTCGGAGCGCGAGCCGGCGCACTGGACGAAGACGACCCGCAGGGGCCTGCGGCCGTCGGAGGGCCTGAGGAGCTCCCCCACGGTCGGTCCGTCGGGCGAGAGGAGACGCTCGAGCTGCAGCGCCGTCACCACGTCAGGGTGCTCGGCGTGGTACTCCGTGCGGGCCAGGTCGGCCTCCTCCATCCCCGTGGCGACGACCAGGGCACCCACCTCGATCTCCCAGCTGGTCGGGGTGCCCATCTCGACGGCGTCGGCGGGGCAGACCCCCTCGCAGCCCACGCAGGCAAGCTCCCCCGTGAGGGCAAGGCAGCTCGCCGGGTCGCGCACGTAGGTGAGGGGGACGGCGTGGGGGTAGGGCAGGTGGATTGCCCCCCTCCATCCAAGGCCCGCGTCGCTCTCTCTTGGGACGACCACCGGGCAGACGGCGATGCGTGCGAGGGCGTCGGCGGGGCACTCCCCCAGGCAGGCCCAGCAGCCGACGCAGCGGCGTGTGTCGTAGGCCAGCCTACCGTCCTCCATGGCGAGGGCGGGCGCTCCAGCGGTCGCATCCTCGCAGACCTTGACGCAATCCCCGCAGAGGGTGCACGCATCGTGGTCGATGCCGATGCGGTCGACGAGGACCCTGTCGGGGGTCGGGAGGGCCGGCGCCTCGGGGGCGAGCTCCGAGAGAGCGCACTCCCCGCATGCAGTGCACCGCTCCATGGAGACATGGCGGGGTTCGGTGGCCAGCTCCAGCGCCCACGCGCCGGGGCGCCCCCGGAAGCCCACGAGCTCCGTGAGGGTGTGGACCTCGATGTTGGGGTGGGATGAGACGTCGCTAAGCACGGGGGCTATCGAGCAGAGGGAGCAGTCGTCCGTTGGGAAGGTGCGGTTGAGCAGGGCCATCATGCCCCCGAGGGACGGCGAGCGCTCGATGAGGTGGACCCTGAGGCCCCTGGAGGCGAGCTCGAGGGCAGCGTGCATGCCGGCGATGCCCCCACCCAGCACCGCGACGGTGGGCTCGACATCGACGGTGAAGGTCCCCAGCGATGCCGCCATGGCCACCCCTGCCACGGCGGCCCTGACCAGGGCGAGGGCCTTGGTCGTGGCCGCGTCGGCGTCCGGGGTCACCCAGGCGCAGTGCTCCCTGATGTTGGCCATCCCGACCATGGATGGGTCCAGGAGACCGGCGACGGCGTCGTCGAAGACGTCACCGTGGTGCCGGGGAGAGCACGCGGCCACCACCACCCTGTCCACCTCACCCCCGTCCAGGGCGCCCCTGACCAGCTCCTGCCCCTCCTCGGAGCAG
>JBDHKE010000242.1:0-3262 GCA_039586555.1 Gemmatimonadota bacterium | reverse complement strand
CTCCGGAGCGACCGCCCCAGGGTCGGGAGTAGGGTCCTCCGGCTCCGTTGGCTGGGAGTCGTCGCCGCAGGAGAGCAGCGCCGAGACGCAGAGAAGCAGACTGAGGGAGGCGCGGCGTAGCGCGATCGAGATTCCCCTCGTCGCGCGTTTGTCGCGTGGCAAGGCCGGCTTCCTGGTCACTCTTCCCACCGGGAACCTCCAACGGGCGCCGCGTCCAGCTGCGCGCACCGTTCACGCTTCACCATATTACCCACTCTACAGTCCGGCCACAGGACTTGTGTTTCCTTGACTAAGACGTTCGACCAGCCGCATGATCTAATGGTAGGCAGCTGACTGGGAAGAACCGGGCAGTCCCGCTTGTCCAGGGTGGTTTCCATGCGCGGCGCTGGCGGCACTCCACTCTTGGTGTTGCTTCTCCTCGCCTCACCCACCGCGGTGCAGGCCCAGACCCTGATCACCGGCACCGTCACCGATCCGCAGGGCCTTCCGCTCGACCTCGCCTACGTGTCCATCGAGTCGCTCCGCATCACCACCTGGACCACCGAGGACGGCACCTACCGCATCGACGTGCCCGCCGCACTGTCCCCCGACCCGATGACGACGGCCACGCTCCGGGTGCAGCGCATCGGCCATCGGTCCGCGGAGCTGATGGTTCGGCTGGAGCGAGGTCGAACGCTAGTGCAGGACTTCATCCTGGCGGTGGACCCGCTGCGTCTGGACGAGATCATCGTGACGGGCCAGGGCCTCCAGGCTCAGCGCCGCCGGGTGGGCTCCGTCATCAACACGGTCCGATCGGAGGAGCTGACCGGCAGCTACGAGCAGAACGTGATCAACGCCCTGGCTGCCAAGGCTCCCAACGTGGAGGTCCTCAGCACGTCGGGGGACCCGGGTATCGGATCGCACGTCCGCATACGGGGCTCCCACAGCATCATCGGCGGCTCGCAGCCCCTGTTGGTGGTGGACGGCACACCCATCTCCAACGCGTCCGACCCCACCTTCTGGGACCCGAACTTCCCCTGGGTGGGGCAACCGCGCCATGGACCTCAACCCCCACGACATAGAGAGCATCGAAATCCTGAAGGGCCCGGCGGCGGCCAGCGTGTACGGTTCGCGGGCGGCCAACGGAGTGGTGCTCATCACCACCAAGTCGGGGCGTCGGAACAGCACGCAGGCCACCTTCAGCACGTCCCTGTCCGTGGACCGGGTCACGCAGCTACCAGAGCTCCAGACCCGCTTCGGGGAGGGGCCTTTCTACACCAGCTGGGGCCCGGAGCTCGACCCGGATACCCCGGTCTACGATCACGCGGGGGAGCTGTTCGAGACGGGCCTTCGCAACGACAACTCGCTCATCCTTTCCGGGGGCACGGACCGCACCACCTACTTCATCTCCCTGGGCTATCTCTATCACGACGGCACGATTAGGGGACGCTCGGCCTACGAACGCTTGAGCGCCCGCCTGAACGCGAGCCACGATCTCCTCGACCGCTTGTCGGTAAGAGGCAGCCTGGCCTACACGACCAGCCATGGGGACCAGGTGAGCTTTGGGAGCGACCTCAGCGGAATGCTCCTTGGAGCGCTCCGCACGCTACCCGAGTTCAACAACCTGCCCTACCGGGACCCCGACACGGGGCTGCACCGCTCCTACCGATGCAATGCCTCGTGTCTCAGCGATCCCAACGCGAGTCGGGGATTCGACAACCCGTTCTGGGTGAGTCACGAGGTGCGACACGACTCCGACGTGGACCGTGCGTTTGGCAACGTCACCACCGACTACACGCCGGTCCCATGGCTGAGACTGCGGCACATCCTGGGCTTCGACTTCTCCAGTGACCGGCGCTCGTCCCTGTGGCCGCAGAGCTCCTCGGAGTGGCCAGATGGTCGAATCGCAATCGCCGAATTCATTCGCGAGGAGTTCGATCACAGCCTTCTCGCCACGGTCACGCACACGCTGGGTGCGGAGGCCGACCTGGAGCTCACTCTGGGACAGAACCTCAACCAGGCCACCTTCGACAGGTTATTCACCGAGGGCATAGGCCTGATCGAGAACGCCGAACGAATCGACTTCGCCACCGAGCAGACCGGAGAGCAGTTCGAATCCACCGTTCGCACCTCGGGCTACTTCGGCCGGGCGTCGGCGGGGCTGTGGGACCAACTCTTCCTGGGGGCCGGACTGCGGTACGACGGTTCCGACACGTTCGGAGGTGACGTGGACCCGGAAACCGGCAAGCGCGAGCCGAGCCGGTTCTGGTATCCCGAGGTCAGCGCCTCCTGGGAGTTCGGGCAACATGCCGGCTGGCTGGACGTGGGCAGGGTCCGCATGGCGCGTGGCGAATCCGGCACGCAGCCGCCTCCCTATTCCAACGTCGGGGGCTTCGTGGCGGCTGACGCCTATCACGGCGTGGAGCGGGTGGAGTCACCCTTCACTCTGCCCAACACGGGCATCGAGCCGGAGCGCACCGTCGAGTGGGAGGTGGGTGGCGACGCCGCCTTCTGGGACAACCGCCTCTCCCTCGGAGTCACCCGCTACTGGCAGAAGACCACCGACGCGATCCTCGCCCTACCCACCGCCTTCGAGACGGGATACAGGGAAGTGCTGGCCAATGGCGCCTCCTGGCGAAACTGGGGGTGGGAGATCACCCTGGAGGCTCGACCGGTGGTGCGGCGGGACTTCTCCTGGACGCTGGGCGTCAACTGGGCACGAAACCGGAGCATGGTGGACGAGCTCCTGGGAGCGGAAACCGTCTGGCTCGAGGGGTTCACCGGAGCCCGCTCAGTGGTTGCCGAGGGTCATCCCTACGGAATCCTCTGGGGCCTCGATTTCGTGCGCTTCGGCCGAGGCCTCCGGGTCGTAGAAGGGGAGGACACGGTCGACATCGACGCCACCTACCAGGCCGAGCCGGGCGCGCTCTATATCGGAGAGGACGGGTTCCCTGTCCTCGACGCGCAGGTGCGGGAAATCGGCGACCCCAATCCGGACTGGACGGCCAGCCTGCGCAGCACATTCAGCCTGCGGGGAGCGGTGCAGATCTCGACCCTCGTTGACATCAAGAGGGGCGGAGACATGTGGAACGGCACCAAGGGAGCGCTTTACACATACGGAACCCACAAGGAGACCGAGCCGATGCACGGAGCCGGGGTCGATACGGCGTTTGCCGGAGTCGGCCCGGGCGCGGGGAAGACCGTTACCCTGAACTGGTCGACGTGGGGTCTTTTGGGACTGGGGGGCGGCTTCTACGGTCCCACCAGCCAGTTCGTAGAGGAC
>JBDHKE010000241.1:0-4355 GCA_039586555.1 Gemmatimonadota bacterium | reverse complement strand
TTCCTCGATCGAAGAACTCAGGTCGTGCGCGAGCTGATGGAAGCCCATTTCGACGATGCCAGCCCGAAACAAGCCCGGCATCCTGATCGGGACCCCTCGTAAGAATCCTCAAGCTGCGATCTCACCTCTCCTCGAGTGAGTCTCCCATCAGTCGTCCCGGTTCCGCCCGGTAGAACAGGAAGATGATCCCACCGAGAAGCGCCGTAATGAGCAGCCGGCCTCTCAGCAACAACGCCGCGGTCAAGGCATCGAGCGTCGAGACACCGGCCAGGGTCAGTGCGAGAACATAGCCGGACTCCGTGACGCCGAGGCCGTTGAGGGAGATCGGGATCAGGGCCACCAGTAGAATGGCAGGAACCACGGAAATGAGATAGCCATAACCGACATCAGCCCCCGTGCTCCTGACGGCGGACCAACTCGCAGCCGCCGCGACCAGATAGAATCCGATGGAAATCACGTAGGAGGCGGCGAGAACCGAGCCGGACTGTCTGAAGAACTGGAGCTGATTTCGCGTCTTCTGTATGAGACCCACGAACCTCGAGAAGACGCGAGCTGAAGGTTTTGCTTCGACGGAACTCAGCCGGAACTTCGAAAAGACGATCAGAAGGGCGACGAGGTACCCGGCTATCGCCAACCCAACGGCCCAGATCAGCATCGGGGTTTTCTCGAGTATCTCCTCTCGGAGAAGAACCAGGGGCAGGAGGGAGACCAGGGCGGCGAAGCCAATGAACCGTTCCATGAAGGTCGCCGCAACGACGGCGGGAGCATTCCGTGCCTCCCGGCTCAACTGATAAACCTTGACGAGGTCGCCCCCGACCATCGTGGGAAAGAAATTGTTGAAGAACGTTCCCACCATGTAGAGTCCAAAGACCCGCCTCAAGGGTGCCTCGACGCCCACCGTTCTGAGCAGGGCCTGCCACTTGACGCTCGAGAGCCAGATCCCGACGTGGGGGAGGAATAACACCAGGATGAGGAAGAGAGGATCGAGCGTGAACACTCTGTCCCGCAGGCCGGTCAGGTCAGCCCGGCTCACCAGGAAGGCCAGCAGTCCGACACCCAAGACCAGCTTCCCCAGCAGGATCCCAAGACCAGCTTCCCAAGCAGGATGAGATATGAGGTCTTCTTGGTCATCGGGAAATCGACCGATGCTCTGAAGCTGGTAGATCGAGGTCCGGACGGGACCATGAGGGGGAAGGCTCAGGCATCGTCCCGGATCTGCTCCATGACATCCGATGGAGACTGCCTCTGAACGACGATCCGGTGCCACAATTCAAGATTCATCAGCATCCAGAGCCTGACATGATGGTCCGCCCGCCGTGTCCTGTGCTCTTGGAGGATGCACTCGACGGTCTCCCTCCGGAAGATGCCGGAGCTGACGAAATGGGATCCCAGCAGGAGACGTCGCAGCCAGGGGTGGAGCTCATGGGCGAACCAGGATCCCAGCGGGAACCGGAAACCGCGCTTCTTCCTCCGAACGACGGATGAGGGCAGCTCTTCCTCCGCGATCCTCCTCGCGATGTACTTCCTTTGACGCCCCCGGATCTTGAGGGCGACGGGGAACGTCGCCAGATACTCGACGAGCTCATGATCCACGAGAGGGGACCGGACCTCCACGCCGTGTGCCATCCCGAGCCGGTCGGTCAACATGAGTGAGTGATCCGAGAGGCGCAACATGTAGTCCGCATACATCATCCGCTCGACGGAGTCCTCGGCGTCGGACCAGGATATCTGGTCCACGAGAAGACTCGAAGAGCTCAGATGGTCTACCGTCCGCCAGGCCGAATCGCTCAACAACGCCTGTTTGGCCGCCCGATTGAAGCGGAAAAAGCAAACGGCCTCGGCAAACCGCTCGGCATCCGTCTCCGCCCTCGAGAGCTGGTGAATCCATCGGAGCTTCAAGACGGTGCTGTCATACCCGAGGCTGACCGGGATTCGGGAGAGCAGCGGCCCGATCAGAAACCGGCGCACCATGGCCGGAACGCGCCGGTACCGACTGACGAGGCCCACGCCGAAGTACCGGTCGAACCCCGCGAACAGCTCGTCACCACCGTCTCCTCCCAGGACGACCTTGACCTCCCGGGAGGCCAGCCGGGAGGCGAGGAACTTGCTGGCCGCCACGGGATCGGATGGCTCGTCCAGATGCCAGATCATCGCGGGAAGCAGCTCGATCAGGTCTGCCTTGGCGCTCGTCTCGAACTGCCGTGTGCCGAAGCAGTTGGAGACCTCCCGCGCGTACGGCAGCTCGTTGAACTCGGGGGCGTCAACGCCCACGGAAAACGTCGAGAAGGGGCCTCCAAGGCTCCGGGACATGGCGGCCACGATGAGGCTGGAGTCCAGCCCACCGCTCAGGAACGCCCCGACCGGGTGGTCGCTGACCAGGTGGGAGGCCACCGTCTCCTGAAGCTTCTCCCGCGCACCCTCGATCAGCGCGTCCTCCGGAAGACCGGTTTTTTCCCTGAAGGACAAATCCCAGTACCTGGAAACCTGCAGCGCACCCGGGCGATAGACCAGGACGTGCGCCGGCGGGAGCTTCCGGATACCGCGCAACATCGTGCGTGGCGGCGGTACGAACCGCAGGGAGAGGTAGTGGTAGAGCGATTCGTAATCCATCTCGGCCGCGGTCCCGTCCAAGGCCAGGATCGCCTTGACCTCGGAGGCAAACACGAAGCGGCCTTGATCGTGCGTGTAGAAGAGGGGCTTCTGCCCCAACCGGTCGCGGGCCAAGGTCAGCTGGCCTCGTCTCTCATCCCATATCGCCACGGCGAACAGCCCCCTCAGCCGCTCGAAGCAGCCCTCCGCGAATTCCTCGTAGAGGTGGAGGATCAGCTCGGCGTCGGTCCGTGTGCGGAGAGGATGGCCTTTCAACTCGAGCTGTTTCTTGATGCCCTCCCGGTTGAAGATCGCGCCATCGTGCGCGACATGGACCGTCTTCTCGTCATTTGAGAATGGCTGGCGGTCGGAAGGGGAATCGAGCACGGAAAACCGGCGGCAGCCGATCCCTGCTGGAGCCTTCACATATTGCCCGTCACCGTCGGGTCCGCGGTGTGCCAGGGCCCGTGACATCGCCTCCAGCTGTTGGTCGCGAACATCGCTTTCACCGATGATTCCGTAGATGCCGGACATGGTCAGGGTGTCGTCTCATGCCTTCGAATCAACGGAGTGACCCACACGGCGAGGAGAACGGCGAGACCGACGTAGGAGGCTGCCTCGCGCAGCCATGCGTTGTGCCGGCGAAGCTCCAGGATCCGGATCGTTTGCGAATCCTCGAACCGGGCTCGAGCGGAGTAAAGCCCTTCGTCGGGCTGGGGCTCACCGAGGATGTCCAACTGCTCTCCTGTAAAAGTCTCCCACATGAGCCGTCCATTGCCGGGCACAACGAGATCACGGTCCATCTCGACGATGCGTCCCGGCCGTTTCTCCACATCGCGGAGCGTCTCGATGAAATGACTGTCCTCGGCCTCGATGGCCGTCATCGTGGTTAACGGCAAGATAAGGTAGGTCATCAAGAGGATCGGGGCGAGCATCGCACGGTGGGTGAGCCGAAGAATCTTGGGTGGTTTGGTGCGCCAAGCCCGGCGGAACTCGAAGACCACGTAGGCGACTCCCAGCGAGGTGAGGATGTAGGTCAGCGCGCTCCCGGGCCAGAAAAAACCCCAGTTCACGGGCTTCCAGGACCAGGGTGCGAGAAGGTGCACGCCGCTCGCCCACTTGGTCTGCAGGGCGTCGAGAAGAAGGCTCAGCAGGCTCATCAGGGAGAGCACTCCGAACACCTTCCCCGGGTTGTGCGAGAGCAGGGCGAGGGTGCCGCACAGAAGGAGGCAGAAGGCAAGCGATGCCTGGGCGATCGAATAGAGTGCGAGCTCGTATGGATCGATCCAGGGAAACAGTGCTCGGACACCCCTCTGTGCGATCCACGGGAGGTCGGGGATCGTGCAGCCGAGGAGGATCCATCGAACATCGATGTCCCGATCCCACAGCCGGACCACGGGGGCTTGGGAGCCGAAGTGAGCCAAAAGGTTCGGCATCTAGCTATTGTCCCATAGGGCCCCCGTGAAATGGGGTCGGGGGGCTTGCCGCGGATCTGGTGAGGCCGTATCGTATGAGATTCACCGAACGCGGGAGGGTGGTATGTGGCTACTGAAAAAACGCAAAACAGTTGTCGATAATCCGCATGTCGTCAACAAGATCGTTGACGAGGGGCTCTGCGTGCGCTGCGGTGCCTGCGAACCGGCCTGTCCAGTGGACATCATCCGTTTCGACGATCAGCACTACCCGTTCATCACGAAGGAAGAGGACTGCATACAAACCTGCACCCGGTGCCTCAAGGTCTGCCCTGGGGAGGAGGTCGACTTCAC
>JBDHKE010000016.1:0-45476 GCA_039586555.1 Gemmatimonadota bacterium | reverse complement strand
CGGAGAGTCGTGCAGTGCCCCGTCAAGCGGCTGGCCGCGATGTTCTTCGCGCTTTGCGCTCAGGTACCGCGGAGAGTCGTGCAGTGCCCCGTCAAGCGGCTGGCCGCGATGTTCGAGCGCCGATGCATCTCGCCCAGCGGCGTTGCGGCTCCTCGACGTAGCCGGGCTATGCCTTCGTCGCCGCGCCTTGCTGGATCGAGCGCCTCGACACTCTCGGTAGCCACAGGACTTCTGCACCGGCACACTAGCGGGATCGACCGAGGTCCTACGACGGCCGCCGCGCAGGGTAGAGGCGCAATCACCGCCAAATGCGACGCGCGGAGCTCGGCGTCTGTCACGGCGGGGCCCAGCGGGGGCGGGGAGCCTACCTTCGATGCTCCGGGTCCCCGTAGGGGTAGAGTTGGTCGGTGGGAGCGAACCGATAATCCAGGGCGTCGAGGGCCGTGGTGCCCACGAAGGGACCAGGAGCCTCGATGATGACAATGGATCGTGCGTATCCGGTTTCGTCGAAGCCTCTGCGGAAGTGGACCCGGGACTTCACAACGAACACCTGGTAGTCCTCAGGGTCCACCGGACCGAGGCGTAGGACTTCGGGGCTGGTGACCTGAGATAGCGCCGGGGTGACGATCAGGAGGTTGCGCGCGCCGAACTCTACCGCGGCGACCTGCTCGTACCCGAGGCCGGGCCCGAAATAGACGATGGTGCCCTCGATGAAGACCGGGCTGCCGCTGGCGGGGCCGGCGAAACCGCCCACCCCCATGGCGAAGTCGTCTCCGGGAGATGCTTCGGCCTCATCCAGGGCGGCGATGACTCTCTCGTCCCGAATGGTGGCGAACAGAGCACCGCTCACACCCTGCCTGACCGTCTCCTCTAGAATGAAGGTGGCGTCACCACTGCGGTCGCTGTGGTCTCCGACGGCCACCGGCGTCTGACCGGCGGCCACGGCATCGCGAACCCTGCGGACTCCCTCCTCGGGCATGGGGAAGTCACCGTGCGCAAACGCCTCACGCACCCGCCACATGAAGTCGGCCATGTCGTCCGCGATCCGGTCCGCCAGAACCTGATCGTCGTTGGTCATGGTCATCACTGTTGCGCCCACATCCGGCACGTCCGACCATGGGTACCCGTAGAAGACGCTGACGAAGGTGTCCTCTTCCCGAGCCTCCCATCTGCGGGCCCGCTCCATGATGTCCATCGACGGCGACTGACCTGTCCACTGAAGGACGGTGGGCGTGATGATTCCAGGCTTCCGTGTAGCGGTCGTAGGCCGGTAGTCGCCACGGATCGTGCGGATCAGGAAACGGGCTGCTCTTTCCCCCTGAAGATAGGCATCGTAATGGGGATACCGTTTCGTCACGAAGGCGCCATCGGCCCAGCGCAGAAACTCCCCGTCTTCGTTGCCGTGGAGATCGAACGAGCCCACGATGGGGACCTCCGAGCCTACCACTTCACGGATCCTACGCGCGATCTCGGCCTCAGGTCTGGGCACGTCGCGGACGGCCATCGCTCCATGCAGAGCCAGGTAGACCCCGTCCACCGGCATCGCAGCCCGCAGATCGGTGAGGATGCCGTCCATGAAGTGCTCGAAGGCCTCCCGCGTATTCCAGCTTCTCGATGAGCCGCCGTACACTCCCGCGGGCGACTGGAGGCCGACCAGCTCCACGCCACCGTATTCCCGAGCGCGGGCGGCGAAGCCCCTGACGTACGAGCCACCCGCCAGGACCTCCTCTCCCCGCAGAGGGGGCCTTGAGCGCGTCCAATCCTCGATCTGCGTGTCCCCCCCTGGGCAGAACGTGCAGGTCTCGTGTTGAAAGCGGGCGACCGCGATCCTCATTGCCTGGTCTCCGGCTCCAGGGGTCTCCTGGACGCAGTCACTCGCCAGAGCGGCCAGCATCATGCCCGAAGGGATCACCACGAAGCGCCACATTTCCTTCTCTCTCCAGGGCTGAAAAGGGGTGCGGCCCCCTGCCTCCGCGTTTCACCACGAAGGTGCCATGACCGGCCGCGGGGCACGGCTTCCGAATGCGGTGAATCTAGGGGGGGCCGGGGTCAGAACGCGAGCGGCACCCGCCTGCAGTGTCATCGGGGGCACGGAGGGGTGTCTGCCCCTTGGCCCGCGGGAGGCAGAGCTACCGCAGGATCCTGAGCTCCAGATAGCTTGCGTGCTCGGGAGAGTGATACACGCGGTGGGTCGCCGCGACGAAATCCTCCTCGACAGCCTTGAAGATGTTGTCCACAAACGTCTGAGGGTTCCGGTCAATCAGAGGAAACCACGTGCTCTGAATCTGCACCATGATCCGGTGGCCGCGTCGGAACGTGTGGAATACGTCCTGCAGGGGAATCCGTACCGGGGTTACCTCGCCCGGCACGAAGGGCTCAGGTTTCTCGTAGCTGTTCCGGAACCGACCTCGCATCACTTCGCTCCGCACCATCTGCTGGTATCCCGCAAGGCGGACGTGGTCCGGCGTGTGTTCGTCATTGGGATAGTCATCGGGGTAAACGTCGATCAGCTTCACGATCCAGTCTGCATCCGTTCCCGTCGTGGATACCTCCAGGTGCGTACGCAGATCTCCCACGAGAGTGAGATCCTCCTCCAGGACGTCCGTCTGGAACTCGATGACGTCCGGGCGACGTTCTGCGAAGCGCTGGTCCTCGGACATGTAGCGGCGGGGCGTGAATACCACCCGGATGTCCTCCGTGTAGGGCACCGGCTCCCTGGGGTCGCTGACGTACTCCGTGTGTGCCTGGGATGGTGGGGGCGGGGCTCCGAGGGACAGGGTCTCGTTGGCACCGAGGAAGAGGCGTGACGCCACCGCCTCCTCTGGTGGCCAGACGTCGAGCTCCCGCCACTCCTTCCTTCCGGTGTCGAAGAACAGTGCTTCGAAGTCCGGAGGCCCTCCCTCTCCCTTGAGGAAGTAGCGAAAGAACGGGGCTTCGACTTCACGTTGGTAGTAGTGGGAGATGCTGTCGCCGAAGGCGATATCACCCACCATCTGGGTTTCCACCGTCCGGGCCCAATCCCCATGCCCCCACGGCCCCATGACAAGCAGGTTGGTGATCCCGGGATTCTCGCTTTCCAGGGTCCGGTAGATGTTGAGCGGTCCGTACAGGTCTTCGGCGTCAAACAGGCCTCCCACGGTCATCACGGCGTGGTCGACGTCATCGAGGTGCGGAAGGAGATTGCGGTCCTGCCAGAAGGCATCGTAGTTGGGGTGCTCCACGAGTTGCTGCCAGAAGAAATTGTCCTCTCCGTAGTAACGATCGGCGTTGCTGAGAGGCCCGAGGTCCATGTAGAGTTTGTACCCGTCAGGCGTGTGAGGCCGCACGGTCGGGTACCACTCCCGGGGAGTCGGACCCTCTTTGTGGTATCCGAAGACGGGAGTGATCAGGAAGTAGCTCAGCAGGTACGCGCCATGGTGGTGGAAGTCGTCGAAGAAGAAGTCTGAAATGGGCGCCTGTGGAGAGGACGCCACCAGGGCCGGATGCGCCTCCGGCAGGGCGGCAGCCGTGTAGAAACCCGGGTAAGAGATTCCCCACATCCCGACCTTGCCGTTGTTGCCCGGGATGTTCTCGACGAGCCACTCGATCGTGTCATAGGTGTCGGAGCTTTCGTCGATCCCCTCATTGCCAGGGACGTGGGGTCGCATGTTGTCGTACGTGCCCTCCGACATGTACCGGCCCCTCACGTCCCCACAAACGAAGATGTATCCCTCATCCTCCATGTACTCCGAGGGCCCCACTTGGTCGGGGTAGCGACTCTCACCGTAGGGCCTGCACGAGTACGGCGTGCGCCGGAGCATGATGGGATAGGATTGCGACTCGTCCCTCGGCCGGTACACGGCGACATACAGCTCCGTACCGTCTCTCATTTCGACGAGATGCTCGGATTTGGCGTACGCCGCTCCGATGCCCGCTTGACCTGCTCGGTCCGAGGCCGGTGCGCAGCCGGCGAGGAGCCCGGCCAGAAGGCTCGTTCCCAGGAGGCTCGTGATGGGAGGAACACGGACGTTCATGAGGATCTCTTGGTGAGGAGGTGAGGCTTCGGGTCGGGTCCTCGGCCACAGTATCCCTGGCTTGGAGGTGGAGCAACATCGAGGAGCGTTGCGTGCCGATCAGCACGTTCGACCGGTGCCCGTTGGGGAGGATCAAGGGGCATCGACGGTTGAATCGGGCTCCGAGGAGAGACGCACCGGATTCGTGAAGATCCAGGGGCGCAGATTGAAGAGCAACCCGCTGATGCGAGCCGTGTAGCGGTACACCTCGACTCTGTAGAGACCCGGTCCGGGAACCCGCCACTCCAGGTCGGAACCGCGAAACCAGGCCACCTCCTCCCCGTCCCGCATCAGGCGGTAGAGGAGTCGGCTTCGCCATCGCTCGCCGAACCCTGCCCGCAGGACCATGCCGCCCTCGTAGGGAGTCTCTTCGCCGATCGCCGGGGCATTCCGTCCGTTTCCCCCGATGGCGAGCTGGAAGCCTCTGGCCGCCTCGAAATCACCGCGTGAGATGTATACGCTTCCTCTCCGGAGGGCGTCGGCGAGCTCCTGCTCAGCCTTCCTCGGATCCGCCGAGAGCTCCCGATCGAGAATCACGTGGTTACCCAGTGTTCGAAAGGCGGGTCCGTAGGGCGGGATCGACCAGGATCCGATCTCAACCTTGGGATGGTGGTTGAGGCCCGCCGTGGCCGTCAGGCGCCGGCCCAGGCGGAGAGAGTCGAAAGCCGCCACGGCAGGAACATCGAACCCCTCGCGGTTGAGCCGGAGCAGGCTCTCGTGTCCCAATCCGAGGGGGAGAGTGGAGACCAGAGAAAGGAGGTGATACAGCGCCCAGGGACCATCCAGCCTCCGCCGGGCGGCTTCGGAAACGTCCAGCACCTCCCAGCCCGCTGCTCCAGTCGTGGTTTCCGCGTGCCATCGTTCCCTGGCTCTCGAGCTTCGCCCGTGGACGACGAACGTCAGGGCCTCGTGCTCCGAGACGAGCTCGGCGAGGGGATCCAATCCCTTCCTCCAGATGAAGACCGTGCTGTCGAGACCGACCACAAGGAGCCTGCCCACATCCAATGCCACAAGCTCGATGCCCGGTACGACGAGCACGCCTCCCAGGTAGCGGGATGGCTCCACGGCGTTTCCGAAGATCGTGTCCACGGGCGGGTGATCCCCCAGGACAACGAAATCGAGACCGGCCTTCCGGGCTGCGTTGACTACGTCCGTGAGCGTTCCCACGGCGTCGTGGGACTTCTCCGTGTGGATCGAGAGGACACCGGTGACCACGGGACCGTTCATGGGAGGGAAGGGGAGGGCCGCCGCCGGTGCCGGGATGGTAGGAATCCAGCGCAGCCGGCTGGAGAAGAAGCCTGCAGCCACGTACACGATCGAGAGGAGTATGGAGGCCGCAACGAAGAAGCGGGCCGCACGCCGAAACCCGGATCGATGCGGAGCCGTTTCGTCCTGACGCTCCCGTGAGGCCAAGACCCGATGAAGCCTCATGAGGTTCGCAGAGGGGGTTCGGGGTGAGCGTTCAGGAGTGAGCCGTGGGTCCGCATGACGTGCCAGCCCTCAAAGCGTGAGAGTCACCCGGACGAGCCCGGGATCGTCGGGCACGCCGAAGGACTCGAAGCCCAGCATCCCGCAGAGTTTCAGCATGGTGGTGTTCTCCACGAGCACGTCGCCGAAGATCTCCTTCATGCCGCGACTCTTCGCGTAGTCGATGATCCGCCGCATGAGGAACACCCCCAGTCCCATTCCTGTTACGTCGCCGCGAACCAGGATGGCGTACTCGGCCCGTTCGCCGTCGGGGTCTGCGCTGATCTGCACCACGCCGAAGATCTCCTTCTTCCCGGGTATGCCTCTCTCCGTCAGGATCAGGACCATTTCCCGATCGTAGTCGATCTGCGTGAACCGGGCCGCGATCATGTGGGAGAAGGTTTTCATGGGAACGAAGAAACGGAGACGGACCTCCTCCGGGGTGAGACGGGAAAACGCTTCCTGGAGGGCGGGCTCGTCTTCGGGAAGGATAGGCCTGAGCAGTAGCCTCCGTCCGTCAGCCAGTGGAAGCTCCTCCTCGAGGTCGGAGGGATAAGGGCGGATTGCGAGGCGCGCTTCACCGGCGCCCTCGGCCGGCCGAATCCGGATGCGGGCGTCCAGCGCAACGACCCCGTGCGCGTCAGCGAGCAGGGGGTTGATGTCCAGTTCTGCGATCTGAGGAAAATCGATGACCAACTGGGCGACTTTGATCAAGGTCGACGCGACTGCGTCCAGGTTCACCGGACGCACGTCTCTGTAGCCCTGGAGCAGCCGATGCACCCGAGTTCGGGATATGATCTCGTGGGCGAGACGCATATTCAGGGGTGGAAGGCCGAGAGCCTGGTCCTCGATCACCTCCGTCGCCGCTCCCCCGTGGCCGAAGAGGATCACGGGGCCGAAGTCGGCGTCCTCGGTAGCCCGAACGGTCAGCTCAAAGGCACCGGGTCGCCGTACCATGGGCTGGACTGTGAAGCCCTGGACCCGAGCGTCCGGATGGCTCTCGCTGATCTTCATCAATAGGTGCTCTGCCGCGTCACGGACGGTCGCCGGACCCTCGAGGTTGAGCAGTACGCAGCCCACGTTGCTCTTCTGAGCGAAGTCGGGTGAGAGGATCTTGAGCGCGACAGGCCCCCCAAATTCAGCCGCAGCCGCAGCCGCGTCGTCGGAGGTGTGGGCGATGCGAGTGGCAACGACGGGGATCTGATAACCTGCCAGGATCTCTCTGGCCTGGAACTCGGTCAACCACTCGCGCTCCTTCGAAAGGACATCCTCGATCACCGTGCGCACGTCATCGGTGGAGGGGGTGAAGACCTCGGGGAGCGAAGGCGGGGTCTCCATCAGGAGCTCCTGACTCGCGCGGTATCCCATCGTGTAGATGAACGCTCGAACCGCCTGCTCAGGCGTCTCATAGGTCGGGATGCCATGTTCGGCGAACATTCGCCGCGAGCCCTCGGTGGTGGCGCCCCCCACCCAGCTCGTGAGGATGGTTCGCCCGTGTGCGTGCTCGGCGGCGTCGATCACCGCCTGGGCGGCCTCGGTTCGGGAGAACACGGCCGTGGGACAGTTGATGACCAGGATCGCGTCCACGCCCGGGTCTTCGGAGAGGATGCGGACGGCCTGCTCGTACCGTGCCCCGGGAGCATCGTGGATGATGTCGACCGGATTTCCTTGCGACCACGTTGAAGGGAGGGCGTTGCCCAGCTTGCGCCGCGTCTCGGCCGAGAGTTGCGCGAGATGTCCTCCCTGGTCGGTCAAGGCATCCGTGGCTAGAACCCCCAAGCCTCCTCCGTTGGTGACGATTGCCAGCCGGTTGCCGCGGTGATGTGTCCCGGTCATGGCGAGGGTCTCCACGGCATCGAAGAGTTCCTCGAGGGTGTACACTCTCAGAAGGCCGGCCCTACGGAATGCGGCGTCGTAGACGATGTCCGAGCCCGGGTTAGAGCCGGTATGCGACGTCGCTGCCCGGGCTCCCTCAGCCCGGCGACCTGCCTTCACGACGATCACGGGCTTCATACGGGCTGCCGCCCGCGCCGCTGACATGAACTTGCGCGTGTCCGAGACGGCCTCGACATGCAGGAGGATCGTGCTGGCGGAAGGATCGTTGGCCAGGTAGTCCAGGGTGTCAGCGAAGTCCACGTCGGCCATTCCACCCAGCGACAGCAGGTGGGAGAAGCCGATCTGGCGGTTCGCGGCCCAGTCCTGAATGGAGGTCACGGTCGCCCCCGACCGAGTGACGAAGGCCAGTCCGCCGGGGCGCGAGGTCATGTGGGAAAAGCTGGCGTTCAGCCCCAGACCGGGTACGACGATTCCGAGGCTGTTGGGACCCACGATTCGGAGCAGGTGTGGCTTGGCGGCATCGAGGAGCTCCTGTCTCAGCGCGACACCGCGGGTGGACCCACCCTCGCCGAGGCCGCCAGAGATCACGACGGCGGCGCGGGTCCCCTGTGCACCCAGTTCGGCAACGACATTGGGGACGCGTCGGGCCGGAATGCTGATCACCGCGAGCTCCGGGGGATTGGGTAGCGAGGAGACGTCTGGATAGCAGACATGCTCTCCGATACTCTGGTACTTCGGGTTCACGAGCATGATCTGTCCGGAGAAGCTCCCGGAGAGGAGGTTGGTCGCGACCACGGAACCCACCGACGCGGAACGAGTGCTGGCACCGACAAGGGCGAGCGAACGCGGCTTGAACAGGTGGCAAAGGTTGCGAATCGTCACGACACGCCTCGCGGGTCACAGAAGTGCATGCACATTGGTAGGCTTATGATCTCCGACCCAAGGAGAGCGGAGCGCTTCGGCAAGAGGCCCGCTCCCAATCTTCCGGACTATCCAAAGGCGCGAGCAGGGTTCTCCTGGCACTCGGTTCGCAGTGATCTGGATGGACTCCCCGGCGGGCGTGGACTCAATATCGCCCACGAAGCGGTCGATCGCCACGCCGTTGGCTCCGGTGCCCACCGCATCGCGATCCGGTGGCTCGGGAAGGGCGGAGCCACCCGAGATGTGAGCTACGGACAACTGCGCGAGCTCACAGATCGATTCGCGCTCGCGCTGCGGCGGTTGGGTGTGGGAATGGGTGACCGCGTGTTTGTCCTTTCCGACAGAATCCCGGAGCTCTACGTGGCGGCGCTCGGCACTCTGAAGAACCGCAGCATCCTGTGCCCTCTGTTCTCCGCCTATGGCCCCGATCCGATTCGAGAGCGCCTTACGCTGGGACGGGCGAGGGTTCTGGTAACGACTCAGCGTCTCTACCGCAGGAAGGTGAAGGCCATCCGTGATCGTCTGCCCCAGCTCGAGCACGTGATCACGGTCGGGGAGCCTGACAGAATCGGGGAGCCTGCCAGAGAAGGGGACGGGGGGGAGACCCTCGACTTCGAGGAGGCGTTGCGCGCGCCAGCAGACGGCTTCGCAATCGAGCCCACGGATCCGGAGGATCCGGCTCTCCTTCACTTCACCAGTGGGACAACGGGAGCACCGAAGGGCGTTCTTCACGTCCATGAAGCCGTTCTCGCCCACTACGCGACGGGCAAGCTCGTCCTCGATCTTCGACCGGATGACGTGTTCTGGTGCACGGCCGATCCGGGCTGGGTCACGGGCGTCTCGTACGGCATCATCTCCCCTCTCACTGTGGGGTGCACGTTGATCGTCGACCAGGAGGAGTTCAACGCTGAACGCTGGTACGGCATCCTGCAGGACCAACACGTGACGGTGTGGTACACCGCGCCCACTGCCATCCGGATGCTCATGAGGGCCGGAGAGGACGTCGCGGAGAGGTTCGATCTCACCGGGCTGCGTTTTCTCGCCAGTGTCGGGGAGCCCTTGGAGGCGAGCGCTGTGCGGTGGGGTGAACGCGTCTTGGGCGGCCCGTTTCACGACACCTGGTGGCAGACCGAGACCGGCAGCATCATGATCGCCAACTTTGCCAGCGCCGGCGTGAAGCCAGGATCGATGGGCCTTCCCGTGCCCGGTGTCCACGCCACCGTCTTGACGAGAACGGAAGTCGGAATGGAAGAGCTTCGCGGGGCCGGAGTCACGGGCGAGCTCGCGCTCCGGATCGGCTGGCCCTCCATGTTTCGGGCCTACATTGACGAACCGGAGCGCTATGCCGAGCGCTTCTCCGGACCCTGGTACCTTACGGGAGACCTGGCTCGAATCGACGAGGACGGATACTTCTGGTTCGTTGGCCGCTTGCATGACGTAATCAAGTCAGCCGGGCACCTCATCGGACCCATCGAAGTGGAGGACTGCCTGAGAGACCACCCGGCCGTCGCGGAGGTGGGGGTAATCGGTCGGCCGGACGTGGTCGCGGGGCAGATCGTCAAGGCTTGCGTCGTTCTCCGACCAGGCTATGAAGAGAACGACGCTCTTGCCCGCGAGCTCCTGGCCCATGCACGGAGAAGGCTCGGTCCCGTCGTGGGGCCGAAGGAGATCCGCTTCTGGAAGGCATTGCCAAAGACCCCGTCGGGGAAAATCATGAGACACGTGTTGAGGGCCGCGGAGACTGGCTCGCCTCCGGGAGCTCGTCCATCTGGCAATGACTCCACCCATGGTTGAGCCCGTGAATGGCGACGAGATAAGGAAGATCGTCCTGCGAGTCCTGAACCGCGTCGTTCCTGAGTCAGCTGGGGAGGAGGTGGACCCTGCGACCCCGTTCCGAGACCAGTTTGAAATGGACTCGTTGGATTTCCTGAACTTCGTTCTTGCGGTGGAGAAGGAGTTCGGCGTTTCGGTTCCGGATGCGGCCTATCCGCGACTGGGGAATCTCGACGGATCGGTGGAGTTCATAGGGCTGCTCCTTGCCAAGGACGCTGGCTGAGCCCCTTATTAGGAGACAGGAGACGCCCGCGGAGGCGCTCGCGATTCCCTGGCTACGAAACGTGAGGTGCGGGTCCCTCGTAGGACTAGTCGTAGGGTCTTGGGCTGGGGAGAAGGGGCAGAGGCGCGCAAGCGATCCTCCCGCAAGGAGTGTCGGATAATGTTGGAGCTACTCGCACTTGGAATCGCCGGCGTGGCCGGTGTGGCGGGACACATGAAGTCTCGTAGCTTCGTGCGTCGTCGGCTCCGGTTCACTCGAGCCGTCGAAAAACCCGGAATCGGGCTCGCGGCGGGGGCGGTGGCGGCGATTGCTGCCGCGCCGGTCGTGGCGATCCTTCCGGTGGTGGGTGCCGGGACGGCACTCGTGTTCGGGATGGGAGTGGGAACCGGTGTGGCGCTGGGCGCAAGAGACGCACGGGAAGGGAAGGTCGAGGACGAATAGAGTGACGTAGCCGAACGGGCCGTCGGCTCCCTGCGTCGGAACACTGGGGCCAGCAGCTACTCCTGCGAGAGTGCGCGAGACGGCTCCCGGGCCACCGGCTCGTTCGGCATCATCGGGGATGCCCCGTCAGCCTCACAGGGTGGCGGGGCATTGTCCGTTCTCGGGGTTTGCCGAGAGAGACTGGTGGCCGTCGGTGGCTTGTTGATGGGTAGCATCTCAGGGACGGGCGAGCCGGGTCGCCGTTCTCACCCCTGGAGCACCTCGCTTGCGAGCCGAAGGAGGTAGAGCTCGTAGGCGACCAACCCCAGGTAGAGGAAGAGCAGCCCATAGAGGATGCTGCTCACGGTCACCCGGCTGAGAAGGGTCGCCTTGGAACAAGCCACGAGGAAGACCAGAGCCGACGCCGTGATGACCATCTTGAGGTTGACGAAGATGTGGATGTCTTCGTGGACCAGAGCCCGCATGAACGGATTGACCTCGATGACGACGCCAGCTCGAAGAAGGTCAAGGGTGAACGCTGCGTCCAGGGCGCTCAACAACAGGATCGCGAGGACAACAGCGAGCAGGCGGGGCTCGATCCAATCGACCTGGACCCGGCCGCAATCCGACTCACGGCGGATCTGTCGACGACGCCCCCTGAGGGCCCATCGCCAATCGGCCAGAAGGGGCGAGCGTCGCCGTCGCTCACTCCGGACTCGCTGCTCGAAGGCGGCCGGAGTGACCCCCGATTTCTCATCCGGGGTCACGACCGCCCCTGGACTGGGCCTCCACACGCACCACGATCACTCCATCGGGGGCGGATCGCGCTGGAGACCCTCACGCTGGGGAACCGGTTCTTCGGCCTCTTCGATGGGGAGCATCACGCTGGAGGTGCCGCTCTGGTCCACGCTCATCCCTACCCGGGTGATGCCTCCCGCGTCGGCAAAGACGAGGCTGCTGGATCCGTCTCCGGGCAGGCCCAGGACGGCCCTCGGCATCCCGTCCGCGTCCGCGAAGACCAGTGTGCTGGTCTGGTCGAGGCTCCCCAGGGCAACGAGTCGCTGACCGGAGTTGTCGGAAAGCGACAATCCGGGCGATCCTCCCTCGAGCACCGAGAGATTCAGGCGGGGATTCCCTGACGGATCATTGATGGAGAGGCGACTCGCTCCGTCCTCGGCGATGGTCCACTCGCCGCGGATCACGCCGTTGTCGTCCCGAAGCACGAATCGCCGGGACTCCACCGAATCGAATCCGCTTCCCGGAATGATCAGAGCGGGGGCCGCGATGAAGAGCACGATGGCCAGTACGATGGGGACTAGCAGTCCCACTGCCAGCCAGCGGCTGATCAATTTGAGCGAGCGGTTGTCCCGCTCGAGATCGGTGATCCGCAGCCGCATGCGGTCCTCGAGCTCGACGAGCTGCTCTTTCGTGATTCTCGGCTCGCTGGGAGGACGGAGGTCCCCGGTACCCTTTCCACCAACCATGTTCAGTCAGCTCCTCAGAAGTTTTGGCCCTGACGCATCCGGAAACGGGCTCACCGGGTGCCTTCCATGGAATACTGGGCCAGCTCGTCCTCTTTGATCACCAGGAAGTATGCCCGGCAGGCGCGATCAAGGTACTCCGCCGACATGGTCGGTGGCGACCCTTCGTAGGCCCATACCGCTTCCACGTGATGTAGGATATCCCGCGGGTGACAGCCGCGAGGCCAGATGTCCATCTTGTCATAATAGGCCTCGTAGATATGGCTGACGGCGTAAGGAGTGAAAGGGATTCCTCGTTCCGTGCACACGTCTTTGAAGATCTGCTCGTACTGCTCTCGGGTAGGGCTCGCGACACGCAGTTTGTAATGGATTCGCCTCAGGAACGCCTCGTCCACCAGGTCGTGAGGCTTCAGGTTGGTGGCGAAAATCAACAGTGTGTCGAACGGAACCGGGAACTTCACTCCCGTGTGGAGGCCGAGATAATCGACCTCTTTCTCGAGCGGAACGATCCAGCGATTGAGCAGCTCCGCGGGACGCATCCGCTGCCGTCCGAAGTCGTCCACGATCAGCACGCCGCCCGTGGCCTTCAGCTGGAAGGGCGCCTGGTAGAACTTCGAGTAATGATCGTACTGGAGATCCAACTGTTCCATGGTTAGCTCGCCACCCACCATCACCGTGGGCCGTTTGATCATCACGAAGCGCTGATCGAACTTGGGCACTGACCGGACGAAGGCGCTCTGGCCGTCTTCTCCTCCGTCTTCCTGCACCCTCTCGTGGTACACGGGGTCGTAGACGATCATCGTCTCGCCGTCGATATCCACGGCGTAGGGGAGGAAGACCGCTCCTCCGATGAGCTTGGAGATGCGCTCTGCGATCGCGGTCTTTCCGTTACCGGGATGTCCGTGGATGAAGAGGGATCGAGCGGAGTTGATCGCGGGTCCCAGCTGCTCCAACGTTTCCTCTGCCAGCACGAGATCACCGAAGCCGTCGCGGATCTGCTCTCGTCCGACCCGGTAGCGACGGATCGACTGTTCTTTGATCCAGAAGCGGAAGTGCTCGAGAGGCACCGGTGCCGGTCCGACATAACGGCTCGCTTCCAGGGCATCTCGAGCCATGTCCCGACCGGCTGTGAGCAGATTGTAGTTGTACGCGCCTCGCCCGTGTCCCTGAGTCCCGGTGACCTCGACGAGCTGCCGCTGCTGGAGGCTCAGCAGGAGATCGTCCACAAGCTGGAACGGCAACCGCACCGACTGGGCGATTCCGTGTCCGGTCTTCGCCCCCTGAACGTGCAAGGTCTTGAGGATGAGCTGGATAACGGCGTCCTGCGAAAGACCCGTATCCTCCAGGCCCTCCGGGACCTTGGGAACTTCCGGTCCCCGGCTCACCGAGGGGAAGAGATCCGTACCTGTCGTCGTCTGAGCGGGAGTCACCGAAAGACCTCCTGATCACGGGACGCGCCCGACATCGAGTCGGACGGTCAGTCCCATCTTCCTGCAAAGGCGTCGAGTCGCGGCTGGAGCGGTGGGCCGCTGCTGCCCCCCTCCGCCGGAGTCCATACCAGATGGTCGTACGTCTCGGAGCGGGACGCCTCGATCGTGCCGATGGGCAACTCGAGAGCGTACGCGGCTTTCCGCTGTCTGCCGACGATCTTGCCCGGAGCCAGGGAGGCGAACGTGGAGACGATCTGCCCAGCCCGGTCGATGAAGATCACGTCCAGCGGGTATTGCATTCCGATCATGTGGACCGCGCGGCACGGAACGAGGAGAAGTCCTTCGCCCGTTTTAGGCTCGGGGCGGCCGAGGTAGCCGCGCATTCTCGGCCACCACCGGTTGGCGACCTCTATCCGATTCCCCAGGAGGGTGTCGCGAGTCCGGTTGGTCATCAGGATCATCCTCAAAACAGCCCGCCGAGTGTGGTGAAGATATCGATGAACGCAGGCCCGAGGATGACCACGAAGAGGGCCGGGAAAATGCAGAATACGAGGGGGAACAGCATCTTGATCGCCGTCTTCGCGGCTGCCTCCTCCGCACGCTGCCGACGCTTCATCCGCAGCGTGTCCGAGTGCACGCGAAGAGATTGGCTGATCGAGGTTCCGAAGCGGTCAGCCTGGATGAGCATGGTGGCCAGGGAGCGGATGTCATCCACGCCTGTGCGGTCTCCGAGTCTGTGAAGGGCCTCGTGACGGGGGGTCCCCGCCCGGATCTCGAAGTTCGTGAGCGCCAGCTCTTCCGTCATGATGATGCTCACGTGGCCGATCTCCTGCGCCACCCTGACGAGGGCCTGGTTCAGACCCAGACCGGCTTCGACGCAGATGACCAGAAGATCGAGAGTGTCCGGGAGCGCGAGCTGAAGATCCTTCATCCGGGCGACCCTGCGCTGGCGAACACGAAGAGCGGGGATGATCCATCCCATGGCCGCTCCGTAGAACGCGCCCAGTGCCGCACCACCGGAGTTCGCGCCAAACCCGGGGACCGTGAGCTCGATCCTCAGGACCGACCCCATAAGAAGGCCGGCGGCTCCCAGGGCGACCGTCAGCAGGATTCGAATGCCCCAGAACATGCCGACCGCGCCGGGCCGCCGGTACCCCGCCTGGATGAGATACTGCCGCTGTTTTCTGGGATCCCCGTACCGCTCCTGGACGCGGTCTCCCACGTTCTGGAGGATGTCATTGATCCTCTCGCGGCGAGCCTGGCGCCTTCTGGCCGCCGATCGAGTCTCGTCCAGCCCGAGTTCGTGGAGCCGATGCCGAATCACCTGTGTCTGGCCGCTGGGTGCCGACTGCGCGATCAGGAAGATGACCAGTGCGACGGTGACGGCGAAGCTAATCGCGAACAGGTAGACCACGGGACCCCCTCAGATCTCGATGTTCACGATTTTTCGGATCCACAGATATCCAAAGATCTGCAGAATCAGCGCCACGAGGATCATGAAGCGGCCCACGCCCTCCGTGACGAGGGTCATCATGTATTCTCGATTCACGAGGAAGATGACCAGGCCCACGACGATAGGCAGAGCCCCCAGGATGTATCCGCTCAGGCGTCCCTGGGCCGTGTAGGTACGAAGCTGGCGACGAATCGCGAACCGAGCCCGAACGGTTTGAGCGAGCTTATCGAGGATCTCTGCCAGGTTGCCGCCGACCTCCCGTTGGACGAGGACAGCGGTCGCGAAGATCCGAACATCCATGAGATCGATGCGATCCGGAATCCCCAGAAGAGCGTCCTGGAAGGGCAGACCGTAGCGCTGTTCTTCGAAGGCCTGCTGGAACTCCCTGGCTACGACCTCGGGAGCCTCCTCGGCCACCATCTTCATCCCTGCCGAGAGCGGGTGACCCGCCCGGATCGCCCGTGTTAGAAGATCTACGGACTCGGGGAAGTGCTCCTCGAAGCCGGCCAAGCGCTGCGCCTTCCTGCGCCGGACGTAGATGAGGGGCAGTGGTGCACCGATCAGGGCGCCGAAGACGAAGGCGACGGTCGAAGGCGATACCACGGCCGCGGCGGCGCCGATGGCCACCGCCAGGCCCAGCGAGATGGCGAGGAAAGAAGTAACGCTCCAATCCAGTCCGGCCTGCTGAAGCAGGGCGGACAGGTCGCGGACCAGAGGCAGCCGCGAAGCGAGAGCCGCCCCGAGCCCGAGATCTTCCTCGCTCCTCTCCCGAATGATCGGTGAGGAGGATCCGTCGAAGTCGTGATCGAGCTCGAGAACCACCGGCCGGAGCCGGCGGGCGACCCGTCGCTTCTTGGACCAGCTGCGCACTCCCTCGAAGACCAGCACGAGGAAGAGCGTGCCGAACACGGCAGCGGTGAAGACCAGTCCCGCGGCGACCCAGGTCGAGGCGGGCATCTTCAGGCCCTCCGCAGACGGGCCCCCCGCTTAGGAGGAGCCTGGGTGAACATGGCCTCTGGCAGGTGCACACCGTAGGCACGCATTCGGTCCGAGAAACGTGGCCGGATGCCCGTGGGACGGAACTCACCGATAACCGACCCGTCTTCGGCGAGGCCTTCGCGATCGAAGACGAACAGCTCCTGCATGGTGATGACGTCACCCTCCATGCCCACGAGCTCCGAGATGCTGACGACCTTTCGAGTTCCGTCGGAAAGACGGGCGGTTTGGATGACCACCTGGATTGCGCTGGCGATCTGCTGCCGCAGCGCTTTCTCGGCGATGTTCAGGCTGGCCATGGACACCATGGTCTCCAGACGGGTCAGCGAGTCGCGAGGCGTGTTCGCGTGCAGCGTGGTCAGCGAGCCGTCGTGTCCGGTGTTCATGGCCTGCAGCATGTCCACCGCCTCCGAACCGCGGACCTCACCGACGATGATGCGGTCCGGACGCATACGGAGGGAGTTGATCACGAGGGCCCGCTGCGTCACCTCTCCCCTCCCCTCGATATTGGGCGGGCGCGTTTCGAGGCGGACCACATGAGGCTGGCGGAGCTGGAGCTCGGCCGAATCCTCGATGGTGACGACGCGCTCGCTGTGGGGAATGTAGGAGGACAGGATGTTCAGAAGCGTCGTCTTTCCCGAGCCCGTTCCTCCCGAGATCAGGACGTTCAGCCTCGACTTCACGATTCCGTCCAGGAGCTCGATCATGGGCTCCGTGAGGGACTCGTTGTGGAGCAGGTCGTCACCCGTGAGCGTGTCCCGCTTGAACTTCCGGATCGAGAGATGTGGGCCATCGACCGCGAGCGGACGGATGATCGCGTTCACGCGAGAATTGTCGGGAAGCCGAGCGTCCACCATCGGGGATGAATCATCGATTCGCCGGCCCACTCCCGACACGATCCGGTCGATCACCTGAAGCAGATGACGGTCATTCTGGAACATGATGTCGGTCTTGTGCAGCTTGCCGCCCTTCTCGATGAAGACCTGATCGTGCGTGTTCACCAGGATGTCCGAGATGTCCGGGTCCTGCATCAATGGCTCGAGGGGTCCGAGCCCGAAGATCTCGTCCAGGATCTGCTGGACCAGCTCCTCCCGCTCGTCAGCGTTGAGGGCAACGGTCTCCCAGGAGAGGAGCTCGTGGATGACCTGCCGGATCTCTCCGACTGCCTGTTCCTGATTGATGTCATCCAGGCTCGCCAGATTGAGCCGGCCGAGCAGTTTTCGGTGGATCCGACTCTTGATCTCCGCGATTCCGGAGCCCGATGCGAGGCCTGCCGAGGGGCGGTTGTTCACCACCTTCTTCGACGCGGGCTCTTTGTCCAGCGGTGAGGGCCCTCCCGGCATGGTACTGCGAGCGGAGCGGCCGAGCCGCGACCCGCTTGGAGTCTTTTTCGAATTCACACTCCGCCTCACTTCTCCTTGGGTTCGGACCTGGACGAGCGGCGCCTGAAGACTGCCGAGAAGGCCCTGGAGATAGCGCCTCCCGATGCGTCTCCGGCATCCCGCCCGGAGATCTGGACCGTGAGATCCTGAATGTCTTTGGAATATCGGGACTTCCCGTTCAGGACGACCGGCCGCCCCGCGTTGATGCTGTGCTGAAGAGCCTCGTCATCTTTCTGGAGCGTGAATGCGACGTCCACGCCGAGGACCTCCTCGACCTGGCTTGTGGTGATCTCGCCTTCTTGCCTGTACTCGTTCAGGATGAGGCGCACCGGTCCCATGGATCCCTGGGGGCCTACCCGGACCGAAGGGAGAATCCGCTTGACGTTCCGGAGGGTCGGAAGCTCTGGAGTCGCCACGAGGAGACATTCGTCACACTGCTCCAGGGCAGCCGAGGAGAGTGCGGAGATCCCGCGACCGAGGTCGATGACGATGTAATCGAAATGCCCACGAAGGAAATGAAGCAGAACACGGATGTGTTTTTCCGTAAGGCCCTCCGTCTCCTCACGACGATCGGGCGAGGAGAGGAAGAACACGCCCGAATCGTGGTGCTCCAGATAGGAATCCAGTAGCTCTTCGTCGAGTCGGTGGAAATTCCGAATCAGGTCCAGGAAGGAATACCGGGGCTGCATCCCCAGCATGGGCGCAGCCGTTCCCAGCTCCGGGTTGAGGTCCAGAAGAAGGGTTCGCGAGGTGGACATGCGTCGCAGCCCGACTGCAAGGTTCGTCGCCACGGTCGTGACACCCACCCCGCCCTTCGCACTGAGCACCCCCAACGTATGGGCCTCCTCTCGACGTTCTCGAGGTTGCACGCCCCCCAGCTTCCGCGCCGCCCGTGAAAGGGCGGCCGTAACGTCCTCCTCCGACACCGGCTTGGGGAGGTACTCGGAAGCACCCGAGCGCATGACCTCCAACAAGGCTTCGGCCCCGATGGGAGGACCCGCCGGGATGACGACGATCTCGGGCGCCGCCTCCGCGATCGTGCGCAGAGTCTGGATACCATCGGAAGGGTCGTCGCCGAGGTCCAGAAAAACGACCTCCGGGTCTGCCGCGAACAGCTCTTCGAGTGATGACTTCGGGAATTCGCTCGCTGGAACGGGGACCTCGGCCACAAAGTCGGCCAGGCCGGTCGGGTCCGTGAGGACCTGCTCGGCCGAGGCTCGGAATTGCTGGTCTCCGGAGACCAGCGCGCAGCGGATGATGTTCGGCTCCATGGCTATCCGTCTCGAGGGCGGCGATGCGGGCCGCTATCGCCTGCGGACTCTGGTGGTGTCGGGCGTCATGTACCGGCTCCAATCCCACGTCTCGATCTCGCCAGTCGGGATCGGCGGCGGGATATCCGAAGGCTCCACGATGTGCGGAGTAACCAGTACCAGGAGTTCCGTCCGGTTCTCGCGAGCACTCTCGGATTTGAAGAAGAAACCGAGAATTGGAATGTCGCCCAAGATCGGGATCTTGTCCACGTTCTCGGTGATGGAGTTGTCGACCAGTCCTCCGATGGCAAGGGTCTGTCCCGGGCGCAGCTCCACCTGCGTCTCCACACGCCGCGTCACGAGGCTCGGGATGTCAAATCCGGAGAGAGTCAGCCCGTTGGCGAAATCCAAAGAAGAGACCTCGGGGTTGACCTGGAGCCGGATCGAGCCGGTGTTGGTGACATTGGGTGTGAAGCGAAGCCGGATGCCGAACTCCTTGAAGGTGATCGTGACCGTCTGGGCTCCCGTAGCACCAGCGCCCACCCCCGCACCCTGAACGGTGGGATAGGGGAACTCGCCGCCGGCCAGGAAGGTCGCCTCCTGACCCTCCAGGGCGATCAGGTTGGGCTCCGCGAGGCTCCGGAACTCCCCGTTAGCCTTCAGAGCTCTAAGGACGGTCTCCAATCCCGAATCCTCGCCCAGCAGGGTGAAGGAGACGACTCCTTCCGTGAGAGTCTCGACGAATACGTCGTCGTCCTCGTCGAAGGCCTCGTCGAGCCTCTGTGGGTTGACGATACGGACCAGGTCACCGCCGATCTCCTTGAGAGCGGATCGCGCCACTTCGGCGAACCGAACGTGGAGGAGGACCTGCTCGGGCGAGGGAGCCTGGATGTTGTTGATGACCTGTGCCCCCGAAGCATTCGCCAGCTCCAGCGCCCGCCTCACGACGGCCGGATCCCTCACGGTCCCAGACAAGATCACGCTGTTCCCGGCCGTGGATACGCCCAGGTCCTGGTCGGGGAACAAAGTTCTGAGCTGTCTTTCGAGCCCCACTACGTCGGCTGCGACCTCCACATTGAAGAGGCGCACCACATCGTTCTGAGCCCACACAAGGAGGCTCGTAGTGCCCACGGAGTTGGCATTGATCAGGATCTCCGTGGGGGAGATAACGACGGCCTCGGCGATCTCGGGATCCGCAATGGAGACTCGCTCGAGATTGGTTGGCCGCGTCAGCAGCGCCGAGCTGCCTCGGGCGACCGTGATCACCCGCTCGGGTTCCGTGAGGACCTGCTGAGCTGCCAGATCGGGCACCAGTAAGCCGAGCGCAGCGACGACCAGCAACGTGGTCGGTCCGGCTCCCGGAGCGATGGCCGTACTACCGCGGAGTACTCGCTTCAACATGGCTGTCTTTCCTCTCCAATCGGAGGTCGGCGTTGGCTAGTAGGAGATGAGCGTTCGCACTCCCCCCCGGTACATCTCGATGATACTGGACGAGGGCGCGGTTCCCGATTGCCCCGAGGTGACGCGAACGCTCCGGCCTCGGAAGGCAGCGCCCCCGACGAGATTGGCCACTCGAGCCCCCGGGGTCTCGACATCCTGGATGTCGAGGGTGTTTCTCAGGGCCATCTGGATCCGACCCTGAGTCGCCGCTAGAACGAGCTTCTCGGCCTCCTCGGGGGTTACGTGAACCGTGACGACGGTCACGACCACCGGTTCTCCGTCAGGGTCCCTCTGGATCAGCTGTCCTGCGGCCAGAACGGAGATGTTCTGGAGGATGACTCGCGTGAGGGGCTCCCCCCCGCCGGGTGGCGTGATCGTGAGGAGTACGTCGACCCGTGTCTGGGGAAGCACGAATCCCGCCACACCGATCACCTCGTCCACGCGCACGCTCAGAGCGCGCATTCCTTCCTGGATCACGATCGGGAGACCTCCTCCGGCCGCCATGTCTGCCATCTTGGTGGTCAGGAGGGGCTCGTTCAGTCGCACGTCGGTGATCACTCCCCGGCCGAGGACGTCCGCGAACGACTCAGCGTAGCCCTCTGGCACTGCGTCCGAGGGCCACTCGACCAATCGTACGTCCTCCTCCCGTACGACCGAGCCCACAGGCAAGTCCCGCGCCGCGATCACCACCGGCCTGCCCGTGTTGCTCGTTTCGGTCGTGATCAGCCGAGTCGGGCGTTGCTGCAGGAACCGCAGCGCCGAGTATCCGGCCAACGAACCGGACAGGAGTGCGAGCGCCAGGATGATCAGAGCTCTCCTACGTCTCATGTGACGGCCTCCGGCCTATTCATTTCGCATCGTGATGGTCGAAGTCAGCGTAACCTGGTTGCTACCCGTGAACCAGGCGATCACGGGTCCAATCCATCGGAACGTGTATGGGTATTCGATCTGAACCGTACTCGGATCGCCCCTGAGCGGCCCCTCCGCGATGCTTATCGTCGCGGAGGCCGGGTCGAGACGGGCACGCGCCAGGGCGTTTTCGACAATCGCGCGAGCCGAATCCGAGTCGATCTGCGGATCGTCGATGACTACGTTCCTCGCTCCCTCCCGGGCAGCGTCGGTGACCACCTGAAAGGCGTTCCACGCCCGGGCCATATCGACCGTGCCGAGAATGAGAAGAAGAAGGATCGGAGCCACCAATGCGAACTCGACCAGGGACTGCCCCGCCTCGGAGGCGCGGAGCCGAAGCAACCTCGGTATCAGGGATCTCGAACGCTGGGTGTTCACAGAACCTCCGTAAGCACCGGGAAGAACCAGACGGCCAGGCACCCCAGGGCAATCGCAATGCCGTAGGGGACGGCGATCACGTTGGGAGACTCCAACGATCGCCCTTCACCCGCTCTGCCCAAAGTAATGGCGTACACCATCATGTTCTTGGCGTTCAGTAGGACCGGTAGCAACACCCCCCGCCGTGCCGCCTCGATAACGCCCATGAGCCCACCGAGAACGGCGGCGATGAGGATGGCGGTAATCAGGTCCCCCGGACCGAGGAAGGCCCCCGCGGCCATAATCAACTTCGCGTCGCCGCCGCCCATTCCCCCCATCGCGAACAGGGGGACCGAGATCAGGAAGGCGAGCCCAGCCCCGGCCAGTCCCCAGAGGAGCAACTCTGCGCCCATGGCAGCCCGGAGCAGCAAGCCAACGGCGAGTCCCGTCATGGTGAGGGCGTTGGGGATCCGCTGCGTCTTCAGATCCCAGCCTATCACCGCCACCATGAGACACGCGAAGACGGTTGTGTTCAGTTGAGCCAAGCTAATTCCCCCTGGGTCCGCCTCGAAAGACACCGGGACCATTGTGCAGGTGACCGACCCCGCTTGGTTTGCCGAGAGGGCTCGATTCTGCCGCTGATGGCTCCCCCGGATTGGAGGGTTCGGCCTCCAAAGCCGGTTCCTCCGGGCTGACTGCCCGGGAGTGGACGCCGACCTCTCGTACCCCGATGTCGCTGATCTCACCTCCTGATTCTGGTACGGCCGGCGTGTGAATCGCCTTGAGGTGAGCATACAAGCAATGTGCCAGAGCACGGTGATGGCAGTCCGATCGCGGGTAGGAGCGCGCAGTGGCCCCTTTTTGCAGCGTCACAGCTGGCAGTCTGCGGCGATTCTGGACCCCCCTGGCGCGCCAGCGGTCGAAGGGATTTTCATCAGGCGTGTCGGAATGCAAGAGAAAACCCAGGCCCGCGGCATCCACGAGCCTGGGTGGTCCTCCTGACAGCTCCAGCATTACGAGGGCTGGAACTGCTGCGCCGGGGCGTTGTTGAGCTCGTTCGAGATGTCGACGAAGATGTTTCCGATGGCGTTGCGCAGGAAGAGAAGCGCGAGAATGAGCCCGATTGCCACCAGCGCGATGATCAGGGCGTACTCGACGAGTCCCTGCCCCGAGTCATCTGACCAGAGGTTTCTAAGAAGCTCCATGTGATGCTCTCCTTCGGCCCTGGGCCGTTTGGGAATTGCTGACGACGGCTCCCCCGCGTCGGAACACCGTCACGTGACGCAGATAAGGGGGTAGCAACGAGTGTGCCAAATCGGACCCGAGTGTGTAAGCTATGGCGGCAATGCGCCTTATGAGTTAAGTGTGGGACTGTGGGAGCGCGCCCATGCAATGGATCGTGACAACGGGGGCGAGGGAAACCGTTACAGGTGACCCAGGCGGGCGAGGCTCTGCTCAAGGGGACACGGGAACCCGATGGCCACGACCCTCAAGCCTGGACATCCGTGTCGCTCGGAGAAGAAATGTGCGAATACTCCGACGCAGGCGATTCTTGGAATCCCCGATCCACAGAACCTCCCAGTACTTGGTTTGAGTCCAGGCGCGGGGCACGGTAGTTGCTGACTTATCACCTGTTTCCGGTGGGCTGGTTGCAGGACAGGAACTGATGTCACTCCGCGCCAAAATCCTGCTTCTTTTCTTGACACTCGCCATCGTCCCCCTGGTGGCGTTGGCACTCTTCGCCTACGTGCAGGCGGCTCACGAGCTCCGCCGGTTCGTCCAGGGCCGCATCAACAACATATCCACGGAGACGGCGCGGGAGCTCGAAACCGGATGGGAGAGCCTTCGGTCGCAGATGGAGCCCGTTCTTGCGGATCCGATGCTGCTCGAGGTCTTCGCCTCTGCAGAGCGGCGGACAGCGGAGGGGGTGGTCGAGCCGCCGCTGGAGGGCCTCGAGGAGCGTCTTGCCCAATCCTACCCTTGGCTCGGGGACGTCTTTCACACGGTGAGGTTGGTCAAGCCCGGTGAGGATCCGATCGCCCAGATCTCCTGGGATCCAGCTACATCCGACGCACAGCCGTGCGATCTAGCGTCCCTCTCCGACGGGATCCCGGTTGTCTTCGACGTCAATCGAACCGGTGGTGGGAAAGTGGGGGTTCTTGCCGGCACCGTTCGACTCCGCGGACTGCTGTCGGGGGAGGTCCTCAACGCCGGTGTCAGCCCAAGTCTCGACATCCTGATTCTCGAGCCGGTGAAATCCACCGTTCTCTATTCGAGCGACTGCGCCATCCTTGCAGCCAGCATCGAGGAGCTGACCGGGCCTGAGCGGTGGAACGTCGGGCGGGCCCTGATGATCGAGGATCATGGAGAATTCTCCTTCGAGGAGAGCGGTGCACCTTTCCAGGCGTCCTTCACGAATCCGGACCAGCCCGGTGTCACGGTGGTCACCATTGCCAGGATAGACAATCTCACCGCTCCGTTGAGCAGGCTGCGGCTGGGGTACGGACTTTTCGTCTGGTTCGTAACGACCGCTACGGCTGCCGCATTCAGTCTGTTGCTTGGAAGAGTGATTCGCTCGCTCGAGGAGCTCACAGCTGGAGCGGACAGGATGGGGGAGGGGGATCTTACGCCCTGGCTGCCCCCACCGGACGAGGACGAGGTAGGCCGTCTCTCCGTCTCCATCGGTCGTATGGTCGCCCGCATCCGAGCGATGATGCTTCAGATCGAGCGGAGTAGCCGCCTGGCCGTGGTCGGCGAGCTGGCCTCGCACCTGTCCCACGAGGTGCGGAACCCGCTGAGCTCGATCAAGCTGAACCTGCAGAGCCTGAGGCGTGACCTGATCAAGAACACGATCGACGAGGACTCCACGCACGCGATCCTCATCAGCCTCAGGGAGGTCGAGCGGCTGGAGCGATTCGTGTCCAACATCCTCACGCTGGGCCGATCTCGCCCTGCGGAGAAGCGTCCGTGCAGCCTGAACACCGTCGTGGAGGAGGCGGTCCAGTTCCTGGATGTGGAGATGAAGCGCAGAGGCGTGCGGGTCCAGCTCGAGCTTCGTGCCGCCGAGGACCGGATCCTCGCTGACCACGGACAGTTGAAAGCTGCCTTGCTCAACCTTCTATTGAACGGGGCGGACGCGATGCCCGAGGGAGGACGCCTCCGAGTGTGGACCGATGCGGTGACCGGTGCCGAGGGTGAGCCCAGGGTCACTGTGAGCGTTTCCGATGAGGGGTCAGGCATTCCCCACGAGCTCAAGGACCGTATCTTCGAGCCGTTCTTCAGTACCAAGCCTGACGGGTCGGGTGTGGGTTTGGCTCTGGCATTGCAGACTGCGCGACAACATGAGGGGGACGTCTTCCTCGTGAAACGGTCAGAGCTGGAAAAGGGGAGCGAGTTCGTGCTCTCGCTCCCGCTCCACGGGGATGAAGACGAGGGGAGCCTGATCCCCGTGCCCGTGGGTGACCATGACGAAACGGGCTTCCGATCGTCGGGGGTGACCGAGGGAGCCGATGGCCCGCCCTCAGCTGAACATCGGGGCTCGCACACCGGCCCCCCGAAGACGTTGTTCGGTTGGGGAAGGAGGAACCCTGACCCACCCCTCAACGGGCGCTGAGAGACGTATGGCCAAGAGAATCATGGTCGTAGAAGACGACCGCTCCCACCGGGAGACCCTGGAGCGGCACCTCAGCCGCAGCGGATACGAGGTGGTTGCCGTGTCCACCGGCGAGGGGGCGCTGAGCTCCATCGCCGAGTTCCAGCCGGACCTCGTGATCAGTGACGTCCGCATGCCGGGCATGAGCGGCCTGGATCTACTTCAGTTCCTGCGAGAGAGATCTCCCGATGTCGATGTCGTGATCGTCACTGCGTACGAAGTCGTGCAGGGGGCGATCAACGCCATGCGGGAGGGGGCGTACGACTATCTCGTGAAGCCGCTGGACCTGGATCGGCTGGACGAAGTCGTGGACCGATGTCTCCGGGATCGGGACGCACGCGTGGCGGAGATCCCGGAGGTGGAATGGTCGGGTTCCGAGGAGGGAGTCGAAACCCTGGTGGGCCGGGACGAGAGCATGCTGGAGGTCTACAAGCTGATCGGGACCGTCGCGCCCACCCGGGCCGCAGTGCTCATCCGGGGCGAAACCGGAACAGGAAAAGAGCTGGTGGCTCGGACCATCCACGCCAACTCCGGAAGCGCAGATGAACCGTTCATCTCCGTGAATTGCACGGCGGTCCCCGAGACCCTGCTGGAATCGGAGCTCTTCGGTCACGTGAGAGGGGCGTTCACGGGGGCGAGCTCGGATCGAAAGGGCAGGTTCGAGCTCGCAGGGGCGGGCACCATCTTTCTCGACGAAATCGGAGACACGAGCATCGCGTTTCAGGCCAAGCTCCTGCGGGTCCTGCAGGAGCGGGAGTTCTTCCCCGTTGGCAGCGAGAAGTCGCGCCGCACCATGGCTCGAGTTCTGGCGGCTACGCACCGGAACCTGGAGGAGATGGTCGAGAGCAGGCTGTTCCGGGAGGATCTCTACTTCCGACTCCGGGTCATCGAGATCACCATTCCTCCGCTGCGCGAGCGACGCTCTGACATTCCCTTCCTGGCCAACCACTTCCTCGCCGGGGCCTGCACCGAGCTCGGCAGGAGGGTCCCGTCCATCTCGGAAGAGGTGATGGGGTCTCTGTTAGCCTACGATTGGCCTGGAAACGTCCGAGAGCTGCAGAACGCCGTCACCCGTGCTGCGTTGTTGGCAAAGGGGCCGACCATATTGCCCGAGTACCTCGCATTGGGAAGGCCATCCGAGACGCTAGGCCTCGAATTGGATGAGGAGAGCCTGGAGGCCATCGAACGGGCCCACATTCAGCGGGTCCTGGCGAAGGCGAGAGGAAACAAGAGCCAGGCGGCGCGAATTCTCCACATCTCGCGCCCTCGGCTCGATCGCATGATCGACAAGCACGGGCTCGTGACCTGAGATGCAGGTCACCCTGACGGAGCACGCACACCGAACCCAGGGAGGATTGCCGTGACTGGTTGGACCGAGGCCAACTTCGAGACGAAGCGGGTGCAGGTTCTGCTGCGTGGGAACCGGCTGCTGACCGGTCGGATCCACGTTCTGGCCGGGCAGTCGCTCATCGCCTTCCTCCAAGCGAAGCGGCACTTCTTGAATCTCACGCAGGCTCGCTGGGTGGGTGGGGTCACGTCGGACCGGGTTGTTCCTCACTTCGCCCTTCGCCTCAATCAGGTCATCTGGGTAGGGCTTCTGGATGGAGACATCCCCCTCACGTCGGGGGTGGAGCCGGAGACTTCGGACCGGATGGTGGAGCTCCATCTGGTGGACAACGCGAGTCTCAACGTGATGCTCCACATCGCCACGGAGCAGCGCATGAGCGACTACTTCGACCTCAATGCTGGTTTCGTGCCGCTGAGGAACGCTCAGGTCACCCCCTCCGGAGAGGTTCACAGGGTGCTGGCCGTGAACCACGAGGCGATCCTCGCGATCCGCGAGATCGAGGTGGAGGAGCAGCCCGCGGGGTTCCAGAGCAAGCTCCGCTGAGCTACCGGCCCCTGGGGGCTCGGACCACTGCGGGGGAAGTCAGCGGCTCGGGAACGAGGGAATCCAGTAAGGGCTTTGGGGGGATCGGGGCTCGGTCGAGGTCCCGGTGACGAATCGGTCGTTCCCGCCTTTGCCGGGCAAGCCGAGCGCCTTCGTCGCCGCATCGATGCGAGATGACATGCCGGAGCTTCCGGAGATCACGGTCTACATCGAAGCCCTGGACCGCCACATCGGTGGAGAGCGATTGGAGAACATCCGGCTGCGCTCCCCCTCTCTCGTCAAGACCTACGACCCACCCCTCTCGGTGGTGGAGGGGAAGCGGGTTCTCGGCCTGCGGCGCATCGGGAAGAGGATCGTATGGCAGATGGAAGACGACCTGTTCGTCGTGATTCATCTCATGGTCACCGGCCGCCTCCGGTGGAGGGAGGGCGGAGCGGTTCTTCCACGCAAGGGAGCTCACGCCGCCTTCGCCTTTTCCCGGGGAACCCTGCTCTTGACGGAAACAGGCACCCGGAAGCGAGCGTCTCTGCACGTCGTGCGGGGTGAGCATGCGCTGGCTCAGTTCGATCGTGGAGGGATCGAGCCCCTGGAGGCCAGCCGGGAGGAGTTCGAGGAGGCCCTCCTCCGGGAGAATCGCACGCTGAAGCGAGCTCTGACGGATCCGAGCCGGTTCAGCGGGATCGGCAACGCTCATTCGGACGAAATCCTGCTTCTGGCTCGTCTCTCTCCGGTCAGGCGAACCCGACAGCTCAACGGCGAGGAGATCTTCCGGCTCTTCCAGGCCACGCGACGTTCACTCTCGGAGTGGATCCAGCGACTGCGCGCGGAGGTGGGCGCGGCCTTCCCGGAAGAGGTGACGGCCTTTCATCCGGCGATGTCCGTGCATGGGAAGTTCGGGCAGCCTTGCCCGGTCTGCGGCTCACCCGTCCAGCGCATCGTCTACGCCGAGAGGGAAACGAACTACTGCGCCAGCTGCCAGACGGACGGTCGCCTGCTGGCCGATCGCGCGCTCTCCCGACTCTTGAAACAGGATTGGCCCCGGACCCTCGAGGAGCTGGAAGGAGACTGAACGTTCGGCTTGAGTCATCCAGGCACTGGAAACGCGCGGGCTCAACGAGACCGAATCAGACACCGGCGCGTAGAGTGCCCGTTTCTCGAGGAGCGAGTCCGTGCCCTCTGTACCTCCCACCCCTGGGCACAATCTCTTGTTTAGGGTGTAACATCGTGAAATTAAGCCACGCCTAAAAATCTGTCGGCGGGTCCGATCTCGGAGTCTCCTCTGCAACCCGAAGTGGCTCTTCCAGGCGATGGAAGGGATCTAGAAATGGTCGATCCAGTAGTCGCCTTGTTGGCGTTCGCGCTTCTCGTTCTGGTGAGTGCGGTGCTCGGCTGGCCCCGCCGTGGCCTACTCCCGCGAGCCATGAACCTGCTTCGGCAAACGGAACGAGTGCGGTTGGAGGATGTGCTGAAGCATCTCTACAACTGTGAGTATGCCGGAACCCGTGCCACTGTGGAGAGCGTCGCTGGTGCTCTCGCGGTGTCCAGGGCCAAGGCGGTGAGACTCCTGGCGCGGCTCGATGAGCTGGGGCTCGCACGACCCGACGCCGGTGGCTCGAGTCTGACAGACGGTGGGCGTGCCTATGCACTTCGGGTGGTTCGCACCCACCGCCTTTGGGAGCGTTACCTGGCGGACCGCACCGGGGTGAAAGCGGTGGACTGGCACGAGCACGCCGAACGTCGGGAGCACACCCTCAGAGCTTCGGAAGCCGAGGATCTGGCAGCCGAGCTTGGGCACCCGTTGTACGATCCCCACGGAGATCCCATTCCCACAGCCGATGGAGAGCTTCCGCCCCGCTCCGGAGTGGCGCTCACCTCGCTCCGCCCGGGCACACGGGCGACCGTCGTGCATCTGGAGGACGAGCCGAGGGAAGTGTACGAGCGCCTCGTCGCTGAAGGTCTGACACCCCTGGTGCGCGTCGAGGTCCTGGAGAGCGAGCCAGGCACCATCCGCTTCCAGTTGGGAGGGCAGGAACGGGTCCTGGAGCCGGTCGTGGCGTCATCCGTCACCGTACGTCCGATTGAGCGTAAGGGGGGCCGCGAAGGCCAGGTCCGCAGGCTCGACGAACTCCGCGTGGGTGAGGCCGCCCGCGTCGTTGGGATCTCCCAGGCATGTCAGGGGCCCCAGCGGCGGCGACTCCTCGACCTCGGGGTCGTGCCGGGCACCATCGTGCGGGCGGAGCTGGTGAGCCCTGGGGGTGATCCAGTGGCCTACGAGATCCGGGGCGCTCTCGTCGCTCTGCGAGAGGAGCAGGCGTCATGGATCGAGGTGGAGGATGCGGAGGATGCGGCGGACAACAAGTAAGTCAACTGCGACTCACGTCGCCCCGCTCCACCGATGCGATGCCTCTCGGGGCGAGCAGCTGGTTCGTCTGGGGCTAGGTCCTGGCAAGTGGGACCATCTCGTGGCGCTCGCCGGCAACCCCAACACGGGCAAGAGCACCGTGTTCAACGCCCTGACGGGACTGCGGCAGCACACAGGCAACTGGCCGGGCAAGACGGTGGCGCGGGCGGAGGGAGTGTTCGCCCACCGGGATCGGCGAGTCAAGGTCGTGGATCTCCCCGGCACGTACTCTCTCCAGGCTGGAAGCGTGGACGAGGAGGTCGCTCGGGACTTCATCCTCTTCGGACAGCCGGACGTGACGGTCGTAGTCGTGGACGCGACACGGCTGGAGCGAAACCTCAATCTGGTCATTCAGGTTCTGGAGATCACCGAGCGCGTCGTGGTCTGCCTCAATCTCATGGATGAAGCACGGCGTCACGGCATCGCCATCGACGCGGGGAAGCTAGCCCGCGAGCTGGGGGTCCCGGTGATTCCGACGGTGGCCCGTGACAAGACGGGAATCAACGAGCTGCTCGATGCGGTGGAGGCGGTGGCCTCAGGAGCGCTTCGCACGAGACCCTTCCAGATCGTTGAGCACCGCCCTGATCTGGAGGCAGCGGTGTCGAGGCTTCTTCCGGCCATCGACAAGGCCTTCCCTGGCCTTCCGAATTCCCGCTGGGTGGCGCTGAGGCTCTTGAACGCGGACGAGCGCATCGAGAAAGCGGTTCGGAGCGGTGAACTCATGCAGTTCGTCCGGGCCGCCGACAACCGGGTCCCGGGCGAGGGTACCGGGCGTGGAGTGGACAGCATTGCGGAAGGGGGGCTCGGGGAAGACGCGCTCTCGCGGGCGTCCGAGCTCCGGTGGACCCTGCGTCCGGACTTCCACGACTCTCTGGTGGAAGGTATCTACGGAGCCGCGCGACGGATCACTGAGAGATCCGTGGCGAGGGGCGTGAAGAAGGCGCGGTTCGACCTCGACCGGGCGTTGGACCGGATTCTCACCAGCCGCTCGCTGGGCTTCCCGGTCATGCTGCTCATCCTTGCGGTGGTCTTCTGGATCACCGTTGCCGGAGCGAACGTTCCCTCGGCGTTCCTGGCTTCTTTACTTCTGGACACGGTACATCCTGTCCTAAAGGGAGCCGCCGCGTCCGCGGGAATCCCCGGATGGATGGACGGTCTCGCCCTGGACGGAATCTACCTGGCCACCGCCTGGGTCGTGAGCGTCATGCTTCCTCCCATGGCGATCTTCTTCCCGCTGTTCACGCTACTGGAGGATTTCGGATACCTGCCTCGAGTCGCGTTCAATCTGGACTCCCTCTTCCGAAGGACCGGCGCTCATGGGAAGCAGGCGTTGACCATGAGCATGGGGTTCGGGTGCAACGCCGCCGGAGTGGTGGCAACCCGGGTGATTGACAGTCCCCGGGAGCGCCTGATCGCGATCGTGACGAACAACTTCTCGCTGTGCAACGGTCGTTGGCCCACGCAGATCCTGATCGCCACCATTTTCATCGGTGCCCTGGCGCCGGCCCACTGGGCCGGTCTGGTCTCGGCGGCGGCGGTGGTGAGTGTCGCGGTCCTGGGCATCGTCGCGATGTTCCTCGCCTCGTGGCTGCTCTCACGCACGGTGCTGAAGGGGGAAGCGAGCACGTTCAGCCTCGAGCTTCCCCCGTACCGGCCACCTCGCATCCTGCAGACGCTGTACACGTCCGTGGTCGATCGGACGCTCATCGTCCTTTGGAGAGCCGTGGTCTTCGCGGCGCCGGCGGGCGCCGCGATCTGGCTGATCTCCAACATCACCCTGGGGGGGACTAGCGTGGCCGAGCGTCTCGTTGGCTGGCTCGATCCTCTCGGGCTCCTGGTTGGTCTCAACGGAGTCGTGCTACTGGCATACGTGGTTGCGATCCCTGCCAACGAAATCGTGATTCCGACCGTGCTGATGCTCACGGTGCTCACGGGAGGGATGGCGGGTGTGGGGGCTGGTGCCGGGGTGATGTTCGAGATGGAGTCGGTGTCCGCGGCTGGGGAGCTCCTTCGGGCCGGTGGCTGGACTCTCCTCACGGCGGTCAACCTGATGTTGTTCAGCCTGCTCCACAACCCGTGCTCCACAACATTGTTCACGATCTACAGGGAGACGAAGAGCGCACGCTGGACGGCGTTGTCCGCCTTTCTGCCCCTGACGATGGGGTTCGTGGTCTGCTTCCTCGTGACCCAGGTGTGGAGACTCGTGGTTTGACTGCGTCGTCCTAGTCGAACTCAGTGACAACCGGTGCGTGATCGGAAGGTGTATCCGTCTTCTTTCCCTTCCTCTCGTCTCGGTCGATCCATGCGCGGGTGCACCGCTGAGCCAGGGGTGCAGTTCCCCAGAGGTGGTCGATGCGAAGGCCGTCGTTCCGCGGGAAGGCCAACCTCTGGTAATCCCACCACGAGTAGACGCGACCCTCGGGGTGGTGCATCTCGAAGAGGTCCACGAACCCCCAGTCCTTGATTCTTGCCAGGGCCGCTCGCGACTCGGCGTGGCACAGGACGCTGTCACTCCAGGTCTCCGCATCCTCCACGTCCACATCGCGTGGTGCGACATTGAAGTCACCGGCGAGCACGAGGGCATCCGTGGCGGAGGCCGTGGCCTCGAGGAAGGCCCGCAGCCGATCCATCCACTCCAGCTTGTAGCGATAGGCAGCGGATCCGACGGCCCGACCGTTCGGGAAATACGCGCTGATGACTCGTACGCCCAGAACGGTCGCCGAGATGAGGCGAGCTTCGGGGTCCTGGTCTCCAGGTCCCATTCCGCGGATGATGGCCTCCGGCTCCGTCCCACTCAGAATCGCGACGCCGCTGTACGTCTTCTGGCCATAGACGGCAGCATGATAGCCGACCTCACGGATCTCGTCTCGAGGAAAAGCGTCCTCCGCGGCCTTCAATTCCTGGAGGCAGAGGATGTCCGGCGCTTCCCGCTCCAGCCACCGACAGACTCGAGCCAGACGGGCGCGTATCGAGTTGACATTCCATGTGGCGATCTTCATCGGTTTCCTGGAAGACCGGAAGCGAGAAGCGGATCCAGGGACTCGGCTCGGCCGTAGCGGGACGAAGGGACGCGAAAGCGGGCCGGACTGCTGCGCGACCCCTGTCCGGTCGCCAGGCCTTCCGCCGAATTGTACGGATTGGGCCGGTCGCGGGCCACAGCCACCGGGTGCGGGGATCCTCAATGCTTCCACCGGGCCGAGACCGCGGAGGTGGCCCCTCATCCCGCGCGGGAGAATCGGGAGGGCCGCGAGAGACTTCGAATGACGAGGCGCGATTCAGCCGCGGGAGGTTCGGCTGCGACTGATGCCCGATCGCCGGTCTCTTGCCTCGGACGGGGCTTGGAGAGGGATCTCGAAGCTGCTAACCTTGTGGCCGCGAGCAAGCCCCCAGGAGCCTCTGGTCTGGGGATTGCATCGCATCTCCCACGGAACACCCACGGGCGACGCATCGGCAGGCGGCGGATGTTCGAAACTGCAGAGTTGGATCGCAAGATCTCCAACAAAGAGTATCGCGAGAGGCTTCCGTCCCTGCGGGAGGCTCTGCTCCACGCGCAGTCCGACCTTGGGGATGCCGACTTCCCGGTCATCGTCCTCATAGCGGGTGTGGACGGTGCGGGAAAGCGTCGGACCACCAATCTTCTGAGCGAGTGGCTGGATCCCCATTTCATCGTGACTCGGGCCTTCGAGGAGCCCACCCAGGACGAGCGCCAACGGCCGGGTTTCTGGCGGTACTGGCTCTCCCTGCCGCCGCGAGGGCACATGGGGGTTTTCCTCAGCGCGTGGTACTCCAAACCCCTGCTGGAACACGTGTACGGTAAAGTCGACACGGCGACGTTCGACGCCCGTCTGGACAAGATCGTATCCTTCGAACGCACGCTCGTGGATGACGGAGCGCTGGTGCTGAAGTTCTGGATGCACCTGGGGAGGGAGCAGCAGAGACGGTACTTCCTATCCCTGGAAGACGACCCCCTTCAACGATGGCGAGTCAACGAGAAGCGGTGGGAGCACTGGCGGATGTACGACCAGTTCGTCGCCACCGCAGAGCACCTGATCATGCGGACGAGCACAGGTGACGCGCCATGGCACATCGTAGAGGGTGCCGATGTCAATTACGCCAGTCTCAAGGCGGGTTACCTTCTCCTGGAAGCGCTCAGACGGCACCTCAAGGAGCACCAGGCGAGGGCACGAAGGGAGGCCGAGCTGGACGTTGCAGTTCCCGAAGAGCGGGTCGAGCCGGAGCTCGAGCCCCTGGCTCTGGAGGTGGTAAGTAGCGACGGGGGTCAGAACCCCCTGACCGTCCTCTCCCAGCTCGACATGTCGGTGCGGGTGGGCAAGGCGGAGTACCGTGAACGACTCGAGGCTCTCCAGGCCCGCCTGAACGGCCTGCAGCGGAAGGCGCGGCGGCAGGGAGTCTCGACGATTCTGGTCTTCGAGGGATGGGACGCGGCGGGGAAGGGTGGCGCGATCCGGAGGGTCACCGGGGCCCTGGACGCTAGAGACTACGAGGTCAAGCTGATTAGTCCTCCGACGGACGAGGAGCTTGATCACCACTACCTATGGCGCTTCTGGCGGCACCTTCCCCGGGATGGACGCTTTCTCATCTTTGACCGAAGCTGGTATGGACGTGTCCTGGTCGAACGCGTGGAGGGGTTTGCCAGTGAAAAGGAATGGAGGAGGGCCTACGCGGAGATCAACGACTTCGAACAGGAGTTGGTCGATCACGGAATCGTGCTGGTCAAGTTCTGGGTCCACATCACTCTGGACGAGCAGGAGGAGCGCTTCGAGCTCCGTCAGGAGACACCCTACAAACGCTGGAAGCTGACCGAGGAGGACCTTCGGAACCGGAGTCGCTGGTCGGACTACGAGATCGCCGTCAATGACATGGTCGAGCGTACCAGCACGGGCATTGCGCCCTGGATCCTGGTGGAGGGGAACGACAAGCGGTACGCTCGCATCAAGGTGCTCGAATCCGTATGCTGCCACCTTGAGAGGTCCCTCGCGGACGAGGAAGGGGCAGATCCCACCCTCGAGTCAGGCCACGTCTGAGGTTTCCTTCCAATCGACTCGCGAGGGCCCGTCGTCCTATCCGGCCCCTCGTCGCGTCTCCCCATTTCTCCGCCCGCTCCCTCCAAGATCCCGCGCCTCTTGTCCACCGGGCGTCGGCTCTCTCGATTCGCTGGCGGGGAGGTACGACTTCCTTGCCTAGCGCGCCCTCTTGGCGGACTCACTTTGCCGCGCAGAGTACTTGACGAAAACACTGGGATGCGGTATCCATTGGATCATGCACTCGATCCGCCCCATCCGGAAAGACCAACGTGAGCCCCTGGCCCTCCAGGATCGGGCCATGGACAATCTTCGCTACATCAGGGAGACCATGGAGCGCTCGGGGTCGTTCACGGCGGTGCCGGGCGTCGGTGGTGTGCTCATCGGCGTGACGGCCCTGGCCGCATCACTCATCGCGGTGCGCCAACCGTCCGCGGAAGCCTGGGTGGCGGTGTGGATCGGGGCGGGGGTGCTCTGCATGCTTCTCGCCGGAGGTGCGATTCTCCTCAAGGCACGGACGGCCGAGATCCCGCTCCACTACGGACCAGGTCGGAAGTTCCTCCTGAGCTTCTCGCCCCCGATGCTGGTCGGCGGGCTGTTGACCCTGGTGCTCTATCAGGGAGGGCGAATCGACCTTCTGCCCGGAATCTGGCTTCTGCTCTACGGGAAGGGTGTGGTGGCGGCGGGGTCGTTCTCCGTCAAGATCGTCCCGGCCATGGGACTCGCCTTTATGGGCGTGGGTGCTTTTGCCCTGTTCACACCGCCGAGCTGGGGCGACGCCCTGATGGCGCTTGGATTCGGCGGATTGCACATCGGATTCGGATTCCTCATTGCCAGGAGGTATGGTGGCTAGAGAGGGCGCCGTTCCGCGCGGAGATCGGAAGAGCTCGGTGGGTAGTAGGCCTACCCTGAGCTCCGTAGGTGGCGAGCAGGGTGCGGAAGACCCGCTCGACCTGAACCGTCTCATCCACGAGCGCGTTCGCCTCGGCATCGTGAGCGCTCTGGCGGTCAACGAGAGCCTGTCCTTTTCAGATCTGAAGGCCTTCCTGAAGACGACCGATGGAAACCTGAGTGCTCACGCGCGAAAGCTGGAAGAGGCCGGGTACATCGAGTGCCGCAAGTCGTTTGTCGAACGGGTGCCGCGCACGGAGTACCGCCTCACGAAGCTCGGCCGGAGGGAATTCGGCCGCTACCTCGACCACATGGAGTCCCTGATCAGGGCCGCCAGAGAGGGGTAGTTTCTTCTTTTTCTCGTGTGACTCTATGATACAGAGTACTCTTCTTCCTCTGCGGGCGGGCGGGCTTCACGTCGCCATCATCATGGATGGAAACGGGCGGTGGGCGGAAGCCCATGGGAAGCCCCGAACGGCTGGCCATCGCGAAGGCGCTCGGACGGTCCGTCGAATCGTGGAGCGGGCAGCCGACCAGGGAATCGGGACGCTGACCCTCTACGCATTCTCGTCGGACAACTGGAACAGGCCGCCGGACGAGGTACGCTCGCTAATGCGTCTGTTCACCGCGTATCTGAGACGAGAGGCCGAGTCCTGTGCGGAGCAAGGTGTCCGAATCCGCATCATCGGACGTCGGGACCGACTCCCGCGCCCGCTACACGAGGCTGTGCTGCGGGCCGAGGGCACGACTTCGGAAGGCCGGTCTCTGCTGGTGCGGATCGCGCTGGACTACTCGGCTCGCGACTCCATTCTGGAGGCGGCTGCCCGCCTGGCCGGAGGCCGGGGTGGAAGCCGTGAGGCCTTCGCGCGAGCTCTTGGCGAGGCTCTGCACGAGAGCCTACCGGTACCGGATGTCGACCTTCTGATTCGGACGGGAGGCGAGCAACGCCTGAGCGACTTCCTTCTCTGGGAGTCGGCGTACGCGGAGCTCTGGTTCACGGACGTCATGTGGCCGGACTTCACGCCGGAGCACCTGGCGGCAGCGCTTCGGGACTTCAGCGCACGGGAGCGGCGGTTTGGGCGGGTGACCGGGACCGCGCAGGGGGAGGCGGATGTGCGTTCTCTCGCCAGCTGAGCTTACCGAACCCGACGCCTGAAACGAGCCTCACCGTTTGGCCCCATGGTCGGCATAACCCTTCAGGGCGGAGGCTTGGCCGATGTTTCCATGGGACCTCATCCGGCGACGAGCCGCCCATGGCCGAGGCCCCGCAGTTCCCGGACACGACCGCAAAGCCCACGCCTGGGTGACTCGATCGGGTCGTAGAGCCGCGCACCTCACACCAACGCGAGCAGCCAGAGCGACGCGCCGGCGGCGACGGGCACCGTGAGGTTGTCGTCCAGGGGCAGGGGCAGGACCTCGACGAGTGCCACGACCGAGGCGGTAGCCAGAGCCTCGAGGGGGCTCACAAACGCCAGCAGAATGGCGAAAGCCAGGGCCACGAACACGGATGTGCCCAGCACGCTTCCCTTGCCTAGAGGAGTCCTCCCCCACCGCCGGCCCACGTAGGACGCGCTGGGGTCCGCCAGAGCCAGCACGAGAACGCTGGGAACGGCGATCGCGAGGGGGAAGAGCGCCACCACCAATCCGATGCCGAGGACGTACCAGGTGGACGAGGCAAGCCGTCTCTCCTCCCGAGGCGACGCGAACACGCGCAACCACCTGAAGAACCGGCGGTTGAACCCCGGAATAGCCAGGCGGCTGGCGTCAAGGATCAGTTGTGCTCCGAGAATGACCGCAAGGCTCAGCAGTGCGGTCACCCGGGACCCGAGCACGTGCAGGCCCAGCGCCACCAGGGACCCAAATGCCGCGTGAAGGACCCGACGCCACGGTTGCAGCCCCTCCGTGCGCGCGACGAGCTCGGCCATGGACCCTTCGGCAGCCGGAGCATCCGGAGGTTCACGAGGACCAAGCATCCGCGCCTACGACCCCTGCGACTCCAGGAGCTCCAGAAGGTGCCCTGCCTCACGACTCGCCCGGTCCAGGGCCTCGATCAAGCGGTTCCGTTCCCGGATGAGAAACGCCTCAGCGAAGCGGAAGCGATCCGACTCCGATCGCTCGTTGGACAGGATCGACACCGGCGCGAGTCCTGGCAGAAGGCTCCATCCCACTCCCGAGTCCGGATGGTAGGGGGTGACCGGCACGTATAGGATCCGGCTGATCGGTCGGAGAATCCTGAGGAGAGCAGCGTCCAAGCCCGGACTTCCGTGGCCCGGAAGCGCATTCTGAATCCGGCCTGCCCGTTGAAGGAGTTCGGCCTGGAGGGCCACCCCCTCACTGAGGTCGAAACGGTCACCGGCAGTAGCCTGGTGGGCGGCCAGGGCATCGCCCAGGGCACGCACCGTCGCGGTGAGGTCTACCGGCAGGACCGGGCTGGCCAGAAGGGTAGACAGCGCGTGGGCATAGAGGTCCGCATCTGTCTTCAGGACCTGGAAGTCGATCTTGTCGAAATCGTCCTCGGGAGTGTGCCACCACCACGTGCCACCCGCCTCGGGCGGCCGGGTGTGATGCAACTGCAGGAGGGGCAGTCCGATCCCGTTGAAGGACTGGTCCGAGTTCCGTCCGGGCGGGACGGACATGATATCGGCTCCCACGCCGTCCCGAATCACGGTGGAGCCGAGCCGGGCGAGGGACGCGGTTGCCGACGCCCCGAAGAGCTCCGCTCCCATCTGACCGACCAGATCAATGTTCACGTAGGCCACCGCTCGGTTCCGAAGGTCCTCGAAGAAGTGGTCCGCAAACCAGGTGGATCCCGCATAGCGGGCGTTGCTGTGGCCTGGCCACCACGCCACGACCAGCCCGCGGTTGAGAAGGTCCTGCTGCGCGTGGAAGGCCAGGGCAAGGTCCAGCATCAAAGCGTTCGAGGCGCCTTCGTCCGTGGCTCCATGATGCCACGCGTCGATGTGACCGCCAAACAGGACGTAGGGCGAGTCGTCCCGAAAGCCCGGGATGCGAGCCACGGCCAGTCGCATTGGCCTCCATCCCGAGTCGGTTTCGGTGCCGAGCCGGATCTGCAGTGGCCCCTGGGCCAGGAGGGCGCGGATCGCCTCGCCAGCGCTCTTCCTGATTTCGACCACCGGAAGGTCCGGCAGACGGTGGTAGTTGAGAAGGGAAGGAGTCCCCCAGGTGGAGGTGACGATCAAGTCGTTCAATCGCTCCTCCGGGTTCACGAAGATGATCCCTTCGGCGCCGAGGCGGGCGAGCACGGTCGCCGCGGCGTTTCTGGGCAGGCCCTCGACCAGAGCCACGGATCCGGACAGGTCCGGATGACTGCGCGTGAAGGGGCTCTCTATCCCCTCGCCTTCCAGCACGAGTCGCTCGCCAGTGCCCAATTCCAGAGAGGGCAGGTCATTCAACTCCCCCAGGTCCACCACTGGAGCCACGAGCTCTGGTACGGAAGCCGAGAACGATACCGTGATTGCCTCGAACGAGAGACCGGTTCGGGGAATCTCCACGATCGCCGAAATCGGGTCCGAGGCATACGCTTCAAAGGTATGCACCTCCACCGCGACTCCGGCTGCCCTGAGAGTCTGGACCACGTGGTCGATCGCAGCGTTCTCGCCTGTACTTCCCGATGGACGCTCATGCTGGACGATAGCCCGAGCATGAGCCTCGAGGCTTTGGCTGGTGACGGACTCGGTCACTGCGTTCGCGAGAGCCGACACCGCGCTTTCGCCGTCCTCACGTCCGCCATCTCCCCCCGCGCAGGCGAGGAAAGCAGCGGCCATCGTGAGTGCGGCGAGGGTGTCGATTACCTTCATGGTCCTGCGCCGGGAGGAATGGGCAAGTCAGATGCGGAGGGGGAAACTCCGATCCACGATACGGCCACAATGGGGCGCCAGGCTTTCGCGTTGCAACCGCCGTGGCTACTCGCAATCTTCCTCTTCTGGTTCTCACGAGTGGACCCACGACTCGGGTCCTCACATCCCAGCCCTCGTTGTATCAGGGAGAGGGCAAGCCGGAGGTCCATGGCGATGAGCTCGCGGATGGAGGTCCAGGTCTTCGGAGTGCGGAAGGATGCGGACACGCGAAAGGCACTTCGGTTCTTCTCGGAGCGACGGATCAAGACCCACTTCGTGGACTTCAACAAGCGCTCTCCATCCGTGGGGGAGCTGCGCCGCTTCGCCCAGAAACACGGAATCCAGGCCCTTACACACCCGACGTCGAGCCGCGGCCACGACCCAGGACTGGCGCGTGCCCGACCTTCGGAGGGGGAAGGGCTCCAGCGCCTTTCTGAGGAGCCGTCGCTGCTGCGGATGCCCCTCGTCCGGTATCGGAACCAGGTCACAATTGGACCGGCTGAGGAAACCTGGTCGGCGTGGATCCAGGGCGGTTAGCCTCCGGCGAGGTCCTGTGGGTGCCGACTGAACACGGCCCCCCCCTTTCTGTGCGGGACCTCCTCCGATGACTCAGGCCGTGGGCCTGCCCTTGACCTTGCGATAGGCCCAAAGAAGCACCAGAGCACCCACCAGCGCGATGACCAGGCTTCCGAAGTTGAAGCCCGTGACGGGACCGAGTCCTACGAACGATGCCAGGAAGCCACCCAGCAGGGCTCCGGCGATTCCCAGAAGGATGGTTATAAGAATCCCCCCCGGGTCCTTTCCGGGCATGATCCACTTTGCGAGGGCACCGACCACCAATCCGAGGATGATCCACGACAGGATACCCATGTTCCTACCTCCACAGGCGGGTCACTGAGGCCGCTGACTCCTTCGGGCGCGACCCCTGAAAGTCTCCCGTGCTCCGTGCAGGGGCAAGGTGCGGCCTCGAGGGCCAGGAAGGCGAGCATTGATTTCGGCTCGTCGGTTGGGGGGTCAGACGCTGGGCGGCGTGACGCCGAGGCTCTATGATTCCTGACGAAGCCCGAGGCCGTCACCGCGGAGGACCGAATCGAGATGAGTGCCATTCCGGAATGCACGGCGACCGTCCGCGTGGCGGACGTCGATCGAATTCGGTCCGCCGTTCCTGCCCTCCGCCGGAAGGAAGCCGGCTATCCGGTCGGGTATTTCGATGGTCCCGGCGGGACACAGGTTCCGGAGCCCGTGCTCCGTGCGGCGACGGAATACCTGATGCGGCACAACGCGAATCGTCGCTGGGCCTATCCATCCAGCGCCGAGACGGACGAGGCCGTGGAGTCCGCCCGGGTGGTGATGGCTGACTTTCTCGGTTCGTCACCAAGGGAGGTTGTGTTCGGGGCAAACATGACGACCCTGACCTTCCATCTCTCCCGGGCGCTGGGCCGCGGGCTCGTACGGGGTGACGAGATCGTCGTCACCGATCTCGACCACCAGGCCAACGTGGCACCCTGGAGGGTCCTGGAAGAGGAGCGCGGCGTCATCATCCGGACCGTTCCGATGGTTCGTGAGACGGGGGATCTAGATTGGGATCGCTTCCAGGCACTCCTCTCTCCTGAAACCCGAATCGTGGCCATCGGAGCGGCCTCGAATGCTCTGGGAACCGTCGTCGACGTGCGGAGGGCCGTGCAACTGTCCAAGGCAGTCGACGCGCTGGTTTTCGTTGATGCCGTGCACTTGGCACCCCACGAGCGGCTGAGGGTGCGTGAGCTGGATTGCGACTTCCTGGCATGCTCGGCCTACAAGTTCTATGGTCCGCATGTGGGAGTCCTGTACGGGCGTGAAGCGCTGATCCACGGACTGGACGTACCGAGGCTGCCCCCGGCCCCGAATAGGTCACCGGACCGTCTGGAAACGGGGACCTTGAATCACGAAGGCATCGTGGGAGCAGCTGCCGCCGTGGACTTCCTGGCGTCGCTCGCCGAGGGCGATACGAGGGCACGGCGATTGGATGTGGTGTTCCAGGGGCTGCTCCATCGGGGGGAACAGCTCGTTCGCCGGATGTGGGAGGGCCTGGCTCGGGTGCCCGGCGTTCGGCTGTACGGGCCACCTCCCGGGAACCCGCGAACTCCTACGGTGGCCTTCACGGTGGAGGATGTCTCCCCTCGGACGGTGGTGAGCCGCCTCGCTCGGGACTTCGGCCTGTTCCTCTCGCACGGGGACTTCTATGCGTCCACGGTGGTCGACGCCCTCGGTCTGCGCGCTAAGGGGGGACTGATCCGGGCGGGGTGCGCCTGCTACACCACCGAGGAGGAGGTCGACCGGTTGGTGGAGGCTGTGGGTGGGATCTCCCGACGGTCCTAGTGTTCCGTCTCAGAAGTCCGGTAGCCATGGCGAGCTTCGAGGCGCCCGATCCAGCGGGGCGACGGTACACTAGGAGGATCGCGATCGCGGAGACCGCTTCGAGAGGTACTGTTCCTCGGACAACAGTGCCTTCCTCAGGTGCCTCGACCATTCGGCGAGAGAGGTTCTCAGGTAGCGTGCTTGCTCTCGCTCGCTCCTGGTGATGGGGCCCTCGGATCCCTGCTCCACGGCCACACCCGCGAAGACGGGACCGGCTCCTTCGAGTACCTCCGGGAGACGTCGCCTGTAGTCCGTTCCCTCAACGAACCGGTATACGCGCTCGAAACCGGCTCCCTGCGCCATCGCTGCCAGATCGGATCGGCCAGCCCCGGGGATTCTCTGGTTTCCCGTGATCTCGTAGCTGCCGTTCTGGATCACGATCAGAACGATGTTGGGCGCACCGGATTCCGTGATGGTGAGCAGGGTTCCCAGAGTCATGGCCATGCTCCCGTCGCCGTTGAGGCAGATGACCTTGCGACAGGGCTGGGCAAGAGCCAACCCCAGGGCGAGGTCCGCGGTGTGACCCATGGCGCTGTCCGCCGACGCGAAGTCCAGATCACTGTCCGAGTACCGTGCCCACGGCCGAACCACGCTCATAGACGTCACCACGATCTCGCTCGTTCGGAGCCGAGCTAGCGGTCCCAGAAGCTCGTCCTTGGTCAGCATTACGTCATGAGTCCCGGTCCAGGTCGATGATTCGACACGGCCCTGGGAGCGACCGGTTCACGAGAGGGCCTGCGTGATCAGAAGCGCCATCGGGTGTGCGTCCCTCTCAGCCTGGGCCCACGCCTCCGCCACGAGAGGAGCGTCCGCGTCAGAGCCGTAGAACCGGTAGGGGATTCCCCAGGCCCGGAGGGTCGGTTCTGTGAGCAGTGCTCCAGAATCCACGTCAGGGCGCGTCAACAGCCGGGGCGTCAGGTCGGTCTCCAGAGGGTCGAATCCGGCGGCACGAATCGTCGACAACCCCCGGTAGGTCACGAGGATCAGCAGCGGCACGCCCATTCGGACCGCCACTCCTCGGAGACTGTCCCCGCTCTCCAGGAGACCACAGTTCTGGACACACACGACGGGTGCGCGCCCCCCGAGCCAGAGGCCCGAAGCCAGCGCGAAGGCCTCGCCCTCGCGAGTGACAGGAACGTAGGTAATCCGGGGATGCTCCTCGGCGAGCGCCAGAAGCGGGGCCCACATCCCATCGGGCAGGCCTGTGAGGTGAGTCGCACCGGCGTCCAGCAATGCTCCGAGAAGGACGGACGCCCGGGGCTCCCGGTCGGTCGGCCCGCTCACCCGGGTTCCACCCAACTCTCCAGGAACCCCCGTGCCCCCTCAGTCTCGTCTACCAGGGCCTGGAAAATGGCCCGGAGCTGCTCGTAGGGCAGGGTGCCGATGATCATCCGGTTGTTGACGATCATGGTGGGAGTCGACCGTATGCCGTGAGCGTACCGATCCGATGTCTTCTCGTACTCCCTCCCGGTTGCGATCATCCGCTGAACGACCGCCTTCGTGTCGGGGTCTTCCACTGCACCCTCCACGCCCCATCTCCGTGACAGTTCCGCTCGCCATTCCGCGCTGCTCTTCGCCTCTCGGAAGTTCGCGAAGATGTCATCGTGGATGGCATTGAACTTCCCGGGATCGTGGGCCGCCATGTACGAGAGGTCGCACGCACCGGGGTGCAGGTCCTTTTCCACGACGTCGTTGCATCGAGCTTCGAGGGGAAACATCTGAAACGCGATGTTGATCTTCCCGGCGAACTCCTCCTTGAGTCGATCGAGCTGATCCGTCAGAAAGAGGCAGTCAGGGCACAGAAGGTCGGCGTATTCCACCACCCGTATGGGTGCGTCCTCGAAGCGCTCGGTCGATCGGGCGGTCCACAACGGCGAGATGAAGCTCGGCCATTCAACCCTCTCGAGGCTGTAGAACTGCTCCACGATCCGCGCCGCCGTACCTTCCGACTGGGCCTCCATTCTCACTTCGTGGTACTCGGCGATCCCCCACGCGCCCGTGAAGAGGAACACGCCCGAGACCGCGAGATGCTTGAGATCGGGCTTCGCCCACCGGTTCAGAATCCCTCCCTCCCGCTCGACACCATACCTCCAGAGGAGGAGGAAGCTGAGGATTGCGAAGACGTAGTAGCCAGTGCAGAAGAGACAGAGGCTCCCGAGCCAGAGGACGGAGTAGAGGAAGAGAAGGATCACCCCCAGCGCGTTCCACCCTGCCAGGCTCTTGTTGGTCCGCTCGAACCTGGCTGAGGGAAACAATGCGCCCAGGGAGACGAGAGCTCCCACCACCAGGCCGGGATATCCCAGGGGCACCCCCCAGAGCTGCGAGACTCGCGAATACGCGGAAGAGTCGCAGTTGAAGAATGCGTTGATGTCACAAAAGGATCCCTCGAAGATCGACTCGGGATAGTTAGCGGCGAAGAAATGCTGGATCGAAAGAGCGGAAGCGATGATCATACCCAGACCCGAAAGGAAGCTCAGGGTCCGGGGCCACGTGATCCCGTCCATGGTTAGCGAGCGCTGCATCGGGTTGCTCCAGTCTGGAAGCGAGACCTGACGCCATCCTCATTTGCCTGGCGCCGCAGCGATCCTATCAATACGGTGTCGGGTCGTGGGAGTCCACCAGCTTGATCCGAGAAGGACATGGCGTTTCAGAGAGACTACATCCTGCGTGTGATCGAACAGGCGGGTCAGATGCTGATCGCGCTGCGGAACCGCATTCTGGGCCGCGCCCTGTCCGACTCCCAGATCGAGGAGGAGCTACAGTCGGTGGCACGCACCACCGGCTTCGATCTGGATCTCGCCCGATCGGCGTCGCCGGACACGCTTCTCATGATCGTGGCGCCTACGGGTGAGGTCGAGCCGGGCCGGTGCTGGGTCATGGCCGAGACGCTATACCTGGATGGCCTCCGCTCGCTTCTGGAGGAGCGGCAGTCCGACGCGGAAGCGAGCCTGGACAAAGCGCTTCGCCTTTTCCGACTGCTCGAGCCGGGCGGCGCCTATCTCACTGGGTTCCCCGAGGCGGCCGTCCGCTGCGACGAGATCGAGGCCAGGCTCCGTGACCTGAACGAACCCGGGCCTGCCTCCGGTTCGTAGCGGGATATCCTGCTTGCTGAGGCCCCGGGATCACCCGTGGCAAAGCCGCCATTGGCCGGCCGGTTGTGGCTCAGTCGCCGGGGCGCAGCATCAGGACCGGCAACCGGCTTCCGCGGAGCACCTTGTCCGCCACGCTGCCTACGATTGCCCGGGTCAGCGCCCGATATCCGTGGGTTGCCAGGGCGATGATGTCGGCCGATCCCTCCTGTGCCACCGCCAGAATGGCCCGGGACGGTAGAGGGTGATCGACGACCTTCGTTTCCACTGGAGTGAAAGTGTCGCCCAGTCTCCTGGCCACCGCGGCGAGGTACTCAACCGCCTTCTCGTGCCGTTCCTCGAGATGCCGGGAGGGAAGCGGGATCATTCGAGTTCCCAGGGAGACGTCCGCTGGAACCACGTTCAGAAGCGTGAAGCGGGCTCCGGTGGCCTGCCCTACGTCCACCGCGGGACCGAGGATCCTTTCGCCGCGCTCGGAGCCGTCGAGAGGGACGAGGACGTGGCTGATGGGCACTTCGCTCAAGATATCCACATCCCCCTCCTCGGGTGGCACAAGAAGCACCGGAAAGTGACTGTGCCGGACCAGCTCATCCGTGACGCTGCCGAGCCACGTTCGACTGAACCCCGTGCGCCCGTGGGTCGTCATGACGATCAAGCTGGCGCTGATCGACTCGGCGTATCGCTCGATCGTCTCGGCGGTGCCTCGCCCTTCCAGCAGAGAGGTAGCAACCTTCACATCCACCTTCCCGCCGATGTCCTGGGCCAGTTGCCCCAGGTATCCCCGCTCTTCCTTGCGCCTCTCTTCC
>JBDHKE010000240.1:0-3311 GCA_039586555.1 Gemmatimonadota bacterium | reverse complement strand
GCAGTATCGATCGCCGCCAGCACTACCTGAGCGTTCTCGTCAAGCCCTGCAAACGTCTCGACGCAGAGTGCGTATTCCGAGCCAAGAGGATCCCTGAATCCGAAGGAAGAGGATCCCCGATTCCGAGGCATGAGGATCCCGGATTCCGAGGGAAGAGGATCCCGGATTCCGAGGGAAGGGGATCCTGTCAATCCGGCAGGTGAGAATCCCCCGTGGTGAACGGGGCCTCCTGAAGTAGCCCCCCCCGGACGAAGCTGACGCTGGGTAGTCGAGGTGAGTATCCATCCTCCTTCGAGAAAGGAGGTTGGAGATGCCTCAGGAGCGACTACCCATGCGGAAGATCCGAGAGATATTGAAGCTACGTTGGGGCGAGGGCCTCGGGAAGAAGAAGGTGTCCCGGAGCCTGGGGGTGTCGGTCTCATCGGTGCTGAGGTGTACGCGTCGGGCGGAGGAGGCGGGGCTGGGCTGGCCGCTTCCGGAGGACCTGGACGATGTTGCGCTGGAGGCGAGGCTGTACCGCCGGCCGGCGGAGGCGACCGGGCGGCTCCGGGCCGTGCCGGACTTCGAGGCGATCCACCGGGAGCTCCGCCGGAAGCACGTGACGCTGCGGCTCCTCTGGGAGGAGTACAAGGAGGCCCACCCGGAGGACGGATACCTCTACAGCCGATTCTGCGACCTGTACCGGGGCTGGGCCAAGAAGCTCGATCTCGTGATGCGCCACCAGCACCGGGCGGGGGAGAAGACGTTTGTCGACTACTCCGGGGACGGGATCGACATCGTCGACCGGGCCACCGGGGAGGTCTGGGAGGCGCCTCTCTTCGTCGCGGCTCTCGGGGCGTCGAGCTACACCTACGCCGAGGTCCTGCGCTCCGAGAAGCTGGGGGACTGGATCGAGGGGCACGTCCACGCCTTTGAATTCTTCGGCGGCGTCAGCGTGGTCACGGTCCCCGACCAGCCGCGTACCGCGGTGAGCCGGCCGTGCTACTACGAGCCGGAGATCCACCGGTCCTACCAGGATTGGGCGGAGCATACCGGGACCGTGATCATCCCGGCTCGACCGCGCAAGCCCCGAGATAAACCGAAAGTGGAGGCCGCAGTGCTCCTGGCGCAGCGGTGGATCCTCGCGGCGCTGCGGAACCACACCTTCTTCAGCGTCGAGCAGGCGAACGAGGCGGTCCGGGAGAAGCTCAAGAAGCTGAACGACAAACCATTCCAGAAGCTGGAGGGGACGCGGCGCAGCCTCTACGAGACGGTCGACCGGCCAGCCCTGCGTCCGCTGCCGGCGAGGCGGTACGAGCTCGCGGAGTGGTCCACCCCCAAGGTCAACATCGACTATCACGTCGAGGTGGACAAGCACTTCTACAGCGTCCCTTACGCCCTGGTGCACCGGAAGCTGGATGCCCGAAGGACGGCGACGACGGTGGAAGTCTTCCACAAGGGGCGTCGGGTGGCGTCGCACCGCCGGAGCTCCCTTAAAGGGCGCTACACCACCCTGCCGGAGCACATGCCTCCGGACCACCGGCGACACCTGGAGTGGACGCCGAGCCGGATCATCGCCTGGGCGAGCCGGACCGGGCCCCAGACCGCCCAGGTCGCCCGGAAGATCCTGGACGGTCGCCGCCACCCGGAGCTGGGCTACCGGGCCTGCCTGGGACTCCTTCGCCTGGGGCAGAACCACGGCTCCGACCGGCTCGAGGCGGCCTGCAGGAGGGCAGCCGCCATCGGCGCCTGCTCCTACCAGAGCGTGAAGTCCATCTTGAAGAACGGGCTCGACCGCGAGCCCGTCCTGACCCTGCCGCCGAGGCCCCCGGTCCTTCACGAGAACATCCGGGGGCCGGCCTACTACGACGGAAAGGAGGAAGAGTCGTGCTGAACGAAGAGACCTACCAGAAGCTCGTCGCCATGAAGCTCCGCGGCTTCGCCGCCGCCTTCCACGAACTCCTCGACCAGAAGGGCCCGGATAAGCTCTCCTTCGAGGAGCGGTTCGGACTCATGGTCGACCGGGAGTGGGCGGAGCGGCAGGAGCGGAGGCTCCGCCGCCGGTACCAAATCGCCAAGCTCCGGGTGCAGGCCTGCATGGAGGACATCGACTACCGCCACCCCCGAGGCCTCGACCGGTCCGTGATGCAGAGGCTGGCCACGATGCGATGGGTCGCACAGAACGAGAACATCCTGATTACAGGCAAGACAGGCCTGGGGAAGACCTGGATCGCCTGCGCCCTCGGAGACAAGGGGTGTCGAGAGGACTTCTCCGTCCGCTACTTCCGCCTCCCTCGCCTCCTCGGGTCCCTCCGGATCTCGAGAGGGGATGGGACCTACGAGAAGGTCCTCGGCCAGCTCGCCAAGACGACCGTCCTCATCCTCGACGATTGGGGCCTCGCGACCTTCGAGGACGGGGCCCGGCGGGACGTCCTCGAGATCGTCGAGGACCGCCATGGCCGCGCCTCGACCATCGTCGCGAGCCAGGTCCCCGTCAAGCAGTGGCACGACACCTTGGGGGACCCCACGATCGCGGACGCCATCCTCGACCGGCTGATCCACAACGCCCACCGGATCGAGTTGAAGGGACCGTCGATGCGGGACCCGAAGAGACGGAAGAAACCGAAGGAGTAGGAGTCGTGGGAAGCCCCCAGACCGACGGAGAGACACTCGGCGGAGAGACGGGATGAAACCTCCGGAAGGGCAGCGTCGACGTAACTTCAACCGAATCGGTCGAGTGACAAGAAGCGTCCGTCTTTCGAGCCTCTCAGACGCCCCAGGAGCCACGTTCGCGAGCTCGCGAGGGGTAGAGGACCTCCGGATGACAAGACCGAGAAGAAGAAATCGATCGCCCGGAGCCCCGCCCCCGCCCGCCTCGCCTCGCGCCTTACGGGCTACTCGGCGGGCGGGGGCGGGCCGGGCTCAACCAAGGAGGAGCTTGACTTCCAGGGCGGACCCTGGCATCAGAGAACTATAACCAGCGTCGCTTCGCTCCGAGGGGACCGACACCTGTCGGAATGACAGCCCCCCTTCCCCCGGACCGAGGGATCCTCTTGGCTCACACCAGGGGATCCTCATCCTTCGGACCCGGGGATCCTTTTCGTCGGAATACGCAGCTTGCGCCCTCGCGCTGACACATCTCGATGTATGAGATGATTTCGTTACTCATCCTGGTCTTCTCATGACGTGGCTACTGCCTATTTCCCCGTGCCGCCCGCGAGCCTCTTCAGCCAGCGGCGCGCGAACCAGTCACCCCAGTCCTCGAGGACTCGGTCCCCGTCTCCGAGTTGCACCTCGCGGGTGCGTATTCCGACGAAAAGGATCCCCGGGTC
>JBDHKE010000239.1:0-3315 GCA_039586555.1 Gemmatimonadota bacterium | reverse complement strand
CCCCCCCCCGGATGATCCTGATCCCGCGGGCCGCGAGGGCGCGGCACCGTCTCCGGAGGAGGAGGTCTCCGGGGAGGGCTGTCCTTGTCCATCGAAAGTTCCCAGCATCCTGTCTCCCTCTAACCCAGTCAGGGGTTGGACGTTATGATCTCCGTGTCGGAATCCCCTCGAGATTCTCGCGGAGGCGAAGATGCGAAGGTAGTAACCGTCCGGTGAACCCCGTCTTGTGCCTTCTCTGATCCCCGCGAGAATCTTGCCGTGACCTTGCTTTGAAAGGAGGGTTTGGTCATGGCGAGAGCGACAGCACGACCTCGGGAGGCGTACTGGCGAGAGCTGACGGCCCGGTGGGAGCGAAGCGGGGTGAGTGCGGCGGAGTTCTGCCGCCGTCGATCCCTGTCTCGGGGGACCTTTTCCTGGTGGAGGCATGAGTTGAGGCGGCGGGATGCCGAATCCACAGGGAGTGGCAACGGGAAGGAGCCCGCCTTCGTCCCGGTGCGGGTCGTCGATCGTCTTTCGACATCGCCGGGGCGGAGGATGGTGGAGGTGGGCCTGGGAGGAGGCCGCCTGATCCGGATCCACGGCGAGTTCGGACCCGACGACCTGGCGCGGCTCGTCCTGGCCCTGGAGGCGGGGGTATGCTGATCTGGCCGTCCACGGTTCGGGTCTTCCTCGCGGTGAAGCATGCGGACATGCGCCGGGCCTTCGACGGGCTGGCGGCGATCGTCCGGGAGGAGCTGGGGCAGGATCCCCTCTCGGGGGACCTCTTTGTCTTCCGCAATCGCCGGGGAGACCGTGTGAAGGCCCTCTACTGGGACCGGGGGGGGCTGGTGCTCTGGTACAAGCGCCTGGAGGAGGGGCTCTTCCGCTTTCCCGAGGGGGAGGGGGAGGCCGTCGAGGTCGATGCGGCGGACCTCATGCTGCTCCTGGAGGGGATCGAGCTGAGGGGGGCGAAGCGGAGGGACCGCTTCGAGCCCCGGCGGGCCCGAGCGCCCCGCCCTGCCTTGTTGGCATCTCCGTAGCCCTCTTCGCGCCAATCTGGCATCCTGACCGGCTCGAGCTTCCCGGGGGGGAGTCTCGGTCCCGGGGGAGCCATCGCCCGAAGTGATCCTGTCGATGGACGTTGCGTCACCGGGGGAATTCCGTCTCCTCGGGGGCCTTCGTTGGCATCGGGGATGCTCTACGGAGGGCAGAAGGAGCCACAAGCGGAGCGAACGTCATGGTCCCCACGCCCGAGAGTCTTCCCGACGATCCCCATCAGCTCAAGCAGATGATCATCGAGATGTACGGGACGCTGCAGGATGAGCTGCGGGAGAAGGAGAAGCTGCGGCACCACCTGGAGCAGTTGCTCCGGGCCCGGTACGGGCCCCGGGCGGAGAAGATCGACCCGAATCAGGCGCATCTCTTCGAGCTGGGAGGGGCCCTCCCGCCCGTGGAGGCACCTTTGGGGGAAGAGCGGGTCGTCGTCCGCAAGTCCCCCGGGCACGGGAGGAAGAAGCTCTCCCGGGATCTTCCCCGGCGGAAGGTGGAGTACCACCTGCCGGAGGAGAAGCTCCCCTGCCCCTGCTGCGGGACGAGGAGGACCGTCTTCGGGGCGGAGGTGACGGAGCAGATCGAGTACATCCCGGCGTCGGTCTTCGTCCTGGAGCATACCCGGTACAAGTACGCCTGCCCCGCCTGCCAGGGGGAGGTGGCCATCGCGGACCGCCCGCCCGAGCCTCTGGAGAAGGGGCTGCCCGGGGCGGGGATGCTCGCCCACGTGGTGGTGAGCAAGTATGCGGACCACCTGCCGCTGAATCGCCAGGAGGAGATCCTGCGGCGGCAGGGAGTGGAGCTGAGCCGGAAGACCCTGTGCGACTGGGTGGCCGTGGTGGCGGACCAGCTCCGGCCGGTGAGCAAGGCGATGCGACGGGAGGTGCTCGCCTCGAGGAAGGTCCACACGGACGACACGCCGGTGCCCGTGCAGGACCGGACGAGGGACCGGACGCGAGAGGCGAGGCTGTGGGTCTACATCGGGGACCGGAAGCACCCCTTCACGGTGTTCGACTACACGCCGAACCGGAAGCGGGATGGACCGGTACGGGTGCTGGGGGAGTACGAGGGGTACCTCCAGGCGGATGCCTACGGGGGGTACGACGGGATCTACGCCGGGGGGCGGGTGGTCGAGGTCGCCTGCTGGGCCCATGCGAGAAGGAAGTTCTACGAGGCACGGACGTCCGACGCGGGGCGCGCCCACGCGGCCCTGGCGTACATCCGGCGGCTCTACGAGGTGGAGCGCGAGGCGAAGGATCTCGACGACACGGCCCGGCAAGCCCTTCGCCAGCAGCGGTCGGTTCCCATCCTGGAGGAGTTCCGAGCCTACCTGGAGGGGCAGTCCCAGGAGGTCCTGCCGAAGAGTCCCCTGGGGCAGGCGATCGGCTACGTCTTCGGCCAGTGGGAGGCTCTCTGCCGCTACCCCGAGGACGGAGCCCTTGAGATCGACAACAACCGCGCGGAGCGCGCCCTACGCCGGGTGGCGATCGGAAGGAAGAACTGGATGTTCGCCGGGAGTGACGCTGGGGGCCGCCGTGCCGCCGTGATCTACAGCATCATCGCCACCTGCAAGGACCACGACGTGAACCCCTTCGAGTACATCCGGGACGTGCTCCAGCGAGTGAGCACCCACCCCATGAGCCGGATCCGAGAGCTCCTGCCGGACCGGTGGAAGGCCCTCCGCAAGGCGGAGCAGGCCGTCGAGCCCGGACCGGATCCCTCAACCCCACAAGAGAGCTGATTCAAGCGGTGATCAAGACCCGTGCCGACCGGGGCTATGCAGTCGGCCGGACGGATACCGAAGGTAGCTAGCCCGGCCCAGGGGCTGGACGTGCGATCCCTCCGGCTGCGGACCCCCCCCGGTCCCGCCGCCCAAGGGGAGGGGGGTGGGGGATCGGAGGAGGCCGGCGGCAGCAATGATGGCCGAGCTGCGCCGGTCCACGGGAGCAGCATCGCCGCCGGCCAACCGATCGCATCATGCTTGGTCATGCGGCTCCCCCCCGCCGCCGAAGGAGAGCCGTCGGGGACCCGAGGAGGGAGGCTGTGGCGATGATGGCCGGGCCGCAGATGTGCGGGGGACCGGCACGGTCGCTCTTGATGCCCGGCGGCCCGGAGTGGGCCGCAGTGACACATGAGACAGTTGAGACGGGCGATGCCTTGCTGTGCCAAGCCACCTGCAAGTAGCATGGGTGCCGTTCTTGAATGTCGGGGAGAAGGAGCCATGAGCGATCCATACCTTCCTGCCATCCTTGGCGCGGCTGCGAGCGTCGCCTCACAAGAAGCGAT
>JBDHKE010000238.1:0-3738 GCA_039586555.1 Gemmatimonadota bacterium | reverse complement strand
ACTACCGTTCTTGAACTGCGACTCGACGGGCTCGTCGGGCTCGCTTGACACCCACGTTCAGCAGATGGTGGAAGGCCCGGTTCACGCCGTGCCCGAGCCCACCTCGGTGCTCGTGTATTTCATCGCCCTCTTGTGCCTCGGGTTCTGGCTGCGTGGCATGAAGGGCAACGATCCGCCGACCGAGCGTCGCGTGGACCCTGACCGGAGGAGGTTCTGATGCACGGGAAATACCCGGCCGACGATTACGAGGAGGGTAAGCTCGATATTGACTTCGCGCTCTTCTGTGATCAGGTGCGGGCAGAGATTGACGATCAGTATGGGCCGGATGAACCCGGTCATTTCCAGGTAGCCAAGGCCGCGAAGGCCTTCGAGATCTGGCGGGTGGAACAATAATGGACATCACACAAGAGGCGATCGAATAATGGACATCACACAAGAGGCGATCGAACTGCTGATGCGGGTCCACGACGAGGAAGGAACCGTCGACCTGGTCGAGGACATCAAGGACTTCCTCGACAAGATCGGGTGGCTTGATGAGTAGCGTTCATGGCAAGGTGACTCACCACGAGCCCTGCTCCGCCTGCGGGTCCAAGGACAACGTGGCTCGCTACGAAGACGGCTACGCCAAGTGCTTCGGCAAGGACTGCGGTTGGTATCAGATGCCGGGAGATGAAAGTATGATGACGACAGACGAGCCGATCGGCGGCCCCCCGCTCCTCAACGGCCTGGAGTACACGGCCATTCCCTCGCGGGGCCTGACGGCCGCGACGTGCGAGCAGTGGAAGTACGGCATCGCGGTCGACGAGGCCGGGCGGAAGTGCCAGGTGGCCAACGAGTACTCCGCGGACGGCCGGCTGGTGTCGCAGAAGCTGCGGTACCCGGGTAAGGAGTTTCGGCGTCGAGGGGACAAGACCCAGGCCCAGCTCTTCGGGCAGCGGGCCTGCGCCTCCCACCGACAGATCATCATCACCGAGGGGGAGATCGATTGTCTGGCTGCGGCCCAGGCGCACGGCCTCAAGTGGCCGGTGGTGTCGGTGCCGGACGGGGCCCACTCCGCCCTCGCCGCCCTGGAGGCCCAGGCTGAGTGGCTCGACACCCACGAGTCCATCGTCCTGTTGTTCGATGACGACGAGCCGGGCCAGACGGCCGCGCGAGAGGTCGCGGAGCAGTTGCTGGTGCAGCCGGGGAAGATCAAGATTGGCACGGTCGCGGGCTTCAAGGACGCGGGCGAAGCCCTGGCTGCGGGCCAGCCGAAGCGGATCCTGGAGGCGGTGTGGAACGCCAAGGAGCACCGGCCCGGCGGCGTCGTCGCGATGTCGGACCTGTGGGACGAGGTCAACACCGAGCCGGAAGAAGGCATCGCCTACCCGTGGCAGGCGTTCACCGAGTTCACCCACGGCCAGCGGCCCCGGGAGCTGGTGACCTGGTGCGCCGGGTCGGGCGTCGGTAAGTCGGCGTTCGTCAAGGAGATCGCGTACCAGTTGGCCGTGGACTCGGGCGACCGGGTGGGCTTCGTGGCCCTGGAGGAGTCGGTGAGGCGGACCACTCTCGACATGATGTCGCTCGACCTGAACCGGCGTCTGGCGATCCCGGAGGTCTATCGTAACACACCGGAGGCGCTGCGGAAGGAGTCATTCGAAAGGGTGTCCAAGAATTTCCTGCTCTACAACCACTGGGGCTCGCTGGACGATGGCTCCCTGATGGCGAAGCTGCGGTATATGGCTGGCTCGGGTGGTTGCACGTGGTTGGTACTCGACCACATTTCGATCGTGATCTCGGCCCAGGCGGACGAGGGGGACGAGCGGAAGCGGCTCGACCGAATGATGACTAACCTCCGGTCCTTCGTCGAGCAGACGGGCGTGGGCCTCCACCTGGTGTCCCACCTCCGGCGGCAGAACCGGTCGCCGCACGAGGAAGGCGGCCAGGTCCACCTCGGCGACCTTCGCGGGTCCCAGGCCATCGCCCAGCTCTCGGACTGGGTGGTCGGCGTCGAGCGGAACCAGCAGGAGCCGGACCTGTTCGACCGGAACATGTGCACCCTCCGGGTCCTGAAGAACAGGCCCTTCGGAGACACCGGGGAGGCCTGCCAGGTGTGGTACGACAGGGCCACCGGGCGGCTGATTGAAGGAGACACCGCGAGAGCGAAGTGGCTCCTGGAGGCAGACACCAATGAGTAGAACCATCGTCTTCGACTTGGAGACCACGTTGATCCCGTCCCAGGGTGTACTCCCGGGCACGGTGTGGATGGTAGCCTGGCAGGACGCGGACATGACCGAGCCGGACTACGAGGACGACTGGTCATTTATCTCGCGGTGGTGGGAGAACGTGTGCCGGGAAGACGTGACCTTAGTCGGCCACAACGTCGCGCGGTTCGACATCCCGGTGATGGAGGCCCTGACCGGCACCGAGTTCCCCGGCAAGATCGTCGACACCCTGCTGTGGTCGAGGATGGTGCACGGGGAGACGATCGCCGTTCGGTCCCACGCGATGGCCAAAAAGTTGGGTGGCGCCTCCCTCCAGGATCAAGAGGCGGCCTTCCCCAGGAAACTGCGGTACGCCCACTCGCTGGAGGCCTGGGGCTACCGGCTGCGGAACCAGAAGGGGTGCCACGTCATCGAGGACCCCGAGACGTTCTTCGCCAAGCTCACCCAGGAGATGATCGACTACTGCGTCCAGGACGTCTCCCTCAACACCGACCTCTACCACTGGCTGCTCGCGAACCCCGCCCGTCCGGGCTGGCCCCTCGCTCCCCAGGAGCAGATCGAGCGGGAGTCCCGGCTGGCGTGGATCGTGGCCCACCAGGAGCGGAACGGGTTCGGGTTCAACGTCGCGGCCGCGCGGAGGCTGGAGCAGGAGCTGATGGCCGAGCGGGCCGAGATCGAGCTGGCTCTGCGGGAGGCCTTCCCGGGCTGGTACAAGGCCTCAGCCGGGCAGAAGGAGACCGAGGGCTGCGAGCCGGGAGACGCTGCGTTCACCCGGTACAAGCGGGATACCAAGCGGACGGTCAGTCAGTGGACCAACACCGTCGGCGGCGACGCCACCAAGATCGAGTGGGTCGAGTACAACCCCGCCTCCGGGCACCACCGGGCCAAGGGGCTCATGGACAAGTACGGGTGGGCGCCGAAGGCGGAAGAGTATACCGCGACCGGCATCCCCGAGACCTCCGAGACCGTCCTGTCGAAGCTCGACTACCCCGAGGTCCCCACCATGCTTCGGTATCTCTGGGTCAACAAGCGGCTGGGCCAGCTCTCCGAAGGACAGTCGGCCTGGCTCGACAAGCAGGACGGGGGGATCATCCGAGGCTCGGTCAACGTGGTCGGCACCCGGACCTCGCGGATGACCCACGCCTCGCCGAACATGGCGCAGGTCCCCAAGGAGCCCCAGTTCCGGGGCCTGTTCCGGCCGACCCGGGAGGGCTGGGTCCAGGTCGGGGCCGACGCCTCGGGCCTGGAGCTTCGGTGTCTGGCCCACCGGCTGGCGCCCCTAGACAACGGAGCCACCGTCGAGTTGGTCACCGAGGGTGACGTCCACTCGGCGTGGCAGGAGCTGACTCAGCTCCACTCCCGGGACTTCCAGAAGAATTTTACGTACGCGATGCTGTACGGGGCTGGCCCGGCGAAGCTCGGGTCCATCGTGATCGCCGACGCCCTGGCTGCGGGCGAGAGGGTCGAGGAGAAGTTCGCGGAGAGTCTCGGGGCTGCGGCCAAGGATCAGCTTCTCCGGGGGCTGCCCGCGCTG
>JBDHKE010000102.1:0-13513 GCA_039586555.1 Gemmatimonadota bacterium | reverse complement strand
TGGGGGTTTCGGTGTCCGAGGGAGTGGACCGGGGTCCCGAAGGGGTTGTCCGCCGGGATCTCCCCGCCATCCGTGACCCTCAGGACCTTGCCCCCTAACGACGACTCATCCTGCGACCGGTCACCGTCTCCCGCGTCCCCCGTCGTTATGTACAGGAATCCGTCCGGACCGAAGGCGATCCGGCCGCCATTGTGGACGTGACCCGCCGGAATCCCGGACAGGATCGTCGTCCGCTCGCCGATCCCCGTCTCCTCCACGCGATACCGATCCACCCGGTTCTCGACGCCCGAAGGCCCACCCGCCGTGAGGTACACGTAGAGCCACCGGTTCTCCGCGAAGCGGGGGTGGAGCGCCAGACCCAGCAGTCCCCCTTCCCCGCGGGCGCGGACCCCGGGGACCTGGACGGACCACATGCGCATCCCACCGGGCGACAACCGGAGCAGGCGACCGGGACGCTCCGACACCAGGAAGCCTTCATCCGGAAGGAAGACGATGTCCCAGGGAACCTCCAGGTCGCGAGCCACCACCGTGAGCGCCCCGGACGGTAGGGTGCCTCGGGACACCCCGGGCTCGCTGCCTTCGGGTCGCCTGGAACCCAGGACCGTGGCCCTCAGCAGCCAGTGGCACCCGTAGCCCAGGGCCAGCCCCAGAAGGAGAGCGAGGGGAATGCCCACCATCCTCGGCGGCCAGCGGTCGGACCTCGCCGGAGCCGTCACGTCCCCCCCTCTGACCCCGCGGGCCCAGCCGTTTCGTCCTTCATCTGCTTTCCTCTCCCTGTCGGCGACCCTCCCCATCCCCTATGCTGGAGGTGGACGCCGTGGACCATCGGCCGGGGTTGAGCATGCGGGCTCGACGAACACCCAGACTCCTGGCTCTCCTGGCCGCTGGAGGATCCCTGGCCGTGGTAAGCTGCCAGGATTCGGGCCCGACCACGCCCGGCGGAGATTCCCCGGTCCTCTTCTCTCTCTCGCCCCCCTCGGCCTCGCCGGCCGCATCTCCCATCGCCGCCACCCTCGACGGGGAGAATCTGCTCGGCTCGGTGCTGTCCTCCTCCGGCCCCCTCCTCCTCGACCTTACGCGCCAGACCGAGGAGGAGATCCACTTCCGCCTGGGATTCCGTGGCGCTCCCGACGGAACCTACTGGATCCGAGTGGGGACTCCAGCGGGCTCGGACAGCGTTCCCTTCACCGTGGAGCCCCTCGGCCCCGCCGAAGTGCTCCGGGAAGTCCGCGCTCTGTGGGTGAGCCGCTTCGAGTACGAATCGCCTCAGGACGTCGAGATCATCCTCGAGCGGGCGGCCTCCACCGGTTTCAACCTGGTGTACTTCCAGGTTCGGGGGCGCGCCGACGCCTTCTACCAATCGGCCCTGGAGCCCTGGTCCGCACGACTCACGGGCACCCTCGGGGCGGACCCCAGCTGGGATCCTCTCGAGCTCGCGGTGGACGGGGCTCAAAGGCGGGGTCTCGAGATTCACGCGTGGATCAACGCCTTCACGGGCTGGGCGGGAGCGGAGCCCCCACCCGAGTCCACACCGCGACATGTGTTCCTGGAGCACCCGGACTGGGTCATGGTGGACGAGAACCGGGTTCCCATGCCCTACCACTCGGGCAGCCGCTGGATGACCCCCGGCCATCCAGGCGTGCGGAGCCGGCTCGCCGCCGTGGCCGCGGACATTGCCCGCGCGTACGACGTGGACGGCATCCATCTGGACTTCATACGTTATCCCGACCCCACCTACTCGTACGACTCCGCTTCTCTGGCGGCCTTTGATTCGATCCAGGTGCTGGAACCGTTCCTGGATTTCACCGAGATGCGCCGACGCTTCGTGACCTGGAGCGTGGAAGAGACCCGGGACTCCCTGAGGGTCGTTGCGCCTGACGCCGAGTTGTCCGCGGCCGTCTGGGGGGTCTACCGGAACGAACGCGGCTGGGCAGGAGTCAGCACAGGCTTCGACACCGTCCTTCAGGATGCTCGAGCCTGGGATCGGTTGGGCCTGGTGGATGCCTTGGCGCCCATGGTCTACTGGACCGTGAGTCCGGTCTATGGCGGGCGGCTGGACTTCGCCTATCTGGCCGACGAGCACGCCCTCGCTCTGGAAGTGCCGTCGTACATCGGTATCTACGTTCCCTCGCTGGACGGCGCCGGCCTGGCGAGGCACATCGAGCGGGCGAGGCTGGCCGGGGCGGAGGGCGTCTCGCTCTTCAGCTTCACCACCCTGGAGGAGCGGGCTCTCTGGGGCGGGTTGAGCGCCGGAGCCTTCTACTGGCCCGCCGTGGTCCCCACGGCTCCACTCCCATCGCCTCCCCGGGACCCCGGGCGCGTCCGCTGACATCCTGCGCGGGCGGAAGCGGTCCTCGTCGCCCACGGGGGCCGCCCCCGGGCGTGAAGGGCAGCTTCATCCCGTCGTCGCCCCGGCGCTGAAAAGCAGGACCACATAGAGAACATACGCGGAGACCATGATGATGCCCGGCCCCCTGCGGATGGGCCGACACTGCCACGCGAAGTAGAGGAGGATCATGGCACCGGACATCATGATCGGGAGGTCCAGGACGAGAAAGCTGCGAGGAACCTCGATCGGCTCGGGGGAAAGCAGAGCCGTGAGACCCAGCACGACCAGAATGTTCATGACGTTGCTGCCCAGAACGTTACCGAGAGCCACGTCGGACTGATGTCGCCAGGCGGCCACAAGCGTGGTGGCCAGCTCGGGCAATGAGGTGCCCAGCGCGACGAGGGTCAGCCCGATGACCGCGTCGGAAACGCCCAGGGCTGTGGCGACACCCACGGCTCCATCCAGCAGGAGGCTCGCACCGAGCGGCAGGAAGATCACGCCCAGCACCAGAAACAGGACGATCATGCGCTTCCCGCTAGGGAGGCCCAGAGAGAGCCTGAGGTCACTGGCCTGCTCGCGATCGCGGTCCGAGAGGGTTTCGGGCTTCCGAAGGGACAGGAAGAGGAAGAGGCCCAGCCCCAGGAGCAGGATCCCACCGTCGACGCGGCCCAGAGGGCCCAGGGCGCAGAGCAGGAAGAGCAGCGCGCTGGTAGCCACCATCACGCTCCCGTCTCCCCGGGCCGAGGGCCGATCGCACATCATGGGATAGATAAGCGCCGGAGCGCCCACCACCAGGAACACGTTGGCGATGTTGCTGCCTACGACGTTGCCCAGGGCGATCCCTCCGTATCCCTGGAACGCCGCCTGCACCGAGGTAAAGAGCTCGGGAGCCGATGTCCCGATGGCCACGATGGTGAGACCCACCAGCATCGGAGAGAGGTTGGCTTTCCTGGCGAGGGACACGGCGCCGCGCACCAGGAGGTCCCCGCCGAGCAGCAGATAGATCAGCCCGCCGAAGATTTGGAGGGACATCAAGGCATCCATCGGCCGCCCCTCCCCGTCTCGGGCCTTGCGATCACCGTGGGCTTCTCCCTCAAGGCACCCTCTGCAGGAAGGTGTTCAGGTAGTAGGCAGCCAGCTGCTCTCGATGAAGGTAACGGTCGAAGTATTCCAGTGCATTTCTCTGCAGCCGTTTCCTCCCTTCCTCATCGCGGAGGAGCTCCTCGCAGCGCTCCACCAGGTCTTCCAGGTCATCCCGCACGAAGACCACGTGGACGCCGTCTCTCAGGGGCTCGGGCAATCGTGCCCGGTGTCTCACCGCCACGATGCAGGATCCAAGCGCGAGATATTCCACGAGCCGGAAGCAGAAGGGCCCGTTTCCCGGGAGGTCCACGCAGACAGTCGACGCCGCGACGTCCCTCAGATACCGGCTATACCGGACCTTGCGGCCCTCTCCGGCTACCCTCCAATCCCGTCTCTCGGCCAACCGATCCATCGCCCGCGCACGAACGGTCTTCGCGAATTCACGTCCGAACCTGGCATTCACGTCCCACTGAGCGGCCCCCCGCCTGCGAATCCAGCGCAGATACGGAAGCATGCGGTACATGAGGTCATCCAGGTGAACGTACCCCCCCGGGACGATGCGATCATCGGCGTATCCGGCGTCGGCGTACTGCAGCTTGAAGGTGAGGAACGTGCTCCTCACCGCCTCCCAATTGGGCTCCAGGTAGTCCGAGATTTCGAAGGACACGTCGAACTCGCTTCCGTCCAGCAAGAACTGCGTGCGGACGTGCCCCTTGTACGGCTGAGGAATGTCGGCCAGCTCCAGGGGGACGAAGCGGCCAAGAGCGCCCGTGACCTTGCGAGCCCAGCGTGCCATCAAGGCCCACTGGTAGGCGCGGGGCCATCGAACGACGAGGCGTTTTCCTACATCATGGGGCAGCGGCCAGCTCAGCGGCCGATCCCGCGCGGGAATCGCTCTCCAGCGGTAGGCCGCTTCAACGCCCAGGTCGGGCCACTGCCGCGGGTCAAGGTTGGTGCGCAGGTTCATCGAGGCTTCGCCGGAAACATTCGAGAGGTCGGCCCGAGGTCACGGGCCCCGCCCGAGCACCCGCCTCGCCGCCCTGCTCCATTCCACCACGGCGCCTACCCCAAGCAGTCCTGTGGCTCGCTCCACCCGGTAGCGCATCCCGCGATCGCCCATCCAGGGGCCCGAGAGCTCTTCCAGCCGGGTCGAGTCCGTGGACAGAAGGCCCTCCCAATGCTCCGTGGTGTGACGGAGGGCGTACGTCTCCGTGACGTATTGGCGGCCCGACGCTCCCAGCCGGCCCAGCGCGCCCGGGTGCTCCAGTAGCTCCTTTACCACCATCGCCCCTTCCTCGAGGCTGGGCCTCGGATGAAGCACGGCTCCCCCGCTCCTCCCGATCGTCTCGGGCAGGGCACCGGCCGAGAAGCTGAAGACAGGCAGACCGGCGGCCAGCATCTCCGTGGCCACGCAACAGAACGTCTCCGTGTACTCCGTCCAGTTGAAGTTCACGAATCCGAGGGACGATCGCTGATACAGCCCCCTGAGCTCCCGCGGAGGAAGCAGGCCCGCAAGGCGCACACCGACGCGTTCCAGTGACCCGAAGCGTCGGATGAGGGGTTGCAGATAGCGCCTTTCGAATTCGGGGGCCGCGACCCCCAGCGGACCGAGACCGCGGGTGTCGTCGTACAGCCTGCGGGATCCCGCGATGGTGAGCGTCGGGTCGGGCAGCGCCTCGCGAACATGCGGCCAGAGCTGCAGGACCTTGTGAGCTCCCTTGCTCTCGCCCAGGAAGCCGGCGAAGACCACGTTCCGGCTCTCGTACCTGGACGATCCAGTTTCCGGCGGCGCGGCGAAGGCCGGGTTCAGCGGGTTGTACACGCGACCCACTCTCCGGTGCGCTCGCGAGTGGAGCAGCGGCAATCGGGCGTGGTCCGAAACCACGAGAAGCCCCTGCAAGGCGCCGCTCTCAAGGAGCCGCAGCGAAAGATCCGGAACGTCTACCTGGGTCCATTCCCAGACATCGTGGTGAAGGCCCACGACCTTCTGGAGCAGATCCGGATTCCCCCAGGAGCAGAAGACGATACGCCCGGAACCGACCCACGTGAGGGCGTCACTCAGCACGGAGAACTGCCTGGCCGCGCCATCCCGAAGGACCCCACCCGACCAGACGAAGAGGCCCACGGGCCATCCCCTGCCGGCCAAGGCATCCACCACCAGGAGCGCCGAGCTGTGGGAGCCGCTGAGCGCCTCGTCGCCTCTCGCGATGCCGGCAACCGACACCTTGGGTCGAGGGAGATTCGGCAGCATGAAGAGGACCCTGCGGTTCTCGGTCATGGCCGGTAGGAGCGCCAGGGATTGGTGGGCCGGAGCAACCTCAGCCGCCCGCGTACAGATCGATGACCCGTTCGATCGCCCACCGGCACACCTGGCAGAAGCCGACTCGGTTGCGGGAGAACATGATGCAGTCGACCTCCGGTCGGTACAGCCCCGTGGGCTCGTAGGACGCCCCTTCGAAGGCCCCCACCTTTCCGTAGTACTCTCCGGACGACAGCATCCGCGACTCGATCTGCCGCTGCCCCCTGAACAGGGCGTCGAACTCGGACTCCGCTGCCTGCCGCCGGATCAGCTCCCGCCGATGGTCCCCGATGCGCCGAGCGTGTTCCTCGTACGCCTCCTTGTCCCACGGCGTCGGAACCGGCGTCGCTGGCTCCACGAGATCACCCCACTTGGGCGCCGCAGGGTCCTGAAGAGCCGTCACGTTCGGCTCCCACGGCTCCGGCCGCGTCACGTCACCCGTCTCGTAGGCCACGTCGGATGTGTAGTACTCGTCTCCCAGGCCGGCGAAGTGGTGTCCGAACTCGTGCACGAACACGTAACCGGAGAACTCCGAATCCACCGAGGTGGCCATCTGGAAGTTGTGGATCCCACCCCCTCCGTACTGCTTCTCGTTGACCAGGATGGCCATGAAGTCGTAGGGAGCCGGCGACAGCACGTCCCTCAGCGTGCGATTGTCGTAGGTGAGGAGATATCGTTCCGAATCGAAGATGCTGTACTGGGCGCCCACCGGATTTCGCCGATACTGCCCGGCGTGGGGTCGGGTCACGCCAGCTTCGCCGGCCACCAGGTCGATGGCTCGAACGTTGAAGTCGGACCTCCGACTCCTGAAGGGCTCGAGTGAGAACAGCTCCTCCACCAGCCGACGAGCGTCGTCGTGGAACTTGGGCAGCTGTTGGGCCGTGTACCCTTCCGCCAGGAGGACCAGGTCCACCTTCCGTGAGGCGGGGCCGTTCTCCAGCAGTGTCCAGACCTCCGCCCGGCCGGGGGGGTCCCCCCGGTTGACGTGCCGATCCGCGGGGTCGACCTCGAGCTCCGCGAAGGGCCGGAAGTCGTTTCGCTCGTCCCGCTTGTGCAGAACGATCTTCACCGCCCCCCTAGGCCACGGGAAGCGCAGGGACTCGTGGAACGTGCGGGCCATCGCCCCCGCCTCGCTGGTGGTCTCCCACTCCCCGAAGATGGTGGCGAAGCCGCGAGAGTAGAGAATCTGGCCGCTCTCGCGATCCACGACCTCGAAGAGGTACTTGCCGAGGTTGGTGCCATCGAGCAGGCGAGTCCGGCTCCCGGCCCAGGGCCCATCCGAGACCACCCGCTCCAGGCTGATGATCTCCTGACCGGCGCTTCCCGTGTGGTAGTAGTCCACCCTCATGGTGCGGTCCTCGAAGTAGCGCTCGAAGACCGGATCCTGCAGAACGGTGCGGGAGGAGAGGGCCAACGCGCCGACGAGCGGCAGGAGGAGCGCGCCCACGGGTAGCAGCACCCGGGTCTTCATCTCGACCTCTCCATTCAAGGGCTACTCGCCTTCACTCATTCGGCGGCGTCGGACCATGCCTTTCCCGCGCGGTCCGCTTCGCGAGGATCGCACCCAGCATGCTCGTCCTCCTCTGGGTTGCGCGGCACCTGCCAGGATTCCCGGCCACGAAGGACGCCGCATCTCGGGTGTGCCAGGTCGCTCGAGGTCCAGGCGCGAGTCCGGCTCGACCCTGGCTCAAGTCCGCGCGGGTCCGCCGTGCCCCGATCCTCCGCCGGGGAGCCGACCCTCTCCCCATCCCGACGGCAGCGGGGCTCGGGACCCCTCCTTCCCCTCCAGCTGGTTGTAGTAGAGGCGCTGGGTGGGATACGCGAAGTCGATATCCCTCTCCCGGCCGAACGCCTCGAGAATGGCTTCCCACACGGCCTGCGCCGTGCTGCGACGGGTCCGGGGCTTGCACAGGTACCGGAGGGTGAGCATCACCCCACTGTCCTTGACACCGGTGTAGACCGTCGGAGTGAGCGTCCGGTAGTGGATCAGGAACCTCCGGGCGGCTCTCTTCAGGGCCCCTTCGGCCTCGACGGACAGGTCGCCCGCCACTTCCCGGGCAATCGTCTCCAGGATCCCTTTCGCCTTCTTCCAATCGCTCTCGAAGGTGACCAGGACGGCGATCTCGTTCCACAGGTACTCAAACTGAGCGGTGTAGTTGGCCACCGAGACCGTGAAGACCTGGGAGTTCGGAACGTGGATCACCCGGCCGGTGCTCTGGTCCGCGTCCACCCAGTTCCCGATCTCGAGCATGGAGAACTGGAAGATGCGGATGTCGATGACGTCGCCCGCGTGCTCCCCGATCTGGATGCGATCTCCGACCTCGAATGGCCGCCTCCACAGAATGAACACCCAGCCCGCCAGGTTCGCGAGAGCGTCCTTGAGAGCGATAGCCAGGCCCGCTCCCACCAGCCCCAGGAATGTGCCCACCTCTCGAAGTCCCTCGACCCACACCTGGGCCACCAGGATTGCCGCGAGAAAGAAGGCCATGTAGGAGGAGGCCTTGGACCACTGGTATCGGGCCCGGGAATCCCGGAGACGACCGTAAGCGATCCGGAGGACGAGTCGTCGCACAAGCCACACGAGGAAGATCACCGCTGCCGAGCCGATGATTCGGACGAGCGTGCCTCCGGACAAGCCCAGGTTGGCCTGAAGGAACTCCAACAGGGACTCGGACACGGCCGAGACGGCGCCTGCGGCGGAATCCGGAGGCACGGAATCCGCCGACGGCGCGGGAGTGTCCTGGATCGGCGAGAGACTTCGTGCGGCTCGGAAGAGCACCATGAGGCTGGGAGTGAGGGCCATGGTCTTCAGGTATGGGGCGGTGGTGGAATTGTCAATCGGTGGCCTGGGCTCCGGGACCCGGGCTGCCGGGGGAGGCCGGTCCGCGGGCACACCCCGGATGTCGAGTCCCCACTCTGTCCCAGCCGTATCCTACCCCCTATCCTTCACGCATCGTCCTCCCCGCGCCGACGGACCACGAGGACCCCCAACCCCGGAGGATTCCCATGGCTCCTCTCACGCGATTCGCGCCCCGCGCCTGGATACCGTTGTCCATGCTGACCATGGCCACCCTGCTGGCTCCGACGACGGTAGACGCTCAGGCGGTCCCCAGCGACGCACTCGACGCCCTCCGCTTCCGACACATCGGCCCCGTGGGAAACCGCATCGCCTCAGTGGCGGGCGTGGTGGGAGATCCGCTGACCTACTACGCGGGCGCGGCCTCCGGAGGAATCTGGAAGACGGAGGACGGAGGCATCAACTGGCGCCCCATCTTCGACGACCAGGAGGTTCACGCCATCGGTGCGCTGGCCGTGTCCCCATCCGACCCGCAGATCGTCTGGGCGGGCACGGGTGAGCCCCACATCCGCTCCAACGTCACGGTGGGAGACGGGGTGTACCGTTCCCTGGACGGCGGCGAGAGCTGGGCGAACATGGGGCTGGAGAGGACCGGCCGGATCAGTCGTATCGTGATCCACCCCACCGACCCGGACATCGTGTTCGTGGCCGCCCTGGGCCACGCCCATGCTCCTCAGCAGGAGCGGGGGATCTTTCGCACCCGTGACGGCGGCGAGAGCTGGGAGCAGGTCCTCTTCGTGGATGAGGACACCGGGGCCTCCAGCCTGGTGATGGATCCCAACAATCCCCGCATCCTCTTCGCCGGAATGTGGCAGATCATCGTGAACACCTGGGGCCGGGAGAGCGGCGGCCCGGGAGGCGGCATCTTCGTCTCCCGGAACGGGGGTGACGCGTGGGCGAGGCTGGAGGGGAACGGCCTCCCCGAGCTGGATGTGGGCAAGATCGATGTCTGCATGACGCCAGCCGACTCCCGGCGGGTCTACGCGCTCATCGAGACGGGGGACGGTGTGCCGTGGCATGGCCGGGAAACGGAGAGCGGGGAGCTCTGGCGCTCCGATGACGGAGGTCGCTCGTGGCAGCTCATGACCCACGACCGCAATCTCGGGGGCCGGACGGCCTACTACAATCAGTGCCGCGTCTCCACCGACGACCCCGACGAGGCCCACTTCCTCACCGCTCCCTTCGTACGAAGCATCGACGGCGGGCGCACGGGGACGGTGGAGGGTGGGCTGCGGCGTCCGGGCGGCGACAACCACGACATGTGGATCGACCCTACCGATGCTGACCGGATGATCGTGGGAAACGACGGCGGCCTTGCCCTCTCCGTGAATCGCGGAGAGACCTGGCACCGGGTGCAGCTCCCCATCGCCCAGATGTACCACGTCACCGCCGACACCCGGATCCCGTACCACGTCATGGGTAACCGGCAGGACGGTCCCTCCACCCGCGGGCCCAGCAACAGCCGTTACGGTGGTGGCGGGGGGGCGATTCCTCGAGGTGACTGGCATGCCGTGGGAGGCGGCGAGAGCGGCTTCGCCACACCGGACCCGGTGGAGCCCGATATCATCTGGTCCAGCGCCTCCGGATCCGGAGCCCGCGGAGGGATCGTGGTGCGCTTCAACGAGCGCACCCGCCAGTTCCGCAACGTGGAGGTGTGGCCGGAGAGCACGGGAGGGTGGCCTGCCGAGGAGCTGCGCTACCGCTTCCAGTGGACCTTCCCCCTCCTCATCTCGCCCCACGACCGCAACACCCTCTACGTCACCAGCCAGCACGTTCACCGCACCACCAACGGCGGGCAGAGCTGGGAGGTAATCAGCCCCGATCTCACCACCAACGACAAGAGCCGACAGGGAATCTCCGGCGGCCTCACTCCCGACAACATCGGCGTGGAGTACTGCTGCGTGATCTACGCCTTCGACGAGTCGCCGGCCCAGCAGGGCGTCTTCTACGCTGGCTCCAACGACGGCAAGGTCCACGTGAGCCGGGACGAGGGTGACACCTGGACCGACGTCACCGGCAACCTGCCGGACTGGCCCGAGGACGGTGTGGTCCGGGGCATCGACGCATCCAGATGGGACGCCGGAAAGGCCTATCTGGTGGTGGAGGCCCACCAGGTGGGCGAGTTCGCCACCTACGCCTACAAGACCGAGGACTACGGGGAGAGCTGGACGAAGATCACCCGCGGCGTTCCGGAGCATCCCCTGAGCTTCACCCGCAGCATCCAGGAGGACCCGGTCAGGCCGGGCCTCCTCTACATGGGCACCGAGAACCGGGTATACGTGTCCCTCGATGACGGGGCCACCTGGCAAGCCCTGATCAACAACATGCCCCCGGCCCCCATCTACGGGCTGGTGGTGCAGGAATACTTCAACGACCTGGTCATCGGCACCTACGGTCGAGGTTTCTGGATCCTCGATGACCTGACGCCCCTGCAGCAGCTTACTCCGGACGTGCGGGCGGCGCAGGCACATCTCTTCCAGCCCCGTGACGCCTACCGCTTCCGGCCTCTCACCACCCCCATGTCCATGAGCCAAGACATGACGGAGGGAGAGAATCCTCCCTACGGAGCCTCCCTCAACTATTGGCTGGGGCAGGACGCAGGCACCGTGACCCTCCGCATCTCCAACGCCACCGGCCAGGTGGTGCGCACCCTCGAGGGGACGAGTGAGCCCGGGCTCAACCGGGTCTGGTGGGACCTCCAGGGTGAAGCGGGAACGCCGATCCGCATGCGCACCACGCCGCTGTACGCGGATTGGGTGGACCTGGGACCCGACCGTGTCCGCCAGGTGGGTTCCGGTCCGGGCATCCTCCAGCCGCCAGGCACCTACACGGTGACGCTGGAGGTGGAAGGGCAGGAACTCGTCCGCGAGCTCCAGGTTCTCAAGGACCCCAACTCCGAGGGAACGCTGGAGGACATCCGGGCTCAGACGGCCATGATGATGGAGCTTCGGGAGGATTTCGACTCCGCAGCCGATGCCATCAACCAGATCGAGTGGATCCGCCGACAGCTCTATGACCTGGCCGACATCCTGGAGGATCAGGGAGAGGCCGGCGACTTGATCGCCAACGCCGAGGGGCTGGACGCCGATCTCGTCGCGGTGGAGGAGCGGCTGATCCAGCTCCGCCTGACCGGCACGGGCCAGGACGGGGTTCGCTGGCCGGCGAAGCTGGTGGGAAAGCTGAGGCATCTGGCCGGAGGCGTGGGTACCGCCGACTTTCCGCCCACCGACCAGCAGCGCCAGGTGCAGGCCCTTCTCCACGAGGAGCTGGAAGCGGCCCGCGGGCAGCTCGAAGCGCTGGTGGCCGGCGACCTGGCGGCGTTCAACCAAGCGCTTCGGGATCGGGGGATGAGCCCGCTGATCAGCGACGGGGACTGAGGACCGCCCTGGTCGCGGACCCTACTCGCGTTCGGCCATTTCGTCGCGGATCGCGTCGAACTCGGCGACCAGCTGGCGCCGCTCGGCGGAGATGCGGTCGCGGCGGCGCCGGTTGGGAGCGAGCTTGAGGAACAGGCGCGTGTCCTCCACGACTCGCTCCCAGCGGCTCATCCAGAAGATGGCCAGAAAACCCAGGGGGAGCAGAGCGACAGCCGCCATCCCGGCCGTCAACGCACCTCCGAAGAAGTACGCCACGGCGGTCCATCCCGCGTAGAAGAGGGGATAGAGGACCATTGCGGCGAGCAGCTTGTACGTGGCCACCACGTCCTCCTTGGGTGGTGGAAAGCGCCGCAGCGCCATACGGGTGATCTGGTACGGCAAGGCCCAGAGCAGAATCCCCAGCAGCCCAAGGGGGAGGGTCAGGGCCAGGAGCAACGTCTCCCGCAGGGCGTACTCGAGCACGGCGCCTGGCGTGAACCGAGGCGGGACGTCCGCATCGCCGGCGCGAAGCAGCACGAGGCGGCGCTGATGCCGGCGCACGGCCCGTTCGAGGCGGGCGTGCCGCGCGGGGTCGTGCGCGCGTAGCCAGGCCAATGCCTTGGCGAAGACGCGCAGGCGCGGAAGGCGCTCCGCGAGGGACTCCCGCTCGCGCCATCCGGACCAGCCCTTTTCCCGCGCGTATAGACGCTCGGCCGTGTCGATCAGATCCGCGTCATCGGCCTCGGCGAAGTTGAGCGTCAGGGCCTCCAGCCGCCGGGCGATGTCGCCGGTCAGCGTCCGTACCGCCTCGACAGGGTCGATCTCGTAGGGCGCGCGATAGTCCCCGCTGCTGAGGGGCTCGCCGATGGCCACGGCGGTCCGCCCCCGGAACAGGGTCTTGCGGCTGTAGGTCAGGCCCACCGGCACGATGCGGAGGCCGAGCCGCCAATCCGCATCGGCCTCGGCCTGGAGCGCGATTCGGGCGGCACCCGTGCGCAGGGGCTGCAGCGACGGCTCGGAGTGGCTCACTCCTTCGGGAAAGATCTGCAGCGCCTGTCCCGCGTGCAGCGCGGCGATAGCGTCGCGGAAGGTGTCCTCATTCCGGTCCATCAGCGCCGGATCGTCTCGCCTGCGGTATACGGGAAGGCCCCCGAGAGCTCGGAGCACCAGCCCCACGCCAGGCTGGTCGAAGAGAGGCGCCTTCGCCATGGGGCGCGTGGAGCGGCCCGCCGTCCGGAAGATGACCAGCGGGTCGAGGAGGCTGTTCGGATGATTCGCCACCACCAGGACCGGTCCCTCCGGAATGGGACCACCGATCCGCTCGACGTGCTTGAACACCCCTGCCGACCAGCCCAGGAGACGGGTGAGTGCTCGGTGGAGTCGGTTCATGGAGAGGGCCCTGTTGCGACCGCCTGCATCACGAGTGGTCTGGCTGGGAGAAAACTGCAACGGCGAGCGCGTCGGGCACAACGGCACAAGAAGGGTTGGAACGAACGGTCGTCCCGGATCATACAGGAATGATGACAGCGCCACGCTCGACGCGTAGCCGCGGCTCGCGGAAAACGACGAACGAGAAGAGAACAGGTAGA
>JBDHKE010000237.1:0-3337 GCA_039586555.1 Gemmatimonadota bacterium | reverse complement strand
ACCGACCAGATCTGGTCCCACTCCTGCAACCCGGCACCCGCAGCGGGCGAGCCCGACCAGACCGACACGATGACGAGAGACGCACCCGCCTTGATGACGTCCACTCCGATGCCCGCCGGCCCCTCGGGCTCCTCCGAAATGAGCGCGAACTCTCTCGCGTCCAGATAGCTGGAGTACGGATCTAGCCCTGAGAGAATCCCCTGGTACGCCCCCCTCAAAAGAGCCGCCTGATCCACCTCATCCACGTAGTTGCTCCGGATCAGGCCGAGGACCTCTGCGAAGACCGTGAGATAGCGGTAGGCAGGTGATCGACCTGCGGCCGTGCCCAGGACGAACCCGACGCACACGAAAAGGGCCAGGAAGGCCGATGTCGTGAACGAGATCGCTTTACTCTTCATTCCCGACAATCTACACCCTTAGCGCCTTCTCAGCCACAGGGCGGGATTCACGGGACGCCCCTCCTTGCGGATCTCGAAGTAAAGCATCGGGCCCTTCAGCGAGCCCGTGTCACCCACCTTCCCGACCACCTGACCACGGTGCACCTTCTCCCCCTTCTCGACGAGCAGCACGGAGGCGTGTGCGTAGACGCTCACGTATCCTCCGCCATGATCTATCATCAACGTGAGGCCGTAGCCCGAGAACCAGCTCGCATAGGCCACGATCCCGTCAAAGACCGATCGGATGTCCTCGCCGTACTCACTCTCGATGTCGATTCCGTCGTGAGGCACGACGGTCTGGAAGCGGGGATGCATGATCCGTCCGAAGCGGGAGGCCACCCTGCCCTCGCAGGGCCAGGGGAGCAACCCCTGGAACCGGGCGAAGTTGATGGTCGGCCCGTCTGGAAGGTTCGCATCTCGAGAAACGCCTTCCGCCAGATGACTGAGGGCGTCTGCGGCTCGACGAAGCTCCTCCAGCGCTCCCGAGCGGATCTGCCGGTCTTCTTGAATCGAGCTGAGAAGGCGCCGCTTCTCTCGGCGCGCCCTGACAAGGTTGACGCGTGCCTGCTCGGCCGCAGCGCGTGTCTTCTCGAGCTGGTCCCGTTTCGCAACGAGCTGGGAATAAGCACCGATAAGTTCCCGCCGGTTTTCTCGGAATTCCCCGATCATGGCTGCATCGGCGGTCGCCAGCGCTGAGGCGTGCCGGAATGCTCCCAGCATCGCTCCCGGCCGTGAGGCGGTCAGGACGATCCGATAGTGCCTGAGGGGGCCCTGGCGGTACAGAGCGCGCAGGCGGGATCTCAACTGCAACGATGTTCGCTCCTGCCTTGCCTCGAGTTGTCCAAGACGACGTTTCATCTCGCCAATTCTCAACAGGAGTCGGGTGATCTCCCGATCCATCGTATCCCGCTCCGCCACTCGCAACCGGGCCAGAGCATCGAGGCGATTCAACTCCCCCAAGACTCCCCGCTCCGAGGCGGAGAGCGTCTCCAGCTCGGAGCTGAGCCGGGAGATCTCCTCCTGAAGACGCAGCCGGTCGGCCTCGGCCTCCCCAGCGTCGATCCCTGATGCACTTGCCCGCCTCACACCCGACGCATGAACGCCGGCAAGGAGCAGGCAGATGATGGCGAGGCGAGCGATCGAACCGCCGGGAATGCGAGCCTCGTACATGTTCTGGAGCCTCAGGGCCATCGGAGCGCGGGGACTATATCATGAGGCGTGCGGGTGTTTTTTACGCATGCTATCGTACGGATGATGATCAGGCGGTTATCGAGTGGGTTGGCCTGCCTGCTTTTCCTGGTGACCAGCCCGAGTGTGGCGGATCTCGCGTCTACGACCACGGAGGGTGGCCTCGAGGACTGGTACCGCGGCCCCGTGCGTTACCTCATAACCCGTCGCGAGGAGAAGAGCTACCGCTCGCTCACCAACGATGCCGCTCGGATTCTCTTCATTCGCAACTTCTGGTCGGCTCGGGACCCCATCCCCGGGACTCTGGAGAACGAGGCACGCCTGGAGTTCTGGCAGCGGGTCTCCGATGCGGTGGAGCTGTTCCGAAACGACTCCTCGAACCCCGGGTGGCTGAGCGATCGTGGCCGGATTTACATCCTGCTCGGCCCCCCGAACGACATCCAGACCGATTTCAACTTCACGGGCCAGACCGAGCAGGGGAGCTACCGGGGACTGCTCCGCTGGATCTATCACGGTGAGCTCGCCTCCGGCCGCAGAGAGCCGACGTTCGTCGTCGCCTTTGTCATGAACGAGGCGGCGGAGTGGCGCGTGACTCACGATGCCCGTCTCTCGTCGGTGACCTTCGACCCGCTCCGCGCGAAGGCGCAGCAGAGCCGAGGCCCGATGCTGGCCCGGATCCAGTCGGCGCTGGTCACCGGACCTTCTGATCTGGGGGTGGCACTCGATCTCGCGCGGGTCACGAGCCCGCCCACAGACCAGGGAAGCTTGATCGAGACGATCATCTCCCAGGAGTTCTACGGCTCATTGCCGGTGTCGGTCCGCTGGGATTTTTCTCCCGGCCCGGGTGATGGACGGACGCTGGTGCTGATCACGGCTTTCGTCCCGCGCTCCGCTCTCTCGACCTCGCGGTCAGGGGCCGAGCCGAGGCCTCTCCTGGTCGGGCGGCTCGATTCCCCCGCCAACGAGCGCATAGACCTCGGTGAGGGCTCCTTCGTTCCATTGAAGGAGAATCGCAAGGCGAGCCCGGGGGACCAGTTGCTCTACCAGGTGAAGACGCTGTCTGTCCCGGGAACGTATGAGACCTACGTGGGTGTCTTCGATCCGGTAACGTTTTTCTCCGCCACGGATCGCGACACGGTGGTTGTGCCCGCCTTCGACATGAACCGCTTGACGATAACGAAAATTCTCCCCGCGCGACGTCTCGAACGGGTGACACGCGAATCCGATATCGGTTTCACAGTCCCCTTCGTGCTCGGCGATCTACGAGTCGTACCCCGTGAGGCGGCCATCTTCCCGCGTTCCGAAGGTCTGGCCATCTACTTCCAATTGGCCTTTCCTGCGGGAAGCCCACCGTCACGGTTGGAGATGCGATTCTTCCGGAGAACACCCGAGGCCCTGCTGCCCGTGGGGGCACCACAGGTGATTCCCGAACCGCAGCCGGTGCAGGGCTGGCATTTCCCGATCGATCAGTGGCCGCCCGGACGCTACCGCCTTCAAGCCGCGGCATGGCCGGCGGGCGATGGTGAACCTGTGATCGAAACCTTCGATTTCGATGTCGCTGCTGACGACTGAGACATCCACCGCCAGCCGCCTAGACCGGCACAAGCCCCCCCAGGGACCGGGGCATCCTCGCGTGATCCATCAGGCTCACTTCGATTCGGTCGCGGTTGTCCGTACCGGGGGCTTGTGCTAAGTATCAGCGGCGCGCATTG
>JBDHKE010000236.1:0-3382 GCA_039586555.1 Gemmatimonadota bacterium | reverse complement strand
CAGGTTCTCCTGCGCATCGACCCCACCCAGTTCCAGGCGGCGGCGGCGCGCGACCGGGCAACTCTCAGCCAGGCGCAGGCAACCGCGACCGAACGACGAGCCAGCCTGGCCCAGGCCGAGCGGAACTACGAACGGTTGCGCATGATCAGGGACCGCGACTCCACCCTCATCAGTCTCCAGCAACTCCAGGACGTGGAGACCTCGGCCGAGGTTGCCAGGGCGTTGTACGAGGCCGCCGAGCACGGTGTGGCCCAGGCTGGTGCCTCCCTGGCCGTGTCCGAGGACCGATTGGAGAAGACAACCATTCGGGCTCCCATCTCCGGGCGAGTTACCCGCCTCAACGTCGAGCTCGGCGAGACGGTGATCTTCTCCACCATGACCCCGATGCTCCTCCTGACCATAAGCGACCTCTCCGTCATCGAGGCGGTGATGGAGGTGGACGAAACCGACGTACCCGAGATCTCGGTGGGCGACAGCGCCCTCATTGAGCTGGATGCATTCCCGAACGAGCTGTTTCGCGGGCGTGTCACCGAGATTGGAAACAGCGCAATTCGAGATCCCTCCACGGTGGCTGGAACTGGTCAAACGCCCACGATCGACTTCGAGGTCGTCATCACCTTGGACGACCCGCCGGAGGGGATCCGTCCGGATCTGTCGACGACCGCCGACATCATCCTTGAGACCCGTGACGAGGTTCTGGCTATTCCCATCATCGCGTTGACCATCAAGGAGGGAGCCGACCGAGAGACCGCGGCCGAGGAGGAAGCAGACGAGCAGGACGTGGGTCCGGTGTCACGCGCTCAACGGGAGGGTGATGTCGAGGGTGTCTTCGTGGTGCGAGAGGGAAGGGTGACCTTTACACCCGTGCAGGTGGGCGTCACCGGTCAGGAGCACTTTGAGGTCCTCTCCGGTCTGTCGCAGGGCGACACCGTGGTGAGTGGTCCCTACCAGCGTATCCGACAGCTCAAAGACGGAGACCCGGTTCGGCCCGAGCAGGAAAGCGCCCGGAGCGAAGCGAGTAGCTGACCATGCAGTTGTGGGAAGGGACTCGGCTGGCCCTGACGCAGATCTGGGCACAGAAGCTGAAGAGCTTCTTCAGCCTCCTGGGCGTCATCATTGGCGTCATGTTCCTCCTCGTCGTGGTGAGCGTCGTCGAGGGCATGGATCGATATATGAAAGAGGACTTCTCCTCGAGGGTATTTGGAATCAACACCGTGACCGTGCGGCGACGGCCCTCCATCAACGTCCAACTGGGGCTCCCGGACCCCTGGAGAGAACGTGCGTTGGCCCGTCGTCCACGTCTCAAGTACGACGACGCCGATCTCATTCGGGAGCGTTTGCGGACCCCGGCGCTGGTGGGCGTGGAGAGCAGCGCCCGAGGCGAGGTCGAGGGTAACGGCAAGGCGGTAGAGAACGTCCTGATCACGGGTGCCTCCCACGAGGTCTTGCGGATCCGGAATCTCCGGGTCGAGCGGGGGCGCGCGTTCTCCGTCCAAGAAGATCAACAGGGCGTTCCGGTGGTCATCCTGGGCAGGAACACAGCGGACCTTCTCTTTGGGAGCCTGGACCCCATAGGGCGTCGAGTCTACATCCGGGGCTTTCCCTTCCGGGTCATCGGAGTGCTGGAGGAACAGGGATCGATCTTCGGGTTGTCTCGCGACAACCGGGCGATTGCGCCAGCCCAATCACCGATCCAGAGCTTCACCAATCCGAGAGGCATTGTGGACAGGATCGACGTTCAGACTATGGATCCCAGTCTACTGGAGCCACTCCGGTATGAGCTGGAAGCCATCATGCGGGTCCGTCACCGGCTCCATCCTGCCGAAGCCAACGACTTCGAGCTGGAGACCGCAGATGCTTCCCTGAGCTTCTGGGACACGATCTCGCGAATCCTCTTCGTGGCCCTCCCCGGGCTGGTGGCCATCTCGCTGGTGGTGGGCGGTATCGTGATCATGAACATCATGCTGGTCTCCGTGATGGAGCGCACACGCGAGATCGGCGTTCGCAAGGCCATCGGGGCACGTCGGCGAGACATCATGACGCAGGTGCTCATCGAGTCCGCGACGCTTTCGGGAGTCGGGGCGCTGACGGGAGTAGGCATGGGCATTGCCCTGACATATGTCGTCCGGGCCATCTCGCCGCTCCCCGCGGCCCTTGCACCGCACTGGGTAGCTGTCGGGTTGGCGCTGGGGCTGGCGGTGGGCATTCTGGCTGGTGTTTTCCCCGCCTCGCGGGCGTCTCGTCTCGACCCGGTAGACGCTCTCAGGTACGAGTGAGAGATGAACCTGAGGCCGGTTCGTCACCGGGTGGAGCTGATCTCGCTGGCCCCCGAGGAGCTTGAGCCATGAAGCTACACACCCTCGACGAGGGCATAGGAATCGCCTTCGATGCCCTGCGCAACAATAGGCTCAGGTCCAGTCTCACCGTCCTCGGCGTAGCCATCGGTGTCACGGTGGTCGTCACCACGGCTGCTCTGGTCACCGGCATCCGGTCCGAGATTCTCGAAGCCTTCGAAGCGTCGGGACCGGACAACTTCTACGTGATGCCTTTCGACTTCTCCGAGGCACGACTCACTGGTGACGGAAGTGGGCGTCCCCCCTGGTGGGACCGACCCGAGATCACCGAACGAGAGATCAGGGTGATCACCTACCTGCCCGGCGTCGCCGACGCGGTAGTGGACTTCGATTTCCCCACCTCGATGGAGGTCGACGGCAGACCCATCACGGGGGTCCAGTCCAGCGGGAACAGCGCCGGTTGGACGAGCATGACTTTCGGAGAGTTCAGTGCCGGCAGGAACTTCACCCCGGCCGAGGTCGGACAGTCTCGAAGAGTCGTCGTCATCTCCAGGCCCTTGGCGGAGGACCTTTTTGGAGGACGAGACCCCATCGGGAGAAGCGTTCGGGTGGGCACCGGATCTCCGGGGGTTTCGGAGCCGTTCACCGTAATCGGGGTGTTCGACATCGAAGGAAACGTGTTCGCCGACGTTGTACAGCACTTCGCGGTCTTTCCGTACACGGCCGCCATGAAACACCTGAAGGCGCTGACGCGCTTCAACTTCGTCGGCGTAGTCGTCGTCCCCAGGACCGGATTCAGTCAGGCCGAGGTACAGGATCAGGTCATCGCCGCCCTCAGAGGTGCGCGGGGGCTGCGGCCGGGTGAGGAGAACGACTTCGCGGTCATCCGCTCCGACCAGTTGATCCAGCTCTTCGATCAGCTCACCGGTGTGTTCTTCATCGTGATGATCGCGTTATCGTCTGTGGGTCTCATGGTTGGCGGGGTCGGCGTCGTCGGCATCATGATGATCTCGGTGACGGAGCGCACCCGAGAGATTGGCATTCGGAAGTCGGTGGGAGCCACGGGTCAGGAGATCCTCTGGCAGTTC
>JBDHKE010000101.1:0-13816 GCA_039586555.1 Gemmatimonadota bacterium | reverse complement strand
AGAACGGCCATGGCTCAATACCGCTCCGAAGGGGACCTAAAAACTGTACCGGCCCGCGCAGGGATAGGTTCCGTCACGCGCTCGGGGTCGTTTCGTCCGGTGGTGCCGGCTGCCCGGTCACCGGAGCTTTCGGTGGGGATCCGGCTCCTTTCGACGCGGCCTCCTGGGTCACGACCTTCAGATCCCCCGACTTTTCCATGTCCCAGGCCAGGTTCAGGACCTGCTGGGATCCCTGTTCCATATCCAGAATCAGGCGGTCGATCCGGGTCACGAAATAGTTGTACCCGATGTTGACCGGAATCGCGATCGTGAGGCCTGTCGCGGTGGTGAGCAGGGCCACCTTGATCCCACCTGCGACCAGCGACGGATCCACATCCCCCGCGGCCTCGATGGACGCGAACGCCAGGATCATCCCGGCCACGGTGCCCAGGAATCCCATCAGCGGGGCGACGTTGGCCACGGTGGCCAGAACCACGAGGCCCCGCTCCAGGAATCCGAGCTCGATGGTCCCGGTCGTGGAGATCGCATTCTCCAGCTCCCCTTCCCGCAGATGTCGGCCTTGAATCCGCCGGAGCCCGGCCAGGAGAATCGCAGCGGCCGGACCGGGAGTCTCGGCGGCCATCTCGATCGCCTCATCGATCCTTCCTGCCCGCGCCAGCTCCCCGACGTCAGAGAGAACGTGCTTGGTGTGCCGATGTGCCTGGTGAAGGATCCACAGCTTGGCGATGATCACGCCCAGCGCCAGAAGAGAGCATAGGACCAGGGGATACATCATGATCCCCCCGTCCGTGAAGAGGGTCAGGAGCTGATACGTCGAGCCTTCCAAGCGAAGCTCCTTGTCGCGAATGGCCGCGGAGGTGCAGAGGACTGCCCTTGTCGAACGGCGCCAATCTAGGGCCCGCCTCCATACCGTGTCAACGAAGTGCCAGGGTCCGGGTGTCCCGCCTTCGTGCTATTCTCCGCAGCGGGTCATCAGCGTCGGCTCAGCACCCTCTCCGCACCCCATCTCCGTGGCAGAGCCGCGGTCCGGTTTGGGATCGCGGCGAGGATCTCCCGCAGTCGGGACCCATCGACCCCGGTTTCGAGGTAGCCTCCCCGAGCCACCGATACGCGCGCGGTTTCTTCGCTCACCACGATGACCACGGCGTCCGTCTCTTCGCTCAGGCCCATGGCCGCCCTGTGGCGAGTGCCGAGAGTCTTGTCCGCGATGGGACGCTGGGTCAGGGGGAGGATGGCTCCCGCCGCCGTGATGACGTCGCCGGCGATGAGCACGGCACCGTCATGGAGCGGCGAATACGGTGTGAAGATGGTGTTCAGCATCTCGGCGGACACACGTGCTTGGATGGGGCTCCCGCTGGTGCCGTACTCGTCCAGACCGACCTCGTTCTCCACCGCGATGATGGCGCCGATCTTGGAACGTGAAAGGTGCTCGACGGCCTCCACGATCTCGTCCACCACCTTGCTCTCTTCCAGGCGGGTGAAGATCCGGAGCATCCGGCTCTGTCCCAGTCGAGCGAGCGCCGAGCGCAGCTCGGGCTGAAAGACGACGAGGGCCGCAATAGCACCGTACTGGAAGAGGGTCTCCAGCAGGTATCGGATGAGGGCGAAGTTCAGCAGCAGGGAGAGGGAGTAGAGTCCTGCCAGAAGAAGAACCCCGAGAAGCATCTGAGCGGCACGGGTCCTCTGAACCAGGAGGAGGATGCGGTAGAAGAGTGCGCTGACGATGAGGATCTCGACCAGGTCCCCCCATCCAGGGCCCAGAAGCCGGAGTTGCTCGAGCGCCGAGCTCACGGGTCAAGCCCCGAGCCACTTCCAAGCCCTGCGACCCGGACGCGAGCTGATTCCCACGGGCGCATCGAGGCCGTATGGGCACATGGATCCCCTCTGCTCGCCGGGAGTACGCCTGAAGGTCCGGAAAAGGGGACCGGGCCCCTCTTTGGACCCAGTCCCCGGTCAGGGAAACACCTGAGAGACAGACTCATCGGCCTGGCGCGTCGGGTTTCGGGCTGTCGGTGTTCAGCCGGGCCGCTCGGACCGGAAGAGGCTCCTCTTCGTCTTCCTCGGGGCTCAGCTCCTCGTCGAGGCTCTCTCCGGTCGGGGCACCGGCCGGAGGCGGAGTCGACCGGGCTGGAGCGAGCTCCGAGAGGGTGTACTGCTCGGCAAGAGCCGACGCCGGCTCCCGCCCGAGGGGTTCTGCCAGCTCCATGGGAGGCAGCTCCTTCCCTTGGGCGAGCGTCTGGATCTCCTCACGGTCCAGCGTTTCACGCTCCAGAAGAGCGAGGGCGATCCGCTCCAGCAATTCCTGTTCGGTGCTCAGGACGGCTCGTGCCCTTTCATGAGCTTCGTCGAGGATTCGCTTCACCTCCTCGTCCACCCTCTGGGCCGTGGCCTCCGAGACCTCCCGCCGCTGTACCAGCTCCCGCCCCAGAAAGACCTCGTGTTCGGCCTCGCCTACCTGCATGAGCCCGATCAGGTCGGACATCCCGAATTGCGTCACCATCCGGCGAGCGATGGCGGTGGCCCGCTCGATATCGTTCCCGGCGCCGGTGGTGATGCGGTCCTCCCCGAAGGTTATCTCCTCGGCGACCCGGCCTCCAAACAGCATGGCCAGCTGGCCTTCCATCCATTCCTTCGTGTAGGAATGCCGATCCTGCTCAGGAAGGCTGGCCGTGATTCCCAGAGCGCGCCCTCTCGGGACGATCGTCATCTTGTGGACCGGATCCAGGCCCGGGACCTTCAGCCCCATTACAGCGTGCCCGGCCTCGTGGTACGCCGTCAGCTTGCGCTCCGACTCCGTGAGGACCAGGGACTTCCTTTCCATCCCCAGCATGACCTTGTCCTTGGCCCTCTCGAAGTGGTCCATGGAGACGCGGTCGGCATCCTCGCGGGCTGCCAGCAACGCGGCCTCATTGCAGATGTTCGCCAGGTCGGCACCACTCATTCCGGGCGTGCCCCTGGCGATCAGCGAAAGCTCCACGTCGTCGGCCAGGGGAAGCTTCTTGGCGTGGACGCGCAGGATGCCTTCTCTGCCCCTGACGTCCGGAGAGTCCACCACGACCTGGCGGTCGAAGCGGCCCGGGCGGAGCAGGGCGGGATCCAGTACGTCGGGACGGTTGGTGGCGGAAAGCAGGATCACGCCCTCGTTGGACTCGAAACCGTCCATCTCGACGAGCAGGGCGTTCAGCGTCTGTTCTCGCTCGTCGTGCCCGCCGCCGAGACCCGCACCGCGGTGACGTCCAACGGCATCGATCTCGTCGATGAAGATGATGCAGGGGGCGTGGGCTTTACCTTGCTCGAAAAGGTCTCGAACTCGGGAGGCGCCGACCCCGACGAACATCTCCACGAAGTCCGATCCGGACATCTGGAAGAAGGGGCGTCCGGCCTCGCCCGCCACGGCGCGCGCGAGCAGAGTCTTGCCCGTTCCCGGCGGGCCCACGAGCAGAACACCCTTGGGAAGACGGCCGCCGAGGCGAGAGAACTTCTGGGGATCCTTGAGGAACTCGATGATCTCCTGGAGTTCGAATTTGGCTTCGTCGGCCCCAGCCACGTCCGAGAAGGTCACCTTCGGGGTATCGGGCGAGATCAGCTTGGCCTTGGATCTTCCGAACTGGAATGCCCGGTTGCCCCCACCCTGCATGGCCCGAAGAATCCAGATCCAGATGGCGATGAGAATCACCCAGGGAAGGAAGGAGAGCAGCGGTCCCCACCAGGTCTGAGGCTCCCCCTCGGCTCGAATGACCACGTCCGCAGCCTCGAGCTCCGAAAGAAGGTCCGCCGTGATCTCCCCGGGAAGCATCGTCCGGAACTTGGCCAGATCCTGTCCCTCCCGGTTCACCGGCGTCCTGAGCTCCCCGGTGATTCTCTCTCCCTGGATGACCGTCACCTCGAGGACGTTGCCCCCGGAAAGCTGCTCGCGGAACTCGGTGTAGGTGAAGTCCGCCGCCGGCTCCTCCCGGGCCCGCAGGAAGTTGTACATCAGGAGCGGCAGAAGGAGGAGCAGGATCCAGAACGAGGCCGTTCTGGACAGACGGGACCAGGGAGATCCCTGGTTATTCCGAATCGGGTCTGGTCCGGGCATGCTTCGACTCTACCGCGCCTCAGGCTGCAGGCTCGCGATGAACGGCAGGTGGCGAAAGTCCTCGCTGTGATCCAAGCCGTATCCTACAAGAAACTCCTTGGGTGCGTCGAATCCGACCCAGCGCGGTTCCTTGACGAGCCTGGCAATTCGCTTGTGCAGCAACGCGCAGATTTCGAGGCTCTTCGGCTCCCTGCTCTGGAGCATCGGAATCAGCCGGTTCATCGTGGTTCCGCTGTCCACGATGTCCTCGATCACAACGACTCTTCGGCCTCGGAAATCGGTGTCCGGATCATAAAGGAGCCGCACGTCACCGCTGCTGACCACTTCGGAGCCATAGCTAGCAGCCACCAGGAAATCGACGTGGAGCGGAATCGCGATGCTTCGCACCAGATCAGCCAGGAAGATGAACGACCCCTTGAGAAGTCCGAGAATGAGCAGTCGGTCCTCGGAGGCGTACTCCTCGGTGATCTGTCTGCCCATCTCCTCCACGCGGGCCTGAATCTGCTCCGTTGTGAAGATGATACGCCCGAGAGTCCGCCCCCCGAGCTTCGCGGTATTCTCAGCGGTCGTCAGCATCTGAAATCGCCACGGTCAGGGTCTCGCCGCCCGCGGGAGGCGCTCGACACGAGCGGGTGATCCCTGGAACCCACAAGACCTCGCCTCCCCACTCGGCCAGTACCGGAGTTCTGGCCCTTTCGGAGTCCGGCACCCGAGACTCCGACAACACCTTCTTGAGCTTCTTCGTTCCGTACGGGAATGACACCCGATCGCCGGGCTCTCTCCCCCTCAAGATGAGGGGAAAGACCAGCTCTCGGGAAGAGAATCCCTCGACCCATGTCCCCGCACGGCACTCACCGAGCGACCAGTGCGCCGTCATTCGCCGGCCACCGACCTGAAAGGCCCCATGTCCCGCGCCGGGGTTCTCGATCAAGAGAGGACGATCCACACCAACCTCACGCGGAGGTCGGAGATGGAAACGATCGAATTCCCGGGAGAGCGTGATCCCGCCCGGAAGCTGAAGAATGCGGCCGCTCGCGCCCGTGCTAGTAAACTCCAGTGCCGCCCGGGTTCCGGCCTCGTCGAGGCCCTTCCCGAGGCGCCGGAGGAGCTCCCGGAGGACCTCCCCGACCATGACCGGCTCGTGAGCCAGGAGTCGGTCTCTTTCGATCACCATCCCTCCCTCTCCGTCCTCCGTCGCCAGCGTGCTTACCAGGGCCGGCAGCACGGAGTCGAAAGCCTCTTCCAGCCCCGCCGCGGTGCGCGCGAGCCTCACCAGCGCCGCACGAGCCCCCGGCGCGAGTGACTCCTCCACCCTGGGGATCAGCTCGTGCCGGATGAAGTTCCTGGCGAACCGTATGTCGCGGTTCGACGGATCGAGGCGAGGCACGATCCCGAATTCGGCCGCATACCCCTCCAGCTCGGCCCTCCAAAACGGGAGGAGAGGACGCACGAGGCCCGAGGGCCGCACCACCTCGGGGATTCCCCGGAGCCCCCGCAGCCCCGTTCCCCTCAAGACCCGGAACAGTACCGTTTCGGCTTGATCGTCCGCGTGGTGGGCGGTGGTGACCCAATCACATCCCGCTGCCACTCGCGCGCGATCCAGAAACTCGTAGCGAGCGATCCGGGCATCCTCCTCAGTGGTCAGCGGATCCTCGGCACAGCCCACCGTGCAAGGGACACGCCACGCCCGACACAGTCCCCGGACCCAGAGGGCGTCGTCCCGGCTGCCGTCTCTCATCCGATGGTCGAAATGCGCCACCTGGATCCGCACTCTCGGCACCCCGGAGGCGAAGAGGAGGAGGTGGAGGAGCACGGTGGAGTCGAGACCGCCGGAGAGGGCTACCAGGACGCCTTCATCGTCCCGGAAGAGGGCCCGTGCCCGCACGTGCTCCGGGAAGCGGGATTGGAGCGAGGCACGGGGGCCGGCGTTCATGACTCCCGCCCCTCCTCGGGCGCTGCCGTGGCGCTGCGCCGCGACGGCGAAGCCTGGATGCGCGCCGGCGGCAGGGCAGGACCGCCCGGACTCCCCCTCAGGGCCGGAGGGAAGGGTCGACCCACCTCCTCGACCAGGACCTGAGCCAGAAGGTCCAGGCGATCCGACTGGATGCCGTCCACCCCCCAACGGATCAGACGACGCATGTCCTCGGGTTCGTCGATCGTCCAGACGTGCACCGGGATGTTCTTCGCGTGCGCCACTCGCACGAAGGCGGGAGACACCACCTGACGTCCCTGCCACACATCGGGGACCTGGAGGGCGTCCGCTCTGGGCGTGTACGCTCGCGCTACGGGAAACCGGTGACACGCGAAGAACCGCCTGATCTGCGCCGCGGAGGCGCCCCAGGGCCCCTCGTAATCCCGGACCGAAGCCCGGTGCGCCTCACTCTCCGCTGCCACCAGGACCCGTTGATGAGCACCGAAGGCGCGGATGAGGTCCACCAGCCCGGGAGCCGCCCCGGGCGCCTTGGCGTCGACGTTGAGCCGCACGCGAGGGAAGGACTCGAGGACCTCCTCGAGAAGCGGGATGGTCACTCCCCTTCCCCGGAACGAGTGATCGCCGTCGAGGTCGCGGAAGTGGTAGCCCGCGTCCAGCTCACGGACGTCGTCCCACCGGAGATCCGCAATGGCCCCGGACCCGTTCGTGGTCCGGTCCACAGAGGCGTCGTGGAGAACCACGATCCTTCCGTCTGCCGTGGCACGGACATCCATCTCGAGCATGTCGGCGTCCCAATCCTCACACGCGGAGCGGAACGCTGCCATCGTGTTTTCGGGCGCCAGCCTGGCACCGCCGCGATGGGCGATCAGCAGGGGAGCTCCGGCCATGTAGGCTCGGCCGGGTCGACGAAAGGAGAGGACGATCATCGAATCGGGGCTAACCCGCTTCCAGTTCCCGCTCCAGCTCCTCGAGCTCTTCCGCGCTGACCTCGTAGAGGTGCGTCATCACCACGTTGATGAGGCGATTCGTGAGCGTGAGGGCCAGCCTGGACTTCTCCGGCTCGGCGGGCGGGCCCTGTGCCAATTCCTCCTCCAACTCCACCACCCGGCCCGCGAGGAATGTGAGGGTGTCCTCCACCACCTCGGGGCGGGGCTCTGCCGGCGCCTTGGAGTCCGGCATAACCTCTTCCAGCAGGAGGCCGCGGACGAACGCGAGGAAGCCCGGGAAGGCCAGCTCCGTGAAGTGCCCCCGGTCCAGGACCTCCTCACCGGTGAGGCTCTCCCACTCCAGCTCGTTCCAGTACAACTCCTCGGCGTATTCCCGGAGATAGGCCCTCTGCTCGGGGGAACCGGGTGGGCTGCCACCCGTCCTTCGGTGGAGGGATCTTCCTAGCATCCGCTCCATCCACGCTCTTCTCCCCTCGAGGAGTACGCCTGCACGATTGCTCATGGTGGTTCGCGCCCGTCCGGATTTCAGAGGAAGACATCAAGATACCCACCGATGGTCTGCTGGCGAAACCGGTTTGATGGGAGGAGCAGCCTGTGCGATCTTGACGCCTGGAACAACGCTCGTTCACGTGGCCCCTCACTCGCAAGACCATGCTTCCTACTGGCAAAACCATGAGATCCATTCGTTCCCGCTTGCCCGCCATGGCGCTCAGACGGACGGCGAGCTGGCTCCTGTTCCTGGTGGCCGCCTCGCACGCCTCCGCCCAGTCCACGGCCCCCATCGTGCTCCACCCGGGCGCCCTGTACGATGGAATCACCGACGTCCTGCATCGAGATTGGGTGGTTCTCGTCGAGGGCGAGCGCATCACGGCCGCGGGACCACGGGGGGAGATCACGGTCCCGCGCGGAGCTCGGGAGGTGGCGCTCCCGGAGCTGACGCTCCTGCCGGGCCTCATCGAAGGTCATTCCCATCTTCTGCTCTACCCCTACGACCAGACGCCCTGGACCGAGCAGGTCCTTCTGGAATCGGAGGCGCTTCGGGTCGCGCGAGCCACCGTACACGCGCGCCGGACTCTGCAGTCGGGCATCACCACGGTGCGCGATCTGGGCACCGAGGGAGCCGGCTACGCGGACGTGGGTCTCAAGGAGGCCATCGACCGAGGAATCATTCCGGGGCCCCGCATGATCGTGACCACCCGTGCCGTGGTGGCCACCGGCAGCTACAACCCCAAGGGTGCGGCCGAGTACGACCTCCCCAAAGGCGCCGAGGAGGCGGACGGGTACGACGATCTGGTCCGCGTCGTGCGGGACCAGATCGGGCGGGGCGCCGATTGGGTCAAGGTCTATTCCGACTACCGGTGGGGACCCGATGGCACGGCGCAGCCCTCGTTCACGCTGGACGAGCTGAGGACCATCGTGGAGGTGACGGAGAGCTCGGGGCGCCGCGTCGTGGCTCACGCCGCAACGGCCGAGGGCATGCGCCGCTCCGTAGAAGCCGGTGTCCGGACCATCGAGCACGGAGATGGAGGGACCCGGGAGGTGTTTCGCCTGATGGCGGAGCGCGGAGTGGCGCTCTGCCCCACGCTGGCCGCCGTCGAGGCGATCTCCGCGTACGGGGGTTGGAGGAAGGGCACCGATCCCGACCCCCAACGAATCCAGCAGAAGAAGTCGACGTTTCTGCTGGCCCTCGAGGAAGACGTGCCGCTGTGCTTCGGGGGTGACGTGGGGGTGTTCGCCCACGGCAACAACGTCTGGGAGATCGAGCTCATGGTGGAGTACGGAATGCCCGTCCCGGACGCCCTTCGGGCCGCGACTTCGGGCAACGCACGCATCCTGGAGATCGACGACCGCCTCGGCTCGATCCGGCCGGGGCTCCTGGCAGATCTGGTCGCCGTGGAGGGCGATCCGCTGGAGGACATCTCGGCCCTGCGGCGGGTGCGTTTCGTCATGAAGGGGGGCGTCGTCTACCGGGAGCCCTGAGGCGGCAGGCTAAGACGCTGCGAGGGGAGAGGGTAGCGCGGGACCGCTTCTCGCTCGTGCCACACCCCCGCGTCATCCGGAACGGACGGTGGGTAGATCCGCCTGGTCGTCCTCAGCGCGGCCCGAGCCCCGGGGGCAGCTCCCGCCTGAAGCGACCCGCGAGGAGGTCGTAGAGCCATGTGGGAAAGATCCTCCCCAGCCCCGCCAGCAAGGCCAAAGGAAGGGGAAACGCGTACCTCCCTCTGCCCTTCCGGATCGCCTGGTACATGCGCTCTACCGCCGGTTCCAGATCGAGCATGAACGGCTTCGGGTAGTCACCGGTGGCGGTCAAGGGGGTCCGGACGAACCCGGGGCAGAGCACGGTGACCCGGATCCCCGTTCCCCTGAGGTCCAGACGAAGACTCTCCAGGAAGTTCGCCTGGGCCGCCTTGCTGGCGGAATAGGCGCAGCGTCCCGGCAGGCCGCGGTACCCGGCGATACTGCTCACCCCTACGATCTGGCCCCGTCCCCGCTTCAGCATCCCGGGGAGGACCGCCGACACGGCGTTCACGGTGCCCATGAAGTTAGTCCTCAAGACGCGGTCCACCGCCGGAGAATCGAGGGTCTCGGGCCAGATGGTGCCGCTGATCCCGGCGTTGGCCACGACCAGATCGATCGGCCCCAGCTCCTGCTCGCACCGGGCAACGGCCTCCTTCACCCGTTCGGCTAACGCAACGTCGCAGGGGAGGGCCACGGCGCGACCTCCCGTGTCGTGGACGGCTTCCGCAGTTCTCTCCAGCTCGTCGACGCGCCGGGCCGCCAGCCCCAGAGACCACCCGTCCGATGCCATGCGCACGGCCAGGCCACGGCCCAGCCCGGAAGAGGCGCCGGTGATGAAGGCGACCTGGTTCATTCGTGGCTCGCTCCGCGATGGGGGAGTATTCAATCTCGGGCCCGAGACGGAGCGGCGCGAGCCGGTGCATCTGCTCCTCCACCTGCCGGGCTGACGCAGGAGCCCAGAACACAACAAGGGAATGCCAGCTGCGATGAGGGGCCAAGGGCAGTGGCGGACAGCTATCGGCTTCTTGGGCCAGTTGGGCCCGGTCGTGTGCTTGGGCTGTATGGCGAGAAGCAGGAACGGGGTGGGCAGGGCGCCGAGGACCGGATCGATGGACGATCCTACTTCAGTCGGGTTGCCTGCGAATCCAACGCCAGTGGCCACCGCCAGGATACGATGACACAGCGTGCGCGTGCGTCTTCGGCTTCGAGGTGCGAGTCGGCGAGACAGGGTGCCGCATCGGCACCCGATCAGCCGGCAAACCCTGTAATCCCAAGGGTCACGATGACGGCAACGACGGCGCAGATCAGAACAAGCGGCAGGAGTATGACCGCCCCGAGGGCGATCAGGGCTTTGCCGAAGAACTCGTCTTCCGCCTGAGCGTCACGGTCGGGTATGTCTTCCGACCCGTTGGCATTGTCGCCGAGGAATTGGCTCGCGGTGGTCATTCACGTATCTCCAGACTTGCCTGTTGGGGACTATTAGTGAACCACCCAGCCGCAGGCCCGTGCGCATCGAGAGCCCGGCGGCCCTGGAATTCATCTTCCTCTGACCTGGCCCAAGACGAGCCAGCCCCGTGGGTTCGACGACAGAGCGGGTGGGAGCGGCGGGCGTGGTTGAGCAGGCGGAAGTTCCCGAGATGACTCCGGACATGACGGGAAATGCCCAACTACGGCCCACCGGCACCGCTCACGACCCCGCTGACCAACCTGCTGCGCCAATGGGCATCACATCACGTCTATCACAGAGTGATAGTACTACGGTTCCATGGCTTCGGCAACATGAATGCGGGCTCGCGACCCCGGGCCGGGGACCATCCAGTTCGGCGGACGTTGTCCTTGAGTCAGGGGTGCGGACACGTTAGCATCACTTTGTGACAGATGCGATCCGACCGTTGCAGGTAGTCCACGTGGCGGCAGACACCTACATCGACCTCAAAGCCGTGCGCAGAGAACTCGGACTGAGCCAGGCCGAGCTCGCGGATCTGATCGGGGTTTCCCAACGGACCGTTCAAAGCTGTGAACAGGGCTGGCGCAAACCCAGTCCTGCAGTCGAGAAAGCAGTTCTCCTGCTACTTCTGGCGAGCCGTCATGGTGCCAATCTCGCCATGAACGTGTGCTGGGATGTGATGGACTGTTCCGAAGATGACCGCAGGGGCTGCCTCGTCTACAAGTCGAGACAGGGGCACCTGTGCTGGCTGCTGACTGGGAATATCTGCCAGGGGAAGAGGCTCCGTTCGTGGGAGGACAAGAAGGCGACGTGCATGCAGTGCGACTTCTTCCAGCACCTGCTTCCTGACGGCCTCCCCGGTCGATAGGGAGGGAAGGCTCCCGGATAGCGAAGTCCGCCTCGGAGCTCTGGACTCCTGCGCGCCGGAAGCGGCATCCCTGGTGTCCGCCCGCCAACTCCGCATCCATGTCAACACGCCCCCTCGCGAGCCAGGAAGCGTAAGGGGGGCTGCCAAAACCTAGCCATCTCCAACCCGGAGCCCCCCTAGGAAGTCCTCGAACACTTGGGCAGCGAGGGAGCGCATCCGGCGCCCCGCTGGAACCCCGTCACTGCTAAACGGCTTTCTCAGGAACAACGAACAGGAAGAACGAACCTGAGACTCCGAGATTCTGCATGGCCCGACGACGATCCACGGTGTGTTGCCCGAGACCCGATCGATCCTCGCACTTCCTCGGGGTGACGATGCTGCTGCTCTTGGCATCCTGCAACGATGCCTCTCCCACGTTCGATGAAGGGCAACCGGGCAACATTGCCGACAGCCCCCAGCAAGGCTGCACCATTTCACTGGCGGAGGTGTCCGACGGCGGGGTGGGGCGGGATGGGATTCCGGCACTCACCGATCCGGACCTCGTCCGGGCAGACGACTCCGGCGCGAGCTACGTGTCGTCCGGATCCCGTGTGATCGGCATCCGTGTGGGTGAGCTGTACATCGCGGTGCCGCACAACATTCTCTGGTGGCACGAAATCGTGAACTTCGATTTCGGTGATTTCAAGCTGGCGGTGACCTATTGTCCGCTCACCGGCTCTGGAATCGTCTTCGATCGCAGCGTCGTGGAAGATGCGGAGCTGGGTGTGTCCGGCCTGCTCTTCCGGAACAACCTCATCCTCTACGACCGCAGAGCGGAGTCGAGCCTCTTCCCGCAGATGATGAGGGAGGGTGCATGCGGCCCGGAGACCGGGCTGAAGCTTCCCCTTTATCCATCGGTGGACATCACGTGGGAGGGCTGGCAGCGCCTCCACCCCCGCACCCGGATCATCTCCGGAGAGACGGGGTGGGACCGGCCCTACGAGGTGTACCCTTATGGCGACTACGAACGGCTAAACAACAGTCGACTCCTCTTCCCCCAAGACGGAATCGATCCCCGACGACCACCCAAGGAGAGGGTGCTGGGTATTCCACTGGGTACCGGAGGCGGTATCGCATTACCCTTCGAGCTCCTGGGAAGAGAGACCCGGGTGGTACACACACAGGTCGCCCAGGACCCTGTCGTGGTGTTCTGGGATCCCGATCTGCAGGGAGCCATCGCTTACCTCAGGTCCGTTGAGAGCCAGACCCTGAGCTTCGAGGTTCGCAACAACAAGATTGTCGACCGGGAGACCGAGTCGACCTGGAACCTGCGCGGCGAGGCGTCAGAGGGCACCCTGGCCGGGGAGCGCCTTCAGCAGCTTCCCGAGGCCTACGTGGCGTTCTGGTTCGCCTGGGCCGCCTTTCAGCCGGAGACGCAGGTCTGGGGGTTGGAGTAGGCACTCGCCAGGAGGCGGGTGGGTGCCAACCTCACGTGCCTCTGGCTCACACTCCTTCAGAACGCGGCCGCGATGTTGACCCGGTTTCGTGGACACCTAAAGACTTGGGGAAGAGGAGTCCACGATGCCGAGGACACGAGGTCCCTATCCGCCCGAGTTTCGCCGGCAGGTGGTGGAGCTGGTGTGGGCGGGGCCAACACCGGAGGAGCTGGGTCGAGAGTTTGAGGCGTCGGCCCAGGCGATTCGGAACTGGGTGAGGCAGGCCGAGCTGGATGAGGGGATCCGCAGCGACGGCCTCTGGTACAATCCGCACCGCCGACACTCAGCCCTCGCCTACCACTCTCCCGTGAGCTACGAGAGGAGACACAATCCTGCGGCCTTAGGCGAAAATGCTAGACCGTCCACTGAACCGGGGCAAGTCCAGACGTGCCGCCGTCGGTCTCGTCGTGGAACACCTTGTAGGCCGAGTCGAGCACGTTGTTGGCCCACGTCACCGTTCCAGCGTGTTGAAAAGCCTTGAACAGGCCCTGGGCACCGCTCACCGTGTTGGTGTTCAGGATCGCGTCATCGACCCCGTGGAGGAACACCACCTGGCCTTCGATGGGCAACTCTGTGGTGCTCAGCCCCGCGATGAGGTTGTCCTCGAAGGTGAACTGGGTCATGTCCGCTGCCCACACCGCGGTGCCTACCCCCCCGGCTGGTCCGGATGATTGGGATCGACGGTGATGTGATTGCCCCGCACCACCGTGGACCCGCACTGGGCGCTGAAGTTCACGCAGTCGTTCGCACAGGTGAGCAAGCGGTTGTCCGAGAATTCGGTGAACTTGCCCTCGACCGCACTCCCTTGTTGCCCTTCGAAGGTGTTGTTGGGCACCGATGCGTTGGGTTTCGGACCGCTGGCTTTCACCCCCCGGCCGACACCGGTGAAGGTGCTGTTCTGGACCACGATGCTCGATGCGCCGGCCTCGCAGATGGAGGTGTCGATGAGCGGGGCCACTCGGCGCCTAGAGACCTCCGCTGCAGCTCGTGGCACTGGTGCCTGCCACCTGCGCGACGGCCCATGGCAGGTAGCCGTCGCTCGGGATCCC
>JBDHKE010000015.1:46434-51886 GCA_039586555.1 Gemmatimonadota bacterium | reverse complement strand
CGGACACCGAAACCCCCAGGGTCTTGCCTGGGATGACGAGGGCCGACTCTGGTCCACCGAGCACGGGCGCTCGGGTCTGTCCTCCGGTCTCGACGAGCTCAACCGGATCGAGAAGGGGGTGAACTACGGCTGGCCCCTGATCCAGGGTGACCAGTCCGAGGGAGACATGCGCCGGCCGGTGCTCCACTCGGGCCCGGACGTCACCTGGGCTCCTTCCGGCACGGCCTTCCGCCAGGGGAGTCTCTTCTTCGGCGGGCTGAGGGGAGAAGCACTATATCAGGTCCGACTCACCCCCGGTGGGGACGAGGAGCTCGTCGTCCACTTCTTCCGGGAGCTCGGGCGCATCCGAGCCGTGAAAGTGGGACCGGATGGCATGCTCTACCTGTCCACCAGCAACCGGGACGGACGGGGGAGAGCCCGTGAGGGTGACGACCGGATCGTGCGCGTCGATCTCGCCGTCTTCCGGTGAACCCGGGCAGGCAGGCTGGCGGCGGGGCCGACACCTCCCCTACGCTGCGAGGGCCTGGGCGTGGCGGAGCCCGGGAGGTGCCCCGGTGGCGAGCCGGGAGCGGCGGACCTGCTCGTCCGGGTCCCAGGATGCGGGGCCGACCCAGCCACCTGGCGATCTACGGGTGCCTGTAGATCCGCCCATCCTTCATCACGAACACCACCCTAGCGAGAGCTCCGATGTCTTCCAGGGGATTCCCTTCCACAGCGACGAGGTCCGCTAGCAGGCCCTCTCTCAGGTCGCCTCTGTCCTCCAGGAGGAGGGCCTCTGCGGCCCGCGTGGTGGCGCTGATGATTGCATCTCTGGTGGACTGCCCGGCTACTACCCTCCGTTCGAATTCGATGGCCGTGGTCCCCTCCCACAGCCAGCCTCGGTTGGCGTCGGTGCTGAAGACGATCTTGACGCCCTTCTCCGCGGCTCTCGTGAAGACACCGGTGCGGATGGGAAGGAAATCCTTCGTGAACTGAAGGGCGGCCCCGGAATAGCCCATCTGGTCCGCGTGTTCCACGTAGTATTCTCCCAGGTACAGATTGGGGGCGTAGTACGTCCCCCGCTCCACCATGAGGTCCAGGGTCTCGTCGTCCAGGAGAGCCCCGTGCTCGATGGTTCGAGCGCCCGCCTGGATCGACCGGCGGGCTCCCTCCGGGGCGTGGGCGTGGGACGAGACGGGCTTGCCGGCCTTTTCCGCCTCGTCCACGAGCCAGTCCAGCTGCTCCTGTGAGAAAACCGGCCCACCGCCCGCCCGACTGCTCAGTGTGGCCATCACCTTGACCCAGTCCACGCCGGCGGCAACACGCCCCCTCACCATGGTCCGGATGTCGCGTTCGTCCGAGGGTCGCTCGCCGTGGGCCACGCGCTCGTCCTCCTGCCCCACCAGCTCATCCCACCCGATCCACTGGCCTGATACGAGGAGCCGCGGTCCCGGTGCGAGTCCCGCCTCGATGGCGTCTCGAAGGGCGACGGCCGCATCGGTTGGGCTCCCGAGGCTTCGTACGGTGGTGAAGCCAGACATCAGCATGCTCTCGGCGTTGCGGGCGCCGTAAAGGGCCTCGATGGCGAGGCCGGGCTCCGCGTGGAAATTCGCGGTGATGTGGACGTGGGTGTCGATGAGCCCGGGGAGGATCGTGGTTCCGGTCAGGTCGACGACCCGGGCTCCCTCGGGCCTCTCGGTGGAGGACGTGACGGATCGGATGCGATTGCCCTCCACGACGACGACGGGATGGGCAATGGTGTTTGCGCGTCCATCGATGGCGAGATCGGACACCAGAACCAGCTGAGTATCCTGGGCCAGGGCCGGAGAGGTCAGGGCCAGGCAGGACAGCCCGCAGATCGTCGCGACTCTGGGCATGGAGAATCTCCGTGTGGGACGAGGCTGTGGGTTGGCGGCCATTGCGATCAGCCTCCCGGATGGGGACGTCGAAAGATCCGCCCATCCTTCATCACGAACACCACCCTCCCGAGAGCTCCGATGTCTTCCAGGGGATTCCCTTCCACGGCGATGACGTCTGCCAGCAACCCCTCGACCAGGTTGCCCCGATCTTCCAGGAACAAGGCCTCCGCGGCCCGGGTGGTGGCGCTGATGATGGCGTCCTGGTTCGATTGGCCGGCCGCGTGGCGCCGCTGGAACTCGATGGCGGTGTTCCCCGACCAGATCCACCCTGCGGTGGCGTCGGTGCCGAAGACGATCTTCACCCCCTTTTCCACCGCCCTGCTGAACACTCCTGTGCGGATGGGGAGGAACTCGCGCGTGTAGCGGATGGCCTCCTCCGAGAAGCCGAATCGATCCGCGTGCTCGACGTAGTATTCACCCAGGTAGAGGTTGGGCACGTAATAGGTTCCTCGCTCCACCATGAGATCCAGGGTCTCCTCGTCCAAGAGAGCGCCATGCTCGATGGTACGGGCTCCGGCGAGGATGGCCCTTCGAGCTCCCTCCGGGGCGTGTGCATGGGCCGAGACCGGCCTGTTCTGGTTTCTGGCCTCGTCGCCGACCCAGTCGAGCTGCTCCTGTGAGTACACCGGGGTCCCACCCGAGCGGCTGCTGCGCGTCGCGAACACCTTGATCCAATCCACGCCCGCAGCGGTGCGCTCCTGCACCAGGCCTCTAAGGGTCTTCTCGTCGGCGGGCTGGCCGTCGAGCTCTACCCGGTCGCCCTCCTCTCCCGGAGCCACGCGGTCGGTGATGCCTTCGCCGGAAACCAGGAGCCGGGGACCGGGAACGAGACCTTCCCGGATGGCCTCCCGGAGCTCGACTACCGCGCCGGTGGCGGTTCCGAGGCTGCGTACGGTGGTGAACCCGCTCATCAACAGGCTGCGGGCGTTCCGCGCTCCGAAGAGTGCGGTCATCGGCCCACCATCTCCGCGCTCGAAGCTGGCGGCGATGTGCAGGTGGCCGTCGATGAGGCCGGGAAGGAGAGTGAAGCCCCGCAGATCGATCACCTCCCCGCCCGCGGGGACCTCCTGTGAGGAGCCGATGGACTGGATGACGTTTCCTCTGACGACGACGATCGGGTTCGGGATGGGGTTGCCGAGTCCGTCGACGGCCAGATCCGCCACCAGGACGTAGTCCCGTCCCTGGCCGGCGGCGGGCGAGACTGAGGCGAGCAGGAAGGTCAACAGCGACATCCATCGTGTGGACATGATCCTTCAACTCCCACGGTTCGAGGAGCACGACTTCTGTGCCAGATGGGAAGGTAGGGGTCCACGCGTGGGGCGAACAGATAGGGCGTGACGGTGGGACCTACGCTGCGTTACCGAACGAAAGCTCAGGGATCAGGGGTTCGAGGCTGCCCAGAACACCCGTAGCGCACCGCTTCGACGTCAGAACGGTCGAATGGGAAGCCGGATGGAGGGAAAGAAACGGACGATGCGGTCGTCGGACGGCTGGCCACCGGGCCCCTGGCTCGTGTTTCCGCCGGATTCACCGCTCAAGGCCTTCCATGCGATGGCCCCCGAGACGAGTGCGACCACTCCAACCGCAACGAACGTCCGAGGTCGATCCAGGGTCTTGATCTCCACCGTCAAGGTCTCAGCATCCTCCAGGTTCACCGTCTGGCTCATCCGTTCGACATGGAAGCCGATGTGGCGGGAGGCGCTGATGACATCGAGCCAGAGAGAGCCGTTCTCGGCACGCACGACCTGCCCCTCCAGTGTCGTTTCCTGCGACGCCAGAGCGGGCTCCAAGCGCGCCGCGGCCTCCCGGGTGACACGCACGCGGACCTCCTCCCCGGGAGTGATACTCTCCACCGATCCGGGGCTGTAGGTGTAGCAGGCGGGAGCGGCCAGGAGGGCCAGCACGACGAGCGCCCGGGTGGATACCCTGATGGATGCCATGACGGTGCTCCGTAATGCTCCTTCCTGAGGAACGGCCAGACTGAGAGCCCACCCTATAAGAATAGCGAAGACCCGGTGCGATCCGGGAGTCCCCTCTTCCTCTGGGGACGCAACCTCCCCACCGGTCCGAGTCCTGCCGGGGCCGGTGGGGAGGAGGAATCAGCGTGGATCAGCTGACGTTTGGGTTCGTGTCCCTCTCGCCGTCCGGAATCGGGAAGCAGAGATCCTGGTTCAACAGGTACGATTCCGGGCTCAATATCTCCAGGGGATCCAGAGCTCCCGGAGTGCCCTCCTGGTTCCAACGGTAGAAATCGCCGAGCCGACGCCCTTCGAGCCAGAGCTGGATGCCGCGCTCCCGCTTGAGGCGGGCCCAGGCTTCGGCGGACCCGGAAGCCGTCCACGGGTCTACCCCGTAAACGGCCCGCAGGTCGTTGATGATTGACAGGGCGCTCTCCCAGCTGCCCCCTATCAAGGCGTTCTCGGCCTCGATCAGGCGCATCTCGGCTCCGCTGGAGAGGGTGATGGGTGCGTCTTTGTCCGGGAACTTGATCTGCTGGTAGAACGGTACCTGCCCACAGCAGGCGACGCCCCCGTCCCCTGGAAGGCCCGTATCTACCCAGGCGACGCGCGGGTCTCCGCTGGCCAGGTAGTAGTCCGCGTAGATCGTGCCCCATACCGTGTGGGTCTTGTACGGGTCGTTCGCGCTGGCGTGGGCGATCCGGTTGTACTCCGACTGGTCTCCCCGGTCGAAGTAGGGCATCTCATAGACGAAGCTGGTGGCTATGCCACCGGCGTCCGACACGGCTCCAGGCCAATCGCCCAGCTGGACGCGGACCGAAGCCCGGGCGGCCCGGGCGGCCGTGGCGATGGTGGAGCTCCCGGCCGCGCTCGCCACGTCGATGGCGTCGGAGAAATGCTGCTCGGCTCTCTCGAGGAAGGTGCTCCGAGGAAGAGGAGCGCCGCCGTCGATCACGGCCTGGCACATATTCTCGCCCAACGCCCGGTTCGAGTATCCGGCCCACAGGTGCGCCTGGGCCACCATCTCGGAGCGGGAGAACTCACTGGCCTCCATGTTCTCGGCGAACCTCCGGAGCCCGTCCTCGGCGACCCAGCGAGCCCTCTGCGTGAGGTTCCACGGGGTGCCCTGGTCGTTGGCATCCAGGAATCCGTCCGCATTTCGGGGACTGATTCCGAACTGCCCCGTTCCCCCGGTGGGGAAGAGTTCCCGCACCACCATGGAGCCGTGGAAGGCCAGGTAGTTGAGTCCGTCCGACAGGTCCCGCCCCATTCCGTTGACCACCGCCTCGAAGGCGTCCGAGTCGTTCAGGAACTCGTCCTGCACGGGGCCCGGGTTGGTGACGTCAAAATTGCAGGCAGCAAACGGGACCACGAGGGCCAGCGTCGCCCCCAGGACCCGGGTCTCTCTCAATATCCTTATCCTTCTCATCATTCTCTCCCTTTCGTTCACGTGTCTCGGCCTCCGTTCCAATCGGTTTGATCTAGAACGAGAACCGGACCGAAAGGGTGTAAAAGGCGGGCGTCGGGATTGACCCACCTATGGTCTGGGTCGCCTGGTTCATCCCGGTTTCGCCTCGCTGGAACCCTCCCGAGCTC